>DBFBKG010000182.1:0-2692 GCA_048203815.1 Collinsella sp. | reverse complement strand
ACACTATGCTCTTTGCGCTGCTGCGCGAGCAGGGCTGCGCGTCGGTGCGCTGCGCCTGCGAGACCACCAACTGCGGCCTGTGCACGGTGTGGCTCGATGGCGATCCGGTGCTGAGCTGCTCGGTTCCCGCCGCTCGCGTCGAGGGCCACACCATCACCACGCTCGAGGGCCTCAAGGCCGAGTCCGAGGCACTGGCCCGCGCGATGGCTGCCGAAGGTGCCGAGCAGTGCGGTTTTTGCGCTCCCGGCCTCATCATGAACGTGCTGGCGCTCGCCCGCGCCGCCAAGGAGGACCCGAGCCTCGTCGCCACGCGCGAGGAGCTCTCGCGCCAGCTTGCCGGTAACCTCTGCCGTTGCAGCGGCTACGAGAGCCAGCTGCGCGCCATCGTCCGCTTCCTCAACGAGTCCGGCGTGCGGGTGGGCTTTGAGATGCCCGAACTGCCGGTCAACGACACCAGCTGCGACGGTGTCTCCTACAAGCAGATCACCCACAAGCAGCCCAAGAAGGACTCGAAGGCCCTGCTCGAGGGTCGTCCCGTCTATACAGGCGACCTGGTGCCCGCCGGCGCGCTCATCGTTAAGCTCAAGCGCAGCCCGTATGCGCGCGCCAAGATCCGCTCCATCGATACGTCGCGCGCCCTGAAGGTGCCCGGCGTGGTGGGCGTCTACACCTACGAGGACGTGCCCCAGCGTCGCTTTACCATCGCCGGCCAGAGCTATCCGCAGCCGAGTCCCTACGACCGCTTGATCCTCGAGAACCTGGTGCGCTACCAAAACGAGGAGGTGGCGATCGTCGCCGCCGAGACCGAGGAGGCCGCCGACAAGGCGCTCAAGCTCATCAAGGTCGACTATGAGGTGCTTGAGCCGCTGCTCGACTTTACCCAGGCGCTCGATAACGACATCGTGGTCCACCCCGAGGGCGACGTGACCTTTATGTTCCCGCAGGGCGGCGACGTTGCTCGCAACCTGGTGTGCAGCGGTACCAGCGATTATGGCGATCTGGACGAGGCCTTCGCCCAGAGCGACATCGTCTTCACCCGCACCTACACCAGCCAGGCCACGCAGACCTCGCCCATGGAAACTTTCCGCGCCTTCGCGACGACCGACGCGTTTGGGCGTATCTCGGTGACCACCTCCACGCAGGTGCCCTTCCACGTGCGCCGCATGGTCGCTCAGTCGCTCGATATCCCGCAGTCGCAGGTGCAGGTCATTAAGCCGCGCATCGGCGGCGGCTTTGGCTCCAAGCAGACGGGCTGCTGCGAGATCTTCGTGGCGTTCGTCACCCAGCAGACCGGCCGTCCGAGCTACTGCTGCTATACCCGCGAGGAGACCATCACCGCGGGCAACTCGCGCCACCAGATGCAGATGACCGTTAAGCTGGGCGCCATGAACGACGGCACCATCACGGCCATCGATCTGCATACGCTGTCCAACGCCGGGGCCTATGGCGAGCATGCCACCACGACGATCGGCCTCTCGGGCCACAAGAGCCTGCCCATCTACAACCACGTGAAGGCGAGCCGCTTTAGCTGGGACGCCGTCTACACCAATACCAACCGCGGCGGCGCGTATCGCGGTTATGGTGCCACCCAGGGCCAGTTTGCCGTGGAGAGCGCTGTCAACGAGCTCGCCGACATGCTGCACATGGACCCCGCCGACCTGCGCCTTAAGAACATCGTGCGCGAGGGCGAGATTATGCCGCAGTACTACAACGAGAAGCTCAACGCCTGCGCGCTCGACCGCTGCCTGCTGCGCGCGATGGACATGATCGGCTGGCGCGACAAGCCGCTTGCCGTGGACCTGGGCGACCGCGTGCGCGCCCTGGGCTGCGCGCTTACCATGCAGGGCTCGGGTATCTCCAACGTGGACATCGCCGGCATCGACATGCGCCTGGAAGAGGACGGCTTCATTACGCTTTCGACCGGTGCTACCGATAACGGCATGGGCGTCGACACGATCTTGGCGCAGATTGCCGCCGAGGAGCTGGGCGTAGAGAGCTCGCAGATCGTGGTGCGCGGCGTGGACACCGACGTGTCGCCGTTCGACGCCGGCTCGTACGCGAGCTCGGGTACCTACGTGACGGGCCTTGCCGCCAAGAACGCCGCGACCGAGCTGCGCGAGAAGATTTGCGCCAAGGCCGCCCAGATGTGGAACGTTGACGCCACCGGCGTGGTATTCGACGGCCAGTACGTGCGCCTGTCCGATGAGCGCGCCGCGCGTGAGCAGAACCGCTACCTTACGCTGCGCGACTTTGCCAACCTGTGTGTCAAGAACATCGAGGGCGGCGACGCGCTGACCTCGCACGCCTCTGCCTGCCTGCCCGTTTCGCCCCCGCCGTTTATGGCTGGCATCGCCGAGGTCGAGGTCGACAAGGCCACCGGCAAGGTGACTGTGGTGGACTACGTGGCGGCCGTCGATTGCGGCACCGTGATCAACGAGGCGCTCGCGCGCGTCCAGGCCGAGGGCGGCATTGCCCAGGGCATCGGCCATGCGCTCTACGAGATTGTCGAGCATGACGATCGCGGACGCCTGCGCACCGGCAACTTTATGAGCTACAAGCTGCCCACGCGCCTGGATATCGGCAGCATTCGCGTGGCCTTTGAGCCGAGCTACGAGCCGACGGGCCCGTTTGGCGCCAAGTCGATCGGCGAGGTCGTCATCAACACGCCGCTCGCCGCCGTTGCCTCGGCCGT
>DBFBKG010000181.1:0-6749 GCA_048203815.1 Collinsella sp. | reverse complement strand
TGTTCTCGAGGGACATTTTGACACGCTTTTGTGTTCCGTCTTCAACGTTTAAAACCGTTCCATAATCGCCGGGGTCACCATTATTATCCTCGTTAAAGACGATGTGCTTCCCAGATAAAGATCGGCACACAGCACGCTCAGCGCTTTCCACCGTATATGTTTCTTTGAATTCCGGCGTGGGGACGTCGGCGGCATAGGCGCCCAGAGGCGCGACAATAAGGCTAGCAGCCAGCGCTAGGCCGGCTATTAGAAGCCCCCCCATTTCATTTTTCTCGTATTTGGCATGGTTTCCCCTTTCAATCGAGAAGTGAGTAATATCTGAAGCTAAGCTAAGCCCAAAAAACTAAAATGTGTTGCGCAACAATTCCCAGCGCGCAAAAAAGTCGGTAACGCCTGATGAAAATGGGACGGGGATTAAACATCATCGAGTACCGAATGATTGTTTAATCCCCGTCCCAGAAAAATCACTGGTGGTTGACGGGAGCTCCGCAGTTTTGGCAGAAGGATGCGTTTGTCTCCAACATTGAGCCACACTGTGGGCAAAAATGAGCGGACTCAACTGGCTGAGCATCATCGACCGCGGTCGGCGTCTGCTGAAGCGGCGGAACCTGCTGCGCGGGAGGCATTTGCTGGTACGGATTGGACTGCGGAGGCTGAGGCTTATTCGACGATTCCTTGTTCAAGATAACAGCAAAGGCGACAGCCGCGACACCACCAAATACAACTAGCAAAACGAGAAGATCAAATACACTAAGGCCTATCATCGCAAATCAGCTCCTCATGTTGCGAAAGATGACGGATGCCGAGATTTTATCGCCGCACCGCAAGCCCCTCCTAGTGCGCAACACCCATCCACCCTGCATGATTTTCTGGGGCGAGGATCAAAATCATTGGGGAATGGAGCGTGGCAAGCGTATGTCTTCGGGGTATAAGACGGCTAATTGTATGCCGCTTTTTGAAAGGAACCCTTATGCCCAGCGTTGCCGTTCTTGCCGCCGATGGCTTTGAAACGATTGAATGCCTGACCATGGTCGATGTCATGCGTCGCGGCGGTGTGCGTGCCACGCTCGTCTCGATCATGCCCACGCGCGAGGTCGTAAGCTCGTTGCAGATTCCCGTAACTTGCGACGCACTCTTTGACGAGATTAACTTTGACGAGTACGACTGCGTCGTGCTGCCCGGCGGTCTGCCCGGCGCCACCAACCTGCGCGCCGACCAGCGCGTCTGCGACGTAGTCTGCGAGTTCGCCGCGACCAAGCATGTTGCCGCCATCTGCGCCGCCCCGTTTATCCTGGGCGAGCTTGACCTACTCGAGGGACGCCACGCCACGTGCTTCCCCGGCTTTGAGAAGAGCTTCCCCGAGGGCGCCTATACCGGCGACAAGGTCACGCACGACGGCAACATCATCACCGCCAGCGGTATGGCCCAGTCGCTCCCCTTTGCGCTTGAGTTGCTGCGTACGCTCGCCGGCGACAAGGCTGTCGAGAAGGTTGCCGAGGGCATTCAGCTATGATTTTGGCTTCGCAATCACCGCGCCGCATCGAGTTGATGCGCGAAGCGGGCTACGACATCCGCGTCATTCCCGCTGACATCGACGAGACTCCTTTTGATGACGAAACCCCGCTTACGCTTGTCGAGCGCTTAGCTCGCGCTAAGGCTGCCGCCGTTGCCACCGAGCACGCCGAGCCCAATGAGTTGACCATCGCGGCCGACACCATCGTCACCTTCGATGGCAAGCTTTTGGGCAAGCCGGCAAACGAGGACGAAGCCCGCACCATGCTCCACGAGCTCTCGGGGCGCACGCACCAGGTCGCAACCGGCGCCTGCATCGTTAGAGCCGGAGACGTAACAGCCCCGCACGCCGCCGAGAGCCTGTCGTTTGTCGATGTGACCGACGTGACGTTCTATGAGCTCACCGACGAGCAGATTGAGCGCTACGTCGCCTCGGGCGAGCCCATGGACAAGGCAGGCGCCTACGGCATCCAGGGCGTCGGCGGGCGCATGCTCGTGCATGATATTTCGGGCGACTTCTACAACGTGGTGGGCCTGCCCATCGCACGCGTCGCACGCGCGATTCAAAAACTATCGTAATTGCATCTGGCGCTGGGTATCCCCCAGCGCCTACAATTTCGGCGTACCGTACGGATCCCGACCGGGCATAAGGCCCAGCGGAAAACCGATAGGAGTAAAACATGGATACACTGCTTGAGGCCATTGACGTTTGCGATGTCGATGGCTTTTGCTTTGGCAACTATACGGACGAGGAGGCCGGCACCGGTTGCACCGTAATCGTGGCACCCGAGGGCGCCACCGGCGGTGTTGACGTTCGCGGCGGTGCACCGGCATCGCGCGAGACCGACCTGCTGCGTCCCGAGAACACCGTGGACAAGGTCCACGCCGTCTGCCTTTCGGGTGGATCGGCCTTTGGTCTGGAGGCCGCAAGCGGCGTCGCCCGCGAGCTCGAGAGCCGCGGCATCGGCCTTCCCGTCGGCCCCACTCAGGTGCCCATCGTGTGCTCTAGCTGCATCTTCGACCTCGCGTTTGGCGACCCCACCGTACGCCCCGACATTGAGGCTGGCATCTCCGCCGTGCGCGAGGCGCTCGACAACACCCCCACCATGCTCGAGCAGGGCAATGTAGGTGCCGGCACCGGTGCCACCGTGGGCAAGCTCATGGGCCCCGCCACCTGCATGAAGGCCGGCCTAGGCGCTGCCGCCGTGGCACTCGGCCCTGTTAAGGTGGGTGCCGTGGTCTCGGTCAACGCCTGCGGCAATATCGTCGACCCCTTCACCGGTGAATGGGTCGCTGGCATGCGCGCCGCAGCCGATAGCGACCAGATCGTCGACATGGAGCTCGCAGCCTTTGCCGCCGCCGGCTCCATGCAAATGCCACTCGACCGCACCAACACCACCATCAGCTGCATCGTCACCAACGTTGAGCTCACCAAGGCTCAGGCCACCAAGGTCTCCCAGATGGCCGCAGACGCCTATGCGCACGCCATCCGCCCCACGCACACCACGAACGACGGTGACACCATCTACACCCTCGCCAGCGGCAAACTAGACGCTCAGACAAGCGCCGCCGTTCCCTTGGACCTGTTGGGCATGCTCGCCGTAAGGGCTTTGCAAACCGCCATCGTAAACGGAGCCAAAACCGCCAAAACCTCCCACGGCATCCCCGGCGCCGCAAACTAATCTCACTCGACCGTCGGTCGGGGACGGGCGGGCGTTACGTTTGCTGCTCTACAGTCCTATGCAAGACGAAGGCCACATTAAGTGGCCTTCTTTGCATGCGGAAATCGCGACAAACGTAACGCCCGCCCGTCCCCGACCGACTACCAACTAAATTATTTTCAGCCCAGGCCCCTGTGTACCGCGCGTCTAAGATCTTCAAATTCAGACAGTCTGACAATCGATTCTTATAGCAGAGGCCCCTTAGCCTTTAGTTTGATACAAGTTCCGCACGAGCCGGAAAGCACTTAATGTGCTTTCCGTGCGAGCAGGACTGTTCGCAGTAGCAAACTAAAGGCCAAGGGGCCCAGTCAACCTATCAGCAGCGATTACTCAACAGTTAGTTGAATTTGAAGATCTTTGAGGCAAGATGGTATAGGCCGAGTGTGGTTTTGTCTCCGGCCCGTCCACGCAGGTTGGTAAAGAATCCGACCACGCCGTAGCGAGCGCGACGATACATGCGCTCGTCGTACTCTTTCAGGTCCTTCCACAGCGTCTTCAGGCGCTCATCGGCACAATCTTCCTCGGAAAGCTTGGTGAGCACCGAGCAAATCGCCATCATCATGGTGAAGTAGCCCATCATGTACGAACGCAGACGTGAGGACTCAACGTCCTGGTACAGGTGGAACGATTCCATCATGATGCGCGTTACGCGGAACTGCTGGCCCAGGCGCTTGACCATCGTGGCCTCATTGACGCTCTGGCCCTCGCGACCGATAAAGTAGCGATAGAGGTCGATGTCGGCGTAGTACATGGTCTTGCAGCGCGGCAGCGGCACGTATGCGTAGATATTATCCACGTAGAACGTGTGTGCCGGCATAGGTAGATTGGACTCGCGCAGCACATCGGTGCGATAGCACAGGCTATGCATAAGCAGGTTCTGATCGGGACGGAAGTGCCCGATCTGGTCCCAAGAGAAAATCTTTTTGCGCGGCAGGGCAAACTTGTAGCCAATAGCGGTATGCGTGCCCTCGTAAACCTTCTCGTACACGTAGTTCGAGATAAACAGGTCGACGCGCTGGTCGCGCTCCTCAAAGCCACGCAGAATCGACAGCATGGTCGAAAGTGCCGCACCGTCGAGCCAGTCGTCCGAGTCGACAACCTTGTAGTAGGTGCCCTGCGCCTCGCGCAGACCCGAAAGGACGGCAATACCGTGGCCGCCGTTCTCCTGGTGCACCGCGCGGATGATACCGGGATAACGGGCCTCCCACTCGTCGGCCTTGGCGGCCGTCTCGTCCTTGGAGCCGTCGTCCACCACGATAATCTCGATATCGGTGGCGTAATTGCTCCCCTCCAAGATGGAGATGATGCAATGGTCCATGTCCTTGGCGGCGTTATACGAGGGAATACCGAATGTTATGACTTTATGCATGGCAGGCGATAATCTCATCCGAAAGATCGAGGGCGGAATTGGTCACGGCGTCCATATCGTAGTAACGATACTCGGCCAGACGACCCACCGGGTGGAAGTTCGTCAGGTTCTGGACACGCTCAAGATAGCGCTCGTAGAGCTCACGGTTCTCGGGCTCCAGGATAGCGTAGTACGGCGTCTCGCCCGAGCCGGGCGTATAGGCCTTGGAGTACTCCTTCATGATGGTGGTCTTGCCGGGCAAGACCTGACCGGTCATGTTCTTGAACTCGGTGATACGCGTGTAGTCCTCGCTCGTGGTGTAGTTGACGGTGCCCACAGGCTGGAACTGGTCCATATCGAGCGTCTCGAACTTCATATCGAGCGTGCGGTACGGCAGCGCACCCAGGTCGAGGTTGAACAGCTCGTCGAGTGGACCGGTGTAGACGATCTCGCCACCATAGACCTTGCCGTCGATCTTGACGGTAGTCTCGTCGATCTCAAAGAGGTCACGGGCGTCTACGTCACAGAATACGTCAATCAGATCGTGATCGAGCATATGCTCGAACAGCGCGGTATAGCCGTCCTGCGGCATGCCCTGGAAAGGAGCCTGCGGGAAGTAGCGATCGTCATCGCCCACAAAGACGGGAACGCGGCCGGTGATCGAGGGGTCGATCTGGTCGGGCGTCTGGCCCCACTGCTTCATGGTGTAATGCAAAAAGACGTTCTCATAGACGTAATCGGCGACCTCGGCAAGATCCGGGTCGTTCTTCTTGCGCAGCTCCATAATGGGCACCTTGACGTCCTTGCCAAAGGTCTCCACGAGCTTCTGATACAGCTCCTCGCCGCGCTCATCGCCAAAGGCGAGCTTGAGGCTCGCATGGTTAAAGGGCACGGGCATAAGGGTACCGTTGATGTTGGCGAGCACCTTGTGCTGGTAGTCCGTCCACTTGGTAAAGCGCGACAGGAAATTGTGGACGCGCTCGTTAAAGGTGTGATAGATATGCGGACCGTACTCGTGGATCAGGATTCCGGCCTCGTCAGTGCAGTCATAGGCATTGCCCGCAATGTGGCTACGGCGCTCCAAAACGGCAACACGATAGCCGATGGTCTCGGCAAGACGGCGGGCGCAAACGGCACCGGCATATCCAGCACCGACGACAATCATGTCGTACGCGCCGGCGTTAAAGCCTTCAGGCAGGCCTGAGGTAATCTGCATCGATACTCCTTGTCAAAAGCCACACGCTTTTTAACTGGGCTTTTTCTCGAACATACGTCGAGACATATTTATCAGAGCGATTATAGCGCTAATGCGTCCTATAATGAGCTTGCCACACAAGGAAAGCTCAAGCACCGCGGCGTACATTATTGAAAGGTAAACCCGCTAGCAGCGGGTTTATTCGTGAACAGCCGGGCGCCTGGAGCTTAGTGAAACGCTTGTAAGGAGTAACATGAGCGATTTCCTTAACCGTATGAAGTCTGCCGCCAAGGCCGACCTTAAGACGATCGTCCTGCCCGAGGGCGAGGATCCGCGCACCATCGTCGCAGCCACCAAGATCATCGAGGAGGGCCTGGCAAAGCTCGTCATCCTGGGCAACCCCGACGAGATCGACGTTCCCGGCGCTACCGTCATCGACCCGCGCAATGCCGAGAAGCACGAGGAGTACGCGCAGAAGTTTGCCGAGCTCCGCGCCAAGAAGGGCGTTACCATCGAGCAGGCTCGCGCCCAGGTGATGGACGCCACCTATTTTGGCACCATGATGGTCAAGATGGGCGACGCCGACGGCCTTGTCTCCGGCGCCTGCCACTCCACCGCCGACACCCTGCGCCCTGCGCTGCAGATCCTCAAGACTGCCCCGGGCACCAAACTGGTCTCGGCCTTCTTCGTGATGTGCACCGACACCCCGCAGTTCGGCACCGACGGCACGCTGATCTTCGCCGACTGCGGCCTCAACATCAACCCGTCCTCCGACGAGCTCTCCGAGATCGCCATCGCCTCGGCCCACTCCTGGTCCACCTTCATGGGCAATGTTGAGCCGCACGTGGCCATGCTCTCCTACTCCACCATGGGCTCCGCCGGTGGCGAGGTCGCCAAGAAGGTCCAGGAGGCTGTGAAGTTCTGCAAGGAGAAGGCTCCCGAGCTCGCCATCGACGGCGACCTGCAGCTCGAT
>DBFBKG010000180.1:0-3767 GCA_048203815.1 Collinsella sp. | reverse complement strand
ACGGTACGCTGATCACGAGCGCGCACGGGCAGCTGACGACCAGGAAGGTCAGACCGCGCAGAATCCAGTCGGACCAGGCACCGGTGACCAGGCCGCCGCCGAGCGCGAGCACCGCAGCGGCGCCGGTGACGGCGGGGGTGTAGACGCGGGCAAAGCGCGTGATGAAGTTCTCGGTGCGCGCCTTCTTTTCGCTGGCATTCTCCACGAGCTCCAGGACGCGCGCGACGGTGGACTCGCCAAAGGGCTTGGTGGTGCGCACGTGGATGAGGCCCGTCATGTTGATGCAGCCGCTGATGATATCGTCGCCGGACTTGGCGGGGCGGGGGACTGACTCGCCCGTGAGCGCGGCGGTGTCGAGCTGGGTTTCGCCCTCGACGATGACGCCGTCGATAGGCACGCGCTCGCCGGGTTTGACCACGATCACGGTGCCGACGGCGATGTCATCGGGAAAGACCTGTTCGAGTGTACCGTCGGCTTGCTCGACGTTAGCGTGGTCGGGCGCGATGTCCATCATGGCGCTGATCGACTTGCGGCTCTTGCCCACGGCGTATGCCTGGAACAGCTCACCGACCTGGTAGAACAGCATGACGGCGGCGCCTTCGGCCATGTGCGGGTCGGTATCGGGGAAGAGCACCATGGCAAACGCGCCGATAGTCGCGACGGCCATGAGGAAGCTCTCGTCGAAGGCCTTGCCGCGGCGGATGTTGTTGTATGCCTTTTGGAGCACGTCGTAGCCGGCAATCAAAAACGGCACGAGGAACATCACAAAGCTGGCGTAGATGTCGTCCGGGGTGCCGAATGCGGCGGTGAGGGCACCGAGCTCATCGAGGGCGTACACCACGGCAAAAATGCCCAGCGCTACCAGGATGCGGTTGCGCTTATGCTCAAGAGACTCTTTCTTCTTGCGCTTCTTCTTTTTCTTCTTGGGGTCGGCGGTGGCCATGACTCGTATCCTCCAATTGAATGTATGAACACTCGCTCATATAATTTCGCGAGCAAAGGCCGCGGCATGCGCGGCCTTGCATGTTGGCGTAAACCTGGGCTAGAGAATGATCTCGCAGTCCGGCTCGGCGTCGGCCGTAAACTCTACAACGCGGTCGAGGACCTCGTCGAACTCGGCGTCATCGGCCTCGAGCGTCAGCTTCTGGGTCATAAAGTTGACGGACACGGATTTGACGCCATCGAGCTTGGCCAGCTCGTCCTGAAGCTCACGCGCGCAGTTGGCGCAGTCGATCTCGTCGAGTTTAAACTGCTTTTTCATGGTGGGTTCCTTTCGCTGTTTTGCGGCTTGGGTGCAGACCGCGCTGGTACCGTGGTTGGTTGCTATTCGCAGATATGGCTCATGCCCTGATTGAGCATGGTGTAGACATGATCGTCGGCAAGCGAGTAGAGGATGTTGCGGCCGTCACGGCGGAATTTGACCAGGTGCGACTGCTTAAGGGTGCGCAGCTGGTGCGACACTGCCGACTGCGAGGTTGCGGTCGCCTCGGCGATGTCGGCTACGCAGAGCTCGCGGCCCATGAGGGCATAGAGAATCTTGATGCGCGTGGTGTCGCTGAAGACCTTGAACAGGTCAGCGAGGTCGTAGAGAAGCTCCTCGTCGGGAAGGTCCTCGGGCGAGCAGGTGGTGGGGATCACGGGTTCGGTGGCCTCGATGTCAGTCTTTGTTTCATCAGCGTGGTCGCTCATTGCAACATCCTTTCATATGAACATGCGCTCATATAACTTGCTTCCGATTATATGAGCGCATGTTCATATGTCAATAACGTTCGGGTAATTCGTCGTACAAAATGATGAGGAAAAGCGGACGAGATCCCGGACTAAGCGGTTTTGATTAGCGATGCCGGGGTGGGTGCCCCTGCGCCGTGCAAAAATTGGAGTATTCTGCAACGATAGGGGGTCTGTTAATCTATCGCGGGCCAAATAATGTAGTTCAAGAGCTATCTTAGGGTGTTAAACCGATGAGTTCTTCCTCAAATGTTGCCTAACGTTCTCACGCAAGAGTGATTTCGCTTCACATTTGGATCCACTCGAGGGTGATGGACACCCGACCCTGCTGAATACTCGCAATTTTGCACGTCGCTAGGGTACCCACCTTGTTAGTCGGCCTAGTTTCCGGCCCCGAAGACCCTGCCCTCGGGCGTGAAGCTGCTTGTTTGGTTGAGTGATGGGCTGCCTGGTTCGACGATTTGCATGTCATCGATTGCCGGAGCCTCGTTAATCGTCGGATCGTCCAATGTGATGCTTTCGAGCATTGCTTTTTCGAGGTCAATTCGTTGACGCTCTTCGGAATCCTGGCGAAGCTCCTCCTGGATTCGTCTCTTCTCCTCAATAAACCTTCTGAGCAGAAACAGTCTCAGGTCCTCTTGCATGATTTGAAAGTCTTTTGGCAAACGCGAGGGGCGTATACCTTCTTTTCGTTGGACTGCCTCCATGACCCTAACGAAAGAGCTGGCATGCATAAAGGAATAACGGCTGACGGTGATGATTCCGTACCCCATGGACGCAAGTGCGTTCTTGCGTTCTTCGTCGATGGCGCGGTCTTCTTCCGCGTCGTGATAAAAACCGTTGTATTCAATATCTGTTCGAGATTTCTTCAGATATGCATCCAAAAAGAACTTTCTGCGTCTCGTGAGATTTTTTGCGGCGGCGGTGACCTGTAATTCGTAATCGGTCTCAATTCCCTTAATACCAAGTCCACCTTCGCTTTTGGGCAGCGTAAGCATCATGATAAATGCCGTTTCCATGGGAGATCGGCATCCGTCGCGTACACATTGAATAGCCTTTCGGGCAAGGGCCAAACCGTCGCATCTGGTAATGGAATTAAAGAACTGCTTTAACCTCTCGGTTGAGGTAAGTGGGAAACGCTCGGCATAAGAGCTAGAAGAACCGGTTCCAAGGGAATAGGCGCCGCACAGCTCAAAGTAGTACTCCACCAGTTCGCGAAAAGAAAGATAGGTGGCGGCCTGAAGTGCACATAGCTCAACGCCAACAATGTAGATGTCATCTTCTAGCTCTAAAAAACGCGAGCATGAGAATCGCTTTGACGAAACATGGCATTGACAGTTCATCGCGTAGCGCGCGTTCCTGCGATCAAACACCATTACCTCGAGGGATTCATTTGCGTCGCGGGCAACATCATGTTTGGCAAGCCATTCTGTGGCCGCGTCGAGGAGCGTTCCGGTGGGGCACGATCCGTAAATTGCGGCAGGGCTGCAGGACTCGATGTCTTTCGCAGACACCGAATGCGCGGCCTGGTAGACCGCTTTTGCCGTGTTATGTGACAAAACGATACTCATGGTAAGTATCGTGTCAGAAAATACCGTGTCGATGGTGCTGAGTGGGAAAGCCGTTTTTGGGGTCTAACCAAATGCTGTCCAAAAGCTTGACGCGATTATGGGCCCGTTCACCCTAAATCAATGTTTTCGCTGCTTGGCTATAGCATAGAAATGCTCAATTTCTGCACATTTGGTATCGATGCATCGCTATCTGAACACAAATCACGTGTCGGGAAAGTACCGAAATAGTTAAAAAATAGGGTTCAGAATTTGTGAAGAGCGGGCCTGCTTGTGGAACGTAGGGCGGCCCCGCTGCGAGGTTTCCCGCTGCGAGGCCGCTCGTGATCTACGCCGTGGTTTGTCGCAGACGTTTCTACTTCGCAAACAGGTTCTTGAGGTTGAACTCGGCCTGGACGGTACGGAGCATGAGGTCGGTGTCGTCGAGGCCCAGGTGCTGCTCGTTGGCGTCGGCGGCGAGGGTTCCACGGC
>DBFBKG010000179.1:0-2775 GCA_048203815.1 Collinsella sp. | reverse complement strand
GGACGGTACGGAGCATGAGGTCGGTGTCGTCGAGGCCCAGGTGCTGCTCGTTGGCGTCGGCGGCGAGGGTTCCACGGCGGCGCGCCCAGTTCTCGAGCGCAGCGGGCGCGGACTCGCGGGGGAGCGAGCGCACGTCGGCGTCCAGGCTGCGGCAGATCTGGCGTGAATCGATGACGATGATCTTGCCTGCGCGGCGTGCCTCGGCGTAACCGTCCAGGTGGATTTTGAACCAGCTGTCCTCGAAGGCGGCGTTATGTGCCATATAGGGATACTTCTTCATGAGCTTGAGCAGCTGCTTCTGCAGCTCCTTGTTCTCGCGGAACGGCTTTTTGCCGTCGATGTCGTCCCAGGTGATGTGATGGATGTTCGATAGCGGCACATCCTCGCCGCGGTAGATGTCGGGCAGGCCGCAGTAGTGCGCCTCGGCGTCATGCGGCACGGCGTCGCTGGTGAGATCCATAATCTCCCAGCCCACGTTGATGATGTAGCCGCGCTCGGGCGCGCGACCGGTGGTCTCGATGTCGATGCCGAGCACCGTGCCCTGGATGGGCTTGCGGGCATAGGCCACACCGAGTGCGTCGCGGTCACCGCGGATCTCGCGCATAACGGACGCGGCGGTGCGCTTTTGCATCTTGCCGATGGCGGCGCAGGTGTCGGCGTCGGACAGGCCGCGCGAGAGCGTCGCGGGCGTCACGTTGCGCAGGCGCGCCTCGCCAATCTGGTCGCACAGGTCGCGGTTGCGGTCGGCCAGGTCGCGCACAGTGGCAAAGTCGAAGCCGGGGTCGCCCCCGGCGGTAAAGTACTCGGTCTCGAGCACCTTGAGGGCCTCCTCGCCCTTCTGGCGCTCGGACTCCATGGCGCCGTGATCGCCATAGATAAACATGGGGATAAACGGCTGGCGCTCGTATTCGAGTGCTTGCGAAACATTCATATGCTGCTCCTTGGACGGGCCGCGTCGCGCGGCTCGGGGTTACTGAGTTGTGGCGAGATGATAGTTTACCATGGGCAACTATTGGCACCGCGCCCGGGACAACTACAATACCCTAGTTGACCGCTAGGACTTTTACAATGCTGCCGAAAGACACGAAAGGTTCCATCCGTCATGGATTTACTGATTGATATTCTGCTCGACGCCGGCAAGGACACGCTCTCGCTGGTGCCGTTCTTATTGGTGACATATCTGGCCCTCGAGACGCTCGAGCACGTTGCAGGCGACCGCGTCAACGGCGCCATCAAACGCGCCGGCGCCGCGGGCCCCGTGGTTGGCTCGCTGCTGGGCATGGTGCCGCAGTGCGGCTTTTCGGCCATGGCGGCGACGCTGTACGCCGGTCGCGTCGTGACGCTGGGCACACTGGTTGCGGTTTTCCTCTCGACCTCCGACGAGATGCTGCCGCTGTTGCTTGCCGAGCAGGTTCCCGTGCAGACCATGGTGATGCTTTTGGCTTCGAAAGCGCTGATCGCGCTGGTCACGGGCTTTATCGTGGATGCGGCTATCCGCGGCCTTCGTCGTAATGCCCGCGCGCATGCGGCGATTCGCCGTACCGTGCTGGGGACCGCTGCCAATCCGGCTCATGTGAACTGCGCGCACGACGACCATACCGGGGGCGACATCATTGACGAAGTGGCCGAGGCGGGCGTAAGTGCCGGTCACATCCACGAGCTGTGCGAACGCGATCATTGCGGCTGTGACGAGGATGAGGACGAGCACGGGCACGACCGCAGCCACGACCATGGTCACGCGGACGAGCACGAGCACCACCACGGCCACGAGCATGGCCACTCCCACGAGGGCGCGCCCGTTCTGTCAATCATCCGCAGCGCCATCTCGCACACCGTTCAGGTATCGGTATTCATTTTCCTGGTGACGCTGATTCTGGTCGCCGTGCTCGAGACCTTTGGCGAGTCTGCAATCGAGCAGTTCCTGCGCGGCAACGAGACGCTCGCTGTCCTGGGTTCGGCGCTTGTCGGGTTGATTCCCAACTGCTCGGCCAGCGTGGTCATCACGCAGCTGTACCTGGAGGGCGCGCTACAGTTGGCGCCGATGCTCGCCGGCACGCTCATTTCCGCCGGCGTGGGCTACCTGGTCCTGTTCCGCACCAACCGCAGCGCTCGCGAAAACGTCCTGTTCCTGATCATGATGTACGTCATCGGCGCCGGCTGGGGCCTCATCCTATCCGCCTTTGGCCTCTAAGTAGGCTTAACAAAACGGGCTTCAAAATAGCCATGCTCGGCGCCGGCACAATGCGGCGATGCATGGCATTTTGAAGCCCGTTTTTTTTGTTGAGCCATGGATCCTGAGCGCTCACACCGCTCTAAACAAAAAGGCAGATTTCCGGGCATATCCCAAAAATCTGCCTTGGTTAGCGTAGCAACTCGGTGAGGTTGCGTTTAAAGCGGGCTCGGTCCTCGCTGGTGAAGGCTGCCGGCCCGCGGGTGCGACCGCCAACGCGACGCACCTTCTTTTCCTCGTGGCGAATAAACAGTTGCATGTCGATGGTCGCCTTATCGTAGACACGCCCGCGCACGCCGATAGCGGCGGCATCGCGTCCGAGCACCATGCTCGCCAGGCCAATGTCCTGCGTCACGACCACGTCGCCAGCCTGCAGGCGCTCGATAATGGCAAAGTCGGCGCTATCGGCGCCCACGCTCACATCGAGCGTCGTGACCCAAAATCCGCGTCGCGCATGCTCGACGTCGCGCGGATCGTCGCGGCGAATGTGGCGTTCCAGGTTCTGTGTGCTGTTGCCGGCGATAACGACGGCGACGCCCGCCCGC
>DBFBKG010000178.1:0-6431 GCA_048203815.1 Collinsella sp. | reverse complement strand
GAGCGTCCGCGCGCTCGCCAGCGCTTCCATGATACCCGAACGCTCGCGCGCGTTGAGTTCGCGCTTGTTGCGGTCCTCAAGCTGCTTCAATGCTCCACGCGACAGGTAGTCGGCGTTTTGCTCGAGCACCTTTTCCTGTGTTGACTTGACCTCGGCGAGCGGTGCCTTAACGGCGACGATGAGTGACTTGGCGCGACTGAGCACATCGGCCTCGTCGGCGGCGATGAGCGAATCGATGGCGCGGACCATCTGGCGGCGAGCATCCTGGCGCTCGGCGCTCTTAAGGAACTCGATGCCGCGTGTGGGGCTTCCCGCCACGGCGACCGCCATGCGGCAACGCGCGAGGTCCTGACCCGTCGCGCGGCTCACGGCACGCGCGGCCACGGCGGGCGACACCAGGCGAAACGGCACGCACTGGCAGCGGCTCACGATGGTGGGCAGCATCACGTCTGCCGAGGTGCCCAGCAAGATGAACATAACGCCATCGGGCGGCTCCTCGAGTGTCTTGAGCAGTGCGTTGGCGGTGTTGGCGCGCAGCTGCTCGGCACGGTCGATGATGTAGACCTTGGCCTTGGCGCGGATGGGCGCCAGCGGCACGTCATCGAGCAGCTCGCGGGTCTGGGCAATGAGGTAGCCCGTGGCGCTCTCGGGCGTGTAATAGTGCACGTCGGGATGCGTGTGCCGAGCAACGCGTACGCAGCTGTCGCATGCGCCACAGCCGTCCTGCTCGCACAGGAAGGCCTGGGCGAGCGCCCATGCGGCATCGAGCTTGCCGGCACCGGGAGCGCCCAAAAACAGGTAGGCGTGCGATGCGCGGCCGCTGGCGACGGCGTTGGTCAAAAAATCGCGCACGCGCTCTTGGGTGTCGAGCTTGGCCAGCAGGCTTGTCTGCGCGGGGGCCATGTTACTCAGCCTCCTGGGCAAGCGCAGCGGCGACGGCATCCTGGGGGATGTCGAGACCGTACGCACGAACCAGCTCGACCGTCTGCGCGAAGACGTCTGCGATCGACGCAGTGGCGTCGATGAGCTTCACGCGGTCTGGCTCCTCGGCAGCAATGGAACAAAATCCCTGATAAACGCGCTCCTGGAAGGCCATGCCCTTTGCCTCCATGCGATCCGCCGCACCGCGGGCCGCCATGCGCAGCGCCGCCTGCTCGGGCGTGATGTGATAGACGAGCGTGAGCGCCGGATGCGTACCGGTGACAGCCAGGTTGTTGGCATCGCGCACCATCTGACGGTCGAGGCCATCGGCAAACGCCTGGTAGCAGGTCGTGGAATCGTAGAAACGGTCGCACAGGACCACCTTGCCGGCAGCGAGGGCGGGAGCTATGACCTCATGCACCAACTGAGCGCGTGCCGCCTCGTAGAGCAGCAGCTCGCAGGTGTCGCCCATCGCCGTATTGGCAGGGTCGAGCAGCAGGGCGCGGATCTTTTCGCTGATGGCGGTACCGCCCGGCTCGCGCAGGCTCACAACCTGGTAGCCAGCGAGCTCGAGCGCACGGGCAAGTAGGCGCGCCTGCGTGGACTTGCCGGCGCCGTCGACGCCCTCGAGCGTGATAAAGCTATGTTGAGCGGGCTCAAAAGCCATGGGCGCAGCCCCTTCCTACAAGGCGCGTAAATGCAGATATATCAACCAAGCCATGATACCCCAGGGGCAGGCGCACCCCAAATCCCACCTAGTCATTGGGGACGTTCTTAAATGACTAGGTGACCGTTAGGGACGTTCCTAACGTGCCGGCCGAAACGGACCGTCCCTAACTGCCGACCCTCTAAGTTGCGGTGAAATAGGGACTGAATACGTCTTCTAACAGCAAATACAATCCCTATTTCACCGCAACTTAGGAGTGGGCGCGGGCGTTGATGGTGAAGGAAATGTCGCGCTCGAGGGCCAGGGCCTGCTCGCGTTCGAGGTCTTGGGTGAGGATTGCCAGCGCGTAAGGGCGCTCGGTGTAGACGATTGCGGCATCGTGCTGAGCATTCGCCAGGCTGCCCGTTTTGTGCGCGACCAAAACGCCGCCGGGAACGCCCTCGACAATACCGCGGGTGTCTTCCTGCGCCAGCAGATATCCGCGCGCTCGATCGCACAGCTCGGGCGTCGCGATTGTCCCCGCCGCCAGCCGCTGCAACACGGCCGCAGCATCACGGGCACTCGTATAGTTCTCGCGACCTTGTGCCTGGGCCTCGGCATCCATCATCAAACGAGCGAGCACGGTCTGGGTCAGCCCCAATGCGGCACACGTTTCGTTGACCGTATCCATGCCAAGCCTGCCGATAACAAGGTTCGCTGCCACGTTATCGCTCTGGGCGATCATGGCGCACAGCAGCTCGTCAATACTGTACGACACACCCGCACCGCGCGACTGAATGTTGCCGCTGCCACCCACGATATCCTGTTGCGTTACCGTTATCTGCTCGTCGAGGGACAGCCCGCCCGCCGTCACGGTCTCGAGCGCACAAGCGAGAATGGGAAGCTTGATGATGCTTGCCGCTACACGTCGCGTGTCCGGCGCCACAGCGACTTCACCATCGAGCGACGCGAACGTTTGAGGATCAAGTGCCACAGCATAGACCGAGGCAGACCCACCATACGGCTCGGCAAGGGCTTCGATATCTTGCTGAAGGCCGGCAATCCAAGAAGCCCGGGCGACAGCTTCTGTCTTTTGAGCGGACGGATGATTCGCTTTTTGTTTGACAGGGACAGCGGAGCCCTCAGCCTCGTTGCGGCGCGCGGCACAACCGCCGAGGCTCATCACCGAGGCAAGCGCTCCGGTCAACATCCCGGCACAAAACACTCGACGCGAGCAATCGCGCGCAGCGAGGGGCGCATCCCCCGGCGAGAACCGGAACGCCTCCACGTTGTCGCCGCCACCCCGACCTTGCTCGCCGCAGTACACAGACTCACTCCCCACCATCGCATTCTACCGAGCCGTCGATAAACGGCCGCGCCGGACACCCAGCACGCCGCACTCATTGTGACGCATGCGACAGGGCTTGCGCGGCACGATCATCCTCACATAACCAGTTGGGCCGGCGCGGCCCAGCCGCACCTGAACCACCTTATAATCTAGCCAACACATCGAATGGAAGGAACCATCATGCCCCGGTTTTGCACCCATTGCGGCAAGCTTCTGAAAGACGACGAGCGCTTCTGCACCAACTGCGGAACGCCGGCAACCGATGATGGCCAGGCCTCTCAGTCGCAAGAGAATGCGCAGGCAGCCGAACATGCCGCTGCGTCCGATGCCGCCTTCGACACCGCCGCGACCACGGTTCAGTCTGCGCAGCAGCCCACGGCGACTCAGCCCCAGCAGGCGGACATGACCGTACAGTCCGCTCATCAGCCCGCGCCCGCTCCCCAGCCGGAAGTTGGCGCGACGCAGCAATGGGCGACGCCAGCCGGCTCCGCGCCGCAGCAGCCCATACCGACCGCCGCTCCGCAGGCCGGTGCTCCCGCCGCGCCCAAAAACAACAACGCCCTGCTCATCGGCATTATCGCCGTGCTGGTCGTCGTGATTATCGCGCTGGTCGCATTCTTTATGATCGGACCGTTCAACAAGAACGCCGACGATTCCAAGGGCACAACCATCGAGAAGGTCAAGATCGACCACGATGACGACGATGTGTCCGTAAAGGGCGACCCCAACAAGCTTGACGATGACGATGACGCCCACGATGCCGCCACCATCAGCGAGCAGAACGTCTACGACCAGCTGAGCTCCTACTACAGCAGGCTCTCCGATCTTGATCAGCAGGTTCGCGACTGCGCTACCACGTTTAACACGTACTATCTCAAGGATGACCGCGGCTCGCGCCAATCTGCCAGCGATGCCGCCGAGGCGCTCGAGGATCAGATCGGCGACCTGAAGGACGAGGTCGAGGACCTGGACGTTCCCATCGACTCGCAGAATTACGGCTCGTGGAAAGACATCATCACGCTCTACGACGATCTGGAGAACCGCATCGACGTGATTTGCGATGCCTGGGAGATCAGCCTTGAGTACTCCAGCCCCGCCAACCACAAGGACGAGATCGTGGCGCCGCTGTCGCGCGACAACGTGGCGGGCACCAATGACAATAAGTATCGCCTAGACTTTGAGGAGCGCTATCCCGGCGCCAAACCCGTCGAAGTGAACTAGCGCTTTGTCGTTCCCGAGCCGGCAGTTAGGGACGTTCCTAAACTGCCGGCAGAAAAGGAACGTCCCTAACTGCCGGTCAAAAAAACGAGCGAGGATCGTGGGGTCCTCGCTCGTTTTTTAGGCAATGTTTCGACTGCGCCGTTACTTGTCGGCGGCTGCTTTCTTGGTAGTCGACTTCTTCGCGGTCGTCTTCTTGGCGGCAGTTGCTTTCTTGGCCGTCGTCTTCTTGGCCGCCGTCGCCTTCTTGGCCGTGCTCGCCTTGGTCGTAGTCTTGCGGCCGCGGGCCGGCTTCTTCTCCTTGGTCGGACAGTCCATGTTGACGCAGATACGCCACGGGCCGCGCGCCGTGTTGACCACCACGATGGGGGCGCCGCACTCGGGGCAGGTCTCACCCGTCGCCTCGAGCTTACCGCGCGCCGGTAGAGGATAGCTCACGCCGCAATCGTCATAGTTGGTGCAGCGGATAAAGCGCTTGCCGCTCTTCTCACTCTTGTGCGCGATCAGGTCGCCATGACGTCCGGCCTCGGCGCACACCTTGCACTCGCCCACCTTAAGGTCGGGCTCGTAGTTGGTGGGGCACGTGGGGTTCACGCAGATCTCGAAAGCCTTCTGACGGAACGGCTGGCATTTAATGCGCGGCGCGCCGCACTCGGGGCACACGGCCGCCTCGCCCTCGAGCGGACTCACCTTGACGCCGCTCGGCACCGGATAGGTCACATCGCAGTCGGGCCAGCCCATGCAGCCAATGAAGCTGCCACGGGTCTTGGCGCTCGTCTTCATAACCAGGTCCTTGCCGCACTTGGGGCAAGCTCCCACGCGCGCATCGGCCGTGACGGCGTCGCTGATGGCGTCGCCCAGCTCCTGCGTGTGCTTGAGCAGCTCGTCGAGCACGCCAGCCAGCAGCGCGCGCGAGTGCATCACGACATGCTCTTCGGTATCCTCGCCGCGCTCCACACGGGTCATGTCGCCGTCGAGCTCGCTGGTCATATCGGGGCTCGTGATGCGCGGGGCAAACTGCGACAGCGCATCGATGATGGCGATACCCAGCTGGCTCGGCTCAACGGGATCATTTTTGAGATAGCGCACGGCGTACAGGCGCTCGATGATGCTCGCGCGCGTGGACTTGGTGCCCAGGCCGCGCTTCTCCATCTCCTGCACGAGCTTGCCCTGGCTGTAGCGCGCGGGCGGCTCGGTCTGTTTGGCCTCGAGCTTAATGTCGAACACGTCGACCGTATCGCCCTGCTCCAGCGGCGGCATCTGCTCGTCGCGCTTAAGGCCGTACGGATAGGCCTCGCGGAAGCCAGGGGTCACGAGCACGTCGCCCGAGGCCACGAACGGCTCGCCGTTGACGTCGAGCTCGAGCTTGGTGTTCTCGATGGTCGCGGGACCCATAAGCGTTGCCAGGAAGCGACGGGCGATGAGGTCGTAGAGCTTGCGCTGGCCGCCGTCGAGCGTGGATGGGTCGCCCTCGCCCGTGGGATAGATAGGCGGGTGGTCGGTGGTCTCGACCTTGCCGCGCGTGGGCTTCATGGGACCGGCGAGCACCTTTTTGCACACGGGCGCCAGCGCCGGGTTGATCTTTGCCAGGTCGCTCACCACGGCGCCCAGATCGAGCGTCGCAGGGTACACGGTATTGTCGACACGCGGGTAGCTGATGAGACCGGCCATGTAGAGGGACTCGGCGATGCGCATCGTACGCGCAGGCGAGATGCCCTCGGCCGCAGCGGCAGCCTGCAGCGAGGTCGTCGCAAACGGCGTGGGCGGCTGCTGCTTACGCGAGCGCTTGGTCACCGCGGCAACGGTCGCCGTCTTGGCGCCGTCGACGTGGCCGTACGCCGTCTCGGCAGCATCCTTGTCGGTAAAGCGCGCCGTCTTGTGCGCAATCTTAAAGCGGTCGTCCTCGGCAGCGCCCTGCGCGGCACCCATGCCGCGAATCTGCCAATAGTCCTCGGGCACAAACGCCATGCGCTCGCGCTCGCGCTCGACCACCAGGGCGAGCGTCGGCGTCTGCACGCGGCCGGCAGAGCGCACGTTACCAAAGCCGCCAAACTTGGCGAGCGTCAGGTAACGCGTGAGCACCGCACCCCAAATGAGGTCGATGTGCTGACGGCTCTCGCCGGCGTCGGCCAGGTTCTGGTCGAGCGAGACGAGGTTATCGAAGGCCTGCGTAATCTCGGCCTTGGTAAACGAAGAATACTGGGCGCGGGCGACCGGCAGGTCGGGCGCAACCTCGCGCACCTTGTTGAGGGCGTCCGAACCGATCAGCTCGCCCTCGCGATCGAAGTCCGTGGCGAT
>DBFBKG010000177.1:0-6910 GCA_048203815.1 Collinsella sp. | reverse complement strand
TCTTGCTGAGGTTCGCCATGCCCTTCTTGAAGTTGAGGACCAGGTCTTCGGCGTTCATGCTGCCCCCATCATCGCGGTCTATGGGGTCAACGATATGGCACCGTGGGGACACATGTATGTCAATCCTGGTCTAACAGAGCCAAAGAAAAAGCCTCCGCAGGTTTCCCCGCGGAGGCTTTCACCACAAAGACTATTTGTCGGCGTCGGCGTCGGTGTCGGCATCATCGGCAGTCTCGGATTCGGCCTCGATATCCTCCTGCATGGCCGCCTGCGCAAAGGCTGCGGCATCAGCCGCCAGCTCCTCCTCGCTCATGCGAGGCGCACGCTTCTTGGTCGGCATGCCGGCCGCCTTGGCATTGCGCTCCTCCTTGGCTGCCAGGACATCGCCCTCGCGCTCAAGGTAGGCATCCCACTCGTTGTCGAGCAGGGCGTTCACGGCGTCGCCTTCGACGGTCTCGCGCTCAAGCAGCACCTTGGCCATCAGGTCGAGCTGATCGCGACGGGCATCCAAAATCTCGACCGCACGGCGATGGGCCTCACGCATAATGCGCTGGACCTCGATATCGATGCGACGCGCCGTCTCCTCGGAGTAATCCTGATGATCGGCATAGTCGCGGCCCAGGAATACCTGATGCTGCGCCTCGCCAAACACTTGCGTGCCGAGTTCCTCGCTCATGCCCAGGCGCGTGACCATCTCGCGCGCCATCTTGGTCGCGCGCTCCAGGTCGTTGCTTGCGCCCGACGTGATGTCGTCGCACATGAGTTCCTCGGCAACGCGACCGCCCAAGAACACGGCGAGCTCGTCAAGCATCTCGTTCTTGGTCTTGAGGAAGTGGTCCTCCTGCGGAAGCTGCAGCGTGTAGCCCAGCGCCTGGCCGCGGCTGACGATCGAAATCTTGTGGACCGGATCGGAATGCTCCAAGATGTGACCCACCAGGGCATGGCCGCTCTCGTGGTAGGCAATCGTGGTGCGCTCGGCTTCGGTCATCACACGACCCTTGCGTTGCGGTCCGGCAATCACGCGCTCCATCGATTCCTCGACCTCGTCCATCGAGATCACGGAACGATGGCGGCGGGCAGCCAGCAGCGCAGACTCGTTGAGCAGATTTGCCAGATCGGCGCCGGTAAAGCCAACGGTCATCTGGGCGAGCTTCTCAAACTTCACGTCCTCGTCCATCGGCTTGTTCTCGGCATGCACGCGCAAGATCTGCTCGCGGCCCTTCACATCCGGACGGTCGACCGTGACCTGACGGTCAAAACGACCGGGACGCAGCAATGCCGGATCCAGGATGTCAGGACGGTTGGTCGCAGCGATCAGAATGACCGACTCGCTCTCCTCAAAACCGTCCATCTCGACCAGCAGCTGGTTGAGCGTCTGCTCGCGCTCGTCGTGGCCGCCGCCCAGGCCGGCTCCGCGCTGACGTCCCACGGCATCGATCTCATCGATGAAGATGATCGACGGAGCCTGGGACTTGGCCTCCTTAAAGAGGTCACGTACACGGCTGGCGCCGACACCCACGAACATCTCGACAAAGTCGGAACCAGAGATGCTAAAGAACGGCACGCCCGCCTCGCCGGCTACAGCCTTGGCCAGCAGCGTTTTACCGGTGCCCGGAGGGCCCACCAGCAACACGCCGCGCGGAATCTTGGCGCCCAGCTTGCGATAGCGGTCCGGATCGCTCAAAAAGTCACGAATCTCCTCGAGCTCCTCGACTGCCTCGTCCACGCCGGCAACGTCTTCAAACTTGACCTTGGGGCGCGTGGCCTCGTTGGTCTTGGCGTTGGTCTTGCCAAACTGCATGTTCCTGTTGTTGGCGCCCATCATCTGGCGCATAAAGTAGAACATAATGGCGATCAGGGCGATCGTCGGAAGCACGCTCATCGCCAAGTCGCCCCAAAAATCGGGATCGTTGGTGTTGACGATGTACTTGGTATCGGGGTGCTCCGCCATAAGCTCGGCAAGCGAATCGGAGCCGACATAGGTCGAGGAGAAGCTCTTGAGCTCGCTCGTATCGCCCTTGTCCTTCTTCGTCTTCCAGTAATGACCCGTCACGCTTCCGTCTTGAACCGTATAGGTCAGATCTTCGACGCGATCCTGCTTGATGGCGCTCACCATCTCGCTCGTCGCGAGCTTTACGGTATTGCTGGAATTGGCAAAGCCGGAGCCCATGTTAAAGAAGGCGTAGCCCAGGAGCGCGCAAGCCAAAATAAAATACAGCCAGCCCGTACGCGTGGGCTTCTTGCCTCCGGGCACCCCCGGGATCTTAGGCTCCCGGGGAGTCTGGGAATTGTTATCGTTACGGTCGTCGGGCATCTTACGAATAAACCTCCGGTTTCAAAATGCCCAGATACGGAAGGTTACGATAGCGCTCGGCATAGTCGAGGCCGTAGCCCACCACAAAGGCATCGGGGCAATGGGTTCCAACATACTTGGGTGTGATGGCCGAGGTACGGTCCTCAACGTCCTTCCACAGGAAGGCGGCGACCTCCAGAGAAGCGGGCTTGCGGCTCTCGAGGTTCTTCATCAGATACTTGAGCGTCAGGCCCGAGTCCAGAATGTCCTCGACGATCAGCACGTCGCGACCGCGGATGTCGATATCCAGGTCCTTAATGATACGCACGATACCCGAGGACTTCACACCGTCGCCATAGCTCGAAACAGCCATGAAATCGATGTTGGTCGGCAGCTCGATCTTGCGCATCAGGTCGCCCATAAAGACCACGGCGCCGCGCAGGACCGCAATCAGCACCAGATCCTTACCCGCGTAGTCGCGAGTAATCTGCTCGCCTAGGCGAGAGACGATACCGTCGATATCCTCCTGCGTAAACAGAACCTTCTCGATATCCGGATGTTGAGAAGCCATGACAACCCTTTCTTGTGCTTATCGCCCACACACCGCCGTATGGACGCGAACTTCACATTCTAGCAGCGCACGGGGTATATTTTCCAGCCCGTACGCCATCAGCGCGGGAATACCGTCAACGTCGCACAGAATAGCTGGCGTGGGATGCTATTCCGCATCGACCACACGAAGCAGATACGCCACGCGCGTTGCGGCCGTGCATTTAAAACGCTCGTCCGTGCGAACGCCTGCGACCCATACCACGGCACCTCCCGGAGCCGTTCTCACCACAGGAACGCCTGCGCGCTCAGAGACGGGAATACGAGCCTCGTTGAGCAGGTCGGACACCTTCTTACTTCGCCCACTCATACCCAACGGACACATCACATCCCCCGGCACGGGACCGTCTACCCACAGACGCGCCAAACGCGCCTCGGCGGGAATCTCCCCGCGCGAGCCGGCGAGCATCCGTTCGCTATCGCGATCGGCAAAGCCCAGCGTCGCGGCATCCACCATAGCGGCCACCCCTCCGGCACCCGCGAGTTCACGGGCACGGCGCACAATATCGCACCCCGGCTCAACAGCCATCGGCTCTGCCACCAGGATGCGGCCCGCCCCCAGCGGCAATCGACCGGGAATGGTGACCCAATCGGCAACTAACCCCTCGCGCGCCGCCGGGGCCTTGAATGACAGCATGCCAAACTCCACGCGCGCATCGATTCCCGCCGGCAGCGTGACCGAACCCGAGCCTTCGGCGACACAGGCGAGCACGCGCTCCACATGCCGCATCTCCGGGCGAGCGTCGGGGTCGATACGCTTAATTGCCAGTCGCACCATGCGCCGAGCAATCACCACCTCGGCCGCGGCCAGTCGGCGAGCGTCGAGGACCAGTGCGCCCACCGCCTCCTTACGCAGGCAGCTTCGAAACGCCTGTGCGGAAAGCTGGGAAAGAAAGGCATCCTCATCGCCTAAGATCTCGCAGGCGGCGCCAATCGTCTTGCAGACGCTCGCGTTGCGCTGCGCCACCACCGGCATCACTCGATGGCGCACGTAGTTACGCAAGTACGACACGTCCTCGTTGCTCTCGTCCTCTCGCCACGGCTGACCATGCACCTGCAGATAGCCCACGAGCTCATCATGAGTCAGGTCGAGCAAGGGACGCACCACGATGTTCCTCCGGCGAGGAATGCTCGATAGGCCAGCGGGGCCCGAACCCTTAATCGCGTTCATCAAAAACGTTTCCGCCCGATCAGAAGACGTGTGCGCAGTGCAGATACGAGCCGCCGTTCGCGGTGCCCCCGTCTGGGCGCAGAGCTCACGGACATACCTCCGCGCCGCGGCATAGCGCACTTCGCGGGCAGCCGCCTCGATATTGCCCGATTCATCATTAAAATAGGCATGCTCAACACACAGCGGTAGACCATATTGCGCGCAGAGCTCACGCACGAAGGCCTCGTCGCCATCGGATGCCTCGCCGCGCAGATGATGGTTCACGTGCAGCACGTGCAGCCGCTCGCGCGCGATGGAGGCTACACCACGCCCATCCAGAATATCCAACTTTGATGTGCACGCCATAAGGAGCAAAGCCGTCGAGTCCGCACCACCTGATACCATGAGCACCACGGGGGCAGCCGTCTGCCGCGTTGCCAGGGCTTTATCATCAGCCCGCGATGCAGCATGGTGTCCATAATGTTGAGATACCGTTGGCATTTGCTTCCTCCTCTATTCGTTCGCACCCATTGTATCCTTTGGAATCTTATGTCTCGTCTGCACCTTCATATCCTTGGCAGCGGCTCAAAAGGCAACTGCGCGCTCATCGAAGGCCCCCGGGGGCTCATCATGATTGACGACGGTCTTTCTCGCCGCGAGACATTAAAGCGCATGGCAGAACTGGGGCTCTCGGCAGACAACGTCTCGGCTCTTCTCATTACTCATGAGCATAGCGATCACATCAAGGGTCTCGATGTCTGGTGCAAGCACTGGCACGGCCCCCTCTTTGCCAGCAGGGGCACACTTTCGAACAAAGAAAATCTTTCACATCTGCCTGTCGAGGAATTCGATCCCGGTGACACCCTATCCATTGCCGGCATCCACGTGCAAACCTACTCAACATCACACGATGTCATCAATCCTGTCGGCTATCGATTCAATGCTCTCGATGATTCCATCGGCTTTGCCACCGACACCGGAGAGCTATCGAGCCAAGCCATGAACACCCTCAAAGATTGTCGAGTCCTCGCGCTCGAAAGCAACCACGATGTGACCATGCTGCGCGAGGGAGAATATCCCCGCTTTCTTCAGGAGCGCATCCTATCTACAAAAGGGCATCTGTCCAACGATCAGGCCGCCGAAGCCGCACGCGAGCTTGTTACCGATCGCACCGAACAGCTCATTGCCATGCATATCAGCCAAGATAACAATCGCCCGAGTCTTACCGTCAAAAGCTATGCCAAAGCTCTAGCCGCAACCCTGGATGACGAGGTCGGCAGCTCCGCCACCCTTCTCCAAGGATCGCGAAATCTCTCGATACGCCCCGCAAGCCAGTATCGGCCAGCAACCATTCAATAGACTGTCCTAGACAGCAAAAGGGGCCGGGAATCGCTTCCCGGCCCCTTTTGCTGTCTTTTAATAGCGCAGAACACCAACGAAGTTAGTCGATGGAGATCTTCGTAACGTTCTTCTTCTCGACGATCTTGGGAACCGTAACGGTAAGGATGCCGTCGGCGTACTTAGCCGAGAGACCCTCGCTCGAAGCATCCTTGAGATACACACCACGCGTCGCGCTGTACGAGCTGAACTCCTTCTGCAGGAAGTTCTTGCCCTCGTTCTCCTCGTCTTCCTCGACATTCACGCTAATGGACAGACGGCCCTCGTTAAGCTCGACATCGATATCGTCCTTGGCGACGCCGGTCAGATAAGCCTTGACCTCATAGCCATCGCCCTTATCCTCAACGTCAACGGGGAACGCCTTAGAGGCAATCGAGCTGTTCGCTAGGTCGCTCATATCATCAAACAGATCGAACAGCGAGCTTGCAGAGGGACGAACGCCAAAAACCGAACGATAAGGAACCATGCTTGCCATGTTTACCACTCCTTTATAGGACTGCCGAGCCATCTTCTAGGTGACTGGGACTTCTTTTGACGTTCTTATATATGCCCACCCGGTGCTCATATATACATCAGCTATAAAGTTTTTTGAGTCCAGTACTATAAGCATATCTAAGTGCAAAGGACTCAGGTTTTAGGAAGGTTAAGGTTCTTTGAACCAGAGCTTAAATAACGAGTATGTCCCCAGCTACAAATAACAAGGGGCTTACAATGAGCGCATACACGTTGTTGGTAACGAGCTAAAGGGCATCATGGACGACCAAAACCAGAACAATATGTTTATGCCGACGCAGGGGGAAAATACTTCCACGCAGCCGCCACGGTTCCATCGCCCCCACATCTCGCAAGAGCCCATTAATGATCCAGAGCCCGAGTATGTGACGAGAAATCGATATCAAACGCTCGAGGATGCCCAAACGGGGCGTAAGCATATGGGCGTCGCATCGAGCGATCCCGTATATCTGAAAGATGCACCGTTATCAAAAAACAGCGCAATCAATGACGACCCGGCGAAAACGCCCATAACTCGGCAGCAAAGAGGTCCTCGACCTAAGCAAACCTTAACGCATTCGGCTCGCTATCTCGAGACGCCAAAACAAGGGAAAACGATCTTCGTATCATCAAGTAAACGACGCAAGCAGCATCGACTGACAATTCTGCTTTTGATCATTGTGGTCTTAGCAGTTGCCCTTGTTATTCGATTTATTGTCTTTAAATAAAAGCTCATTACCCATAAGCCCAATCGGGTTACAGGTGAAATGCAACTACATTGTGAAGTGTTAACGCAAAAAGGGGGAGGCCGCGAGGCCTCCCCCTTTTTCAAGTCATGCTACGGCTCGGTGCCGTCCACCGGTCAGCGGCGCCCTGGCCTCCCACGGGCTGACCCCGCAGTACTCTCGGCGCGATGGGGCTTAGCTTCCGGGTTCGGAACGGGACCGGGCGTGCCCCCCATGCTCTGG
>DBFBKG010000176.1:0-3691 GCA_048203815.1 Collinsella sp. | reverse complement strand
TCTTGCTGAGGTTCGCCATGCCCTTCTTGAAGTTGAGGACCAGGTCTTCGGCGTTCATGCTGCCCCCATCATCGCGGTCTATGGGGTCAACGATATGGCACCGTGGGGACACATGTATGTCAATCCTGGTCTAACAGAGCCTTCTGTTATGGCTGTGCTTCACTTGTGTTCCCCCCTGTATGGTTCGGTTATGAAATGCGCGTTTATGGGCGGCTGTGCGATGTACCCCCTAGACGTGACTCAATTCTATACCCTACCTTAAAGAATGTCTGCAAGTTTTGATAAAACAACCGTGACCGCGACGAAGCATTTTCTTCGACTTGTTGAGCAGTCTACATGCGCATTAGCGGAAAATGGGTTGTGCAACGGTCGTCTTTTCGGTGATTGTTTAAGTGCAAGTTGGTATCATGTGCAAGTCAAAGGCCTGCGTCGACCTGCTCTTATGTCGGAATAAATTGTAACCGGGGGTATAATGAGGCCTATCGCGTACATACGCACTGACCTGCCGCAGAAGTTCGGCATTCCGCGCAACAGCTTTTTGGCGCCCCATCTGCAGGGGTGCATCGTCTTTGAGCCTGAATTTGCCTCCAATGCAGCAGTTGAGGGTCTGGACTCCTTCTCTCACCTATGGCTGCTTTGGCGTTTTGAAAATGGAACGCCCGGCGGCACGGCTAAGGACATTGCCGTTGACGCTAAAACGCAGGACAGGTCCGGCACCAACGTTAAGTGGTCGAAGACTGTGCGCCCGCCGCGTCTGGGCGGAGCCAAACATGTGGGAGTGTTTGCCACGCGCAGTCCGTTTCGCCCTAATCCCATCGGTCTTACCTGTGTCAAGCTCGATCGTGTCGAGCTCACCGACGATGGTCCCATCATCCATGTGTTAGGGGCCGACCTTCGCGACGGCACGCCCATCTACGATATCAAGCCCTACATTCCATTTGCGGACTGCCACCCGGATGCGACTAGCGGTTGGATCGAGGATGCTCCGTGGCAAGAGCTCGATGTTGAGTTTCCGCAAGCACTGCAGGATATGGTCCCGCCCGCAAAGCTCCCCGGCTTGGTCGAGGTCCTTCGCCAAGACCCGCGCCGCGCAGGCAGCAAGCACGAGCCACACCGCGTCTATCATCTGGCCTACGCCGGGCTCGACATATCGTTTACGGTTGACGGGGCCAGGTTGACGGTAACCGCCATCAGCGACGCGCGGGACTAATCGGCATCTGTCCGTATCCGTTAAAATCAACAGCAAACCTCATGCCAAAACCGCCCACGCTGGTGGACAATAGCGCCTGCCAAAACAATCCACTTCGCACGGGAGCTCAGCATGAAATACGATTTTAGCTCGCTTATCGACCGCCACGGCATGGACGCCATCGCCGTTGACTCCTGGGGCGAGATCCCCGGTATGGCGCCAAACGTTCCCGACGAGGGCTTCGACCGCATCCCGATGTGGGTGGCGGATATGAACTTTGCCACGGTGCCGACGGTTCAGGAACACATCATTCGGCGTGCCCAGCACCCTATGTTTGGCTACTTTGATCCGCGCGCCGAGTACTTCGACCGCATTATCGAGTGGCAGAGCCGCCGTAATGGCGTCGAGGGCCTGGCGCTTAAGCATATCGGCTACGAAAACGGTGTGCTGGGCGGCGTCGTATCGACGTTGCGCGCCTATGTGCAGCCCGGTGACGCGGTGCTGGTCCATAGTCCTACCTACATCGGCTTTACTAAGTCCATCGAAGCCGCGGGCTATCGCATTGTCCATAGCCCGCTGAAGCTCGATGACCAGGGCGTGTGGCGCATGGATTTTGAGGACATGGAGCGCAAGTTTGCGCAAAACCATATCCATGCTGCTGTTTTCTGCTCGCCGCACAATCCCTGTGGCCGCGTGTGGGAGCGCGACGAGATCGAGCACGCCATGGGCATCTATCGTCAGCACGATTGCGTGGTGATCTCGGACGAGATTTGGTCCGATATCATCCTGCCGGGACACAGGCATATCCCGACGCAGTCGGTGAGCGAGGACGCCCGCATGCGCACGGTCGCCCTTTACGCACCCAGCAAGACCTTCAACCTGGCGGGCCTGGTCGGCAGCTACCACATCATCTACAACGAGACGCTGCGCGACCGCGTATGCGCCGTGTCCAACAAGACCCACTACAACGAGATGAACGTCCTTTCGATGTATGCCCTCATCGGCGCCTACCAGCCGCAGGGCTACGAGTGGGTGGATGAGCTTAACGAGGTCATCAAGGGCAACGTCGACTACTTCTGCGATTACGTGGACGAGCATTTCGAAGGTGTGGCCTATTCGCGTCCGCAGGGAACGTACATGGTGTTTCTGGACTGCACGGAGTGGTGCCGCGAGCACGGTCGCGATATTCAGTGGTTGCTCGACGAGGGCGCCCGCGTGGGCGTGGGCTATCAGGATGGCCGCCCGTTTCATGGTCCTTGTCACATTCGCGTGAACCTGGCGCTGCCGCTTTCGCGCGTAAAGGAGGCGTGCGAGCGCCTGGACCGTTTCGTTTTTGGAGCATAGCGAGTGCCTGGCGTTGGGCGCGACGCCCCCATGCGCCCGCAGCGTCAGTTATGCGTGCGGGCGCATGGGGGAAAGGGCGGCGGACGCGCTTCCCGCGCTCGCTACTTCTCTTGGATCTGCTTGCCGCAAAGGTGCTCGATCGTAATCTCATACAGTTGGACGCCCTTGATGCCCTTGGCTATCTCCTCTTCGACCTCTTCGGCAGAAGGATAGTACTTGAGGGCAAACTGTCGGACTTTGTCTTCGACAAACGCCGGGTCATCGTTTACGAGGCGGCAACGGCCAAAAACCACGGTGCTCTGAACATAGGGCGCCCAGTCGTCGTCTTTGTACCAATCGTTGCCATAGACGGTAAAGCAGACTTTGTCGCTGCGTTTGAGTGCATCGACCTTATGTCCGGTTTTAGCGCCGTGGAAGTAAATCTTGTCATGTTCGGCGTCAAAGTAGTAGTTGACGGGAATGGCGTAAGGATAGCCATCGTCTCCGTTGACGGCGAAAACGCCGCGTTTGCAATTGACGAGCAGTTCACGCGCCTCCTGATCGGTGATGGCGCGTTTCTTTCTGCGAAGAGGCCTAAACATCGTGGGTTTCCTTTCTATTTGCGTGTCGCGGCAACGGCGGCGGCCAGTTCTCCACAACAAGATACTAGTCCGAGCTGCGCGGCCGATGGGAACGTCTTATTTGACGCAGAATGAAACACGTTGCGTGTCATAGGAGATAGTCCCCTAGGGTGCGTCGTTTTGAGGCGTTCTGGATGGTGGTTCCGTTCGCGGGGGAGGCATGGGACAATACCGACCAAAAGCGATTGATTGTCCGCGAAAGGGGTCGCGATGAACAAGTTGAGGACGCTTGCCGACGTGTTGCGCCAGGCGGGCTTCGTGCGCATTACGGAGCTGTTCCTCGTCTTCTATCTGCTGTGCTCGACGGCCGTCTGGTTGTCCGAGCCCACGACCCTTACGTTTGGCGATGGTCTCTGGTTTAGCTTTGAGACGGTCTCGACCATCGGCTTTGGCGATATCCCGGCCGAAACGCCGGTCGCCCGCGCGATTACCGTTGTCCTGAGCGTTATCAGCATCTTCTACATTGCCATGCTCACGGGCGTGGCGGTGAACTACTGCAATACGCTTATCAAGATGCGTCAAAAGGACACCATGGCAC
>DBFBKG010000175.1:0-15512 GCA_048203815.1 Collinsella sp. | reverse complement strand
GCTGGACACGGCGTCCATGCGCTCGTCGGTGGTAATGTCGGGCAGCATGGCGTCGTAGAACGTCATAGAAGAGTTAAGGCCGATGGTGCACAGCACGTACACGGTCAAAAATGCCATGGCGGACATTGGGATAGCCTGCGCGAGGCAAAGAACCAGGCCCGTGAGGAAGAAGCCCAAGAAGAACTTGATCTTGTTGCCGGCGTAATCGGCAAGCGCGCCCAGAATGGGCATGAGCATGGCAATGACCAGCGAGGCAATCGTCTGCGCGTTGCCCCAAGCGACCACCAGGTCGGCCGAGGAAGCACCGGTATTGATGGCGTTAAAGTAGATGGGCACCACCGAGGTATTGAGCAGCACGAGGGCCGAGTTTCCCACATCGTACATGACCCAGTTACGCTCGAGCTTGGTGTATTTCATGGACAGGGACCCTTCGTATTCGCCCGATATGCAGTTAGTTCATCGTACCCCAATTGCACAGAGGCACCGGTAAGGATTCGGCAAAGGGACAGGAGCGGTCATACGGACACGCAGGGCAAAACACCATCCCATCAACGCAGTTGCGGTGAAATAGTTCCTGTTTAGCCCTCCGGGGGCTTCACTCAGGAACTATTCCACCGCAACTTATGAGTCGGCTTATTATTCCTCGCGGTCGAGCTCCTCGTCGGCGTCGAGCACACGGCCGCTGTAGTTGACGTGACCGGTCACGGCCTCCATGTCGCCTGTTTCGATGAATCGGGCGACTGTACGCTCGTAATCGACCAGCGCGCGGTCAAAGACCTCGGGGAAGCTCTCGTTCGAGACCCCATCGGTAAAGGGGTTCTTCCACGTCAGATGGCCCAGATTGCCGGTGCGCTCGGGCGGCTCGGTCGTCACGCGGTGAGCAAGGCCATCGAGCAGGGAGTAGTCGTGTACCAAGCCCTCGACCAGGGCAATTGCACGCGTCTTGGCCGAGCCCGCCGGTTCAATGGTGCGATAGAGCAGCTGCATGTCGGCAACGGCGGCTCCGTACTCCCCCGCCGGGATATCGATACCGTACACACGCCCGGCGACATAGCTCATCAGCACGCCGGCGACACGATTGATGCGGTCGGTGGTGACGATCTCGCCCGCCGGCGGATAGTCCTCGGCCGTGGCCCCGTCGCGCTTGAGCTGCAGCATCAGCACATCCAGGTCGCTTTCGAGCACGGCGTGTACTTGGCTGCCCGAAGCCTCGAGCTCGGGATCGGATTCGACAATGCCAAACTGCTGCTCGTAGACAAAGGGGTGGGCATTACGGTCGAGCACGTAGTGCGACAGCAGGCCCAGCGCAAAGGCGCGGCCCAAGTTGGCATCGCGCGGGAGCAGATGGGACACGCCGTCGCGCAGGCACGAGAACTGGCGCGACATACGCGAGCGGTGCATGACCTGCGCCAGCAGCGTGCAGTCGGAAACGCGCGGCGTCAGGATGTGGAAGAAAAACGGGTCGGGACCCTGGTTGCCCAGGATAAAAGCAATGCGTTCCTCGTCGGACGTAATGACGCCCTGCGGAAGACGGTCGATGCTTTCCTCGCCAAACAGATGATGCGTAATAAGCGCGGGCATAATGATCCTTTCGATTTCATTCGATGTCACCCATTATGCCCACCGCGCGGCCATACCAAACCCGCGTCGGCAAACGATGGCATGCGGACCGTCTACACAAGCCCCAGGTGTGCCTTAACCTCGGCAGCGCGACGACGGGACACGGGCACCGTCGAGGTTACGCGATCGAGCCTGAGTTCCATAAGACCCGTAGAACCGATCTCGACATTGTGCACGTCTTCCAAATTGACCAGATAGCTGCGGTGGACACGGATAAAGCCCTCGGAGGCCAGGCGCCGCTCGAGCGATGAAATCGACTCATTGATCAGATATGTTCCCTCGGCGCAGACGGCGTTGCAAAAATCGGCGCGCGCCTCAAAGTAGCAGACATCTGCGGCGGGAATGAACACCTTTTTGCCCCTGCGGTCCACCGTCAGACGTAAAGGCTGGCGCGGAGCGTGGATAACACGACGGGCACCCAAGGCTGCCTCGATCTTGTCGAGTGCCTTTGACAGGCGTGCGTCCTCGACCGGCTTGACGACATAGTCGACCGCATCAAGGTTATACGCATCGGCGGCAAACTCGGCAAACGCCGTCACAAACACAACCACCGGCGGCGTCTTTAGGTTCTGCAGCGTCTCGGCAAGCTCAATTCCCGAGCGACCGGGCATGGTAATGTCTAAAAACAGCACGTCGGGCTTGTTCGACAGAATCGACTCCACGGCTTCGGTGACATTGCCCGCCTCGGCAATCTGGCCCACGCGCGCATCCTTTTCCAACAGATAGCGTAGCTCAGCCCTAATTGGAGGTTCGTCATCAACCACCAAGATGTTCCAGCCTTCGGACATATGCGCTTCCCCTCTTTTTCTCTCAATCCAACCGCGTGCTACACCGTTAGCGGCGCCGGCTCATGCGGCTCGCCGTTCAACTCAACGATGACCTGCGTTCCCACGCCCTCCTGGGACTTCACGCGCATGCCAGAATCTTCTCCGTAAAAGAAATGGATGCGCTGAAGCACGTTGAAGAGCGCCAGGCCGCAGCCTCGCTTGACGGAGCCGTCGGCGGTAATGCTCTCGGGCTCCTCCAGGCGATGTTGCTCAAACAGATGCGCGCAGACTTCTTCGCTCATACCGATGCCATCATCCTCGACGATGATCTCCAAACCGTCATCGGTCTCGAAAGCCCTAACATGAATAGAAAGCGGCTCGGTCTCGCGCTGCGCGTGCTTGATGCAGTTTTCGAGCAACGGCTGCAAGATAAACGGCGGCACCAGGCTGTCGCGCACCTCAAAGTCGATATCGACCGAGACGCGCAGACGGCCGTCGCCATAACGAGCCTGCATAAGATTGATATAGCGAGTGCCCTGTTCCACCTCGTGCTCGAGCGTTGTGAGGGTATCGGAATCAGAAAGCGTCTGACGGTAGTAATTGGAAAAGTCGATCAGCAGCGACCTGGCCTTGTCCGGCTCGGTACGTACGAGCGACACGATGGTGCTGATGGTGTTAAACAGAAAATGAGGATCGACCTGCGATTGCAAGGCGCGCAGCTCCACGCGGGCCGTAAGCTCGTCCTGGCGCTCAAGCTCAAAGCTCGCAAGCTGCGTGGAAATGAGGTCGGCAAAGCCCGAGGCAAGCGCCGTCTGGCGCATATCGATGCTGCTCAGACGGGGATAATACAGCTCGAGCGTGCCCACGCAATGCCCGCGCACGGTAAGCGGTGCGACAATACCGGCGCGCAGGCGCGGAAAGTAGCCACCCGTCTCGGTCGAGGCATCGCGCGAGAACACGCTTTGCTCACCGCTGTTGATCACGTTGAGCGTAGTCCGCAGTACCACCGGGGTGCCCGCGGGGCATTTTGCCGAGTCCTCGCCCCAGCTCGCCAACACCTGCCTGCCGTCGGTAAAGCAGATGGCAGAGGCGATAGTTTCGGACAGGATGATCTTAGAGGCGCCCAGGGCAGCTTCGGGCGTAAGGCCGCGCGACGTGTAGGCGAATATTTTTGAAGCGATGGCGAGCGTGCGGTCGGTTGCGCTCGATGTGAGGTCGTCGGGAACGACAAAGACGTACGAGAAGAAGAAGCACAGCATGACCAAGCCGGCAATGACGACAACGGCCGGAACGGGATTGGGATTATCGGTTAGATCCCAGATGAGCAGCAGGATAAGCAGCGGAACGACAATACCGAGCAAGATGGCTTGAACCACATGCTGAGCGGTACGAAAGACCTTGGTAGAGTTGTAGCTCTTGCCCAGAATCAGCCTATTGAGATCCACTGTCATCCCCTTCTTACTGACGCACCCCATAGCAATAAAGAGGGCCGCAAGCGACCCTCTCCATTGCATTATGCAATCAAATACTGTGTTTTACATCAAGCCATCGATGAACGGTAGCTTAGGCGCTGTACTTGTTTGCCTCGCCGAAGGTGCCGGCCTCGACAATCCAGCCGTCCTTCATGATGACGTCCATGTTGTCGGTGTTGAGCACGTGGATGTCGGCGGCGACGTCACCGTTGACGACCAGCAGGTCGGCGCACTTGCCGGCCTCGATGGAACCGGTCTCGTCCTCGATGTGGCACATCTTGGCACCGTTGAGAGTGGCACAGGTGATGGTCTCGACCGGGGTGAAGCCGATCTTGTCGACGAACTCGTACATCTCCTCGATGGAGCAGGTGCCGTACGGGGTGACGAAGGAGAAGGAGTCGGAGCCGATCGTCATGACGACGCCGCGCTTCTTGGCCTCGCGCAGGCAGTCGTAATTGCGCTGCAGCTCCTTCTCGACCAGGGTGCCCTCGTACTTGTCGTGCAGCTCGGGGACGTAGACGGGCGGATAGGTGGCGTACCAGGTGGGCAGGAAGGCGATCGTCGGAGTGAAGAAGGTGCCCTGCTCGGCCATGAGGTCCATGGTGCGCTCATCGATATCGAAGCCGTGAATCAACTGCTCGCAGCCAAAGCGAACGGAATCGTAGGCAGCGGCGTGGTTGTTGTAGCAGTGGCTCCACACGGGGATGCCGACCATCTTGGCCTCTTCGACCACGGCCTGGATCTCCTCGGAGCAGTAGTGCTGGTCGCGACCGGAGTCCCAGCGCCAGATGCCGCCACCGGTAGCCCAGATCTTGATGGCATCGGGGTTCTCGCGCAGGCGACGACGGACGGCCTTGCGCAGATCCCAAGGACCGTCGACCTGATCGCCCCAGGGGTGCGATTCCTTGTTGAGCTCCTGGCTGCAGTGGTGGGAGTCGCCGTGGCCGGCAACGCGGCAGAAGCCAAGGCCGGTGGCCAGAACGCGCGGGCCCTTGAAGACGCCCTTGTCGATGCAGTCACGGATCTGGATACCAAAGCGGCCGATCTCGCAGACGGTGGTGAGGCCGTGGGTGAGGCAGTCGTAGGCCTGCTTGACGGCGACGGCCTGCTTCTCGAGGAGCGGCTGCATGACCCAGTCGGTGTCATCGTCGGTCAAGTTGCCCGAGAAGTGCAGGTGGGTGTCGATCAGGCCGGGAAGGACGGTCTTGCCGGCGGCGTCGATGACCTCAACGCCCTCGGGAAGGTCCTGCATGGCGCCGGCGTACTCGATCTTGCCGTTGTCGTCGACGAGAACGAGGGAGTTCTCGACCGGCTCGGCACCGGTACCGTCGATGAGCTTACCGCCAACGATTGCATACTTAGTGGACATGGTTCCTCCTTATGGATCCATATAGTGGGCGAGACCGTGTTGGGTTAAGGCCTCACAAAGCTACCCAAGTGGTGCCGGGTTCGGTGCGCGGAAGAGAGGGTCCCGCGCACCCGATCCGCCCCGGCTAGGCGTTACTTTTTGTGGGAATTGGTGAAAGCCATGAGGGCCAGGCCAATAGCCAACCAGCCGATCACGATGCTCCACTCCACCATGTTGAGGGAGGCGGGAGAGAACGGAATCACGAGCAGGCCGATGATGATGGCGCAGGCAGCGATAGCGAGGCCGATGCCAAACTTGCCGCCGGGCACCTCGTAGGGACGAGGCAGGTCGGGCTCGGTGAAGCGCATACGCAGGCAAGCGAGGGCGACCATGCCGCAGGAGAAGATGAAGGCGAGAGCCGACACGTTGGTCAGAGGGATGAGCATGTTCTTGCCCAGGAACGGACCGACGACGGTGATGACGCCCAGAACGACGCAGGCGAGCTTGGGAGCGCCGGACTTGGGGTCGACCTCGGCGAACTGCTCGGGCAGCTGGCCCTTGCGGCCCATGGCGAGCATGATGCGGCTCGTGGCGCCGTAGAAGGAGTTCATCGGGCCCATGGGTCCAAGCGTGGCGATGACGAGCATGGCCAGGTACAGAAGCATGTTGATGCCCTTGAGGCAGGCAAGCGCGGGAACCGGGCTCTTAACAAACTCATGCCAGTCGAGGATGGTGCCGAACGAGTAGATGCAGACCATGTAGAAGCCGCCAGCGGCCAGCAGGGCCAGGGAGATGATCTTGCCGAACTTGTTCCAGTTGAGGCCCTCGGCTGCTTCCTCAGCCTGCTGAGGAATGGTGTCGAAGCCGGCGTAGAAGAACGGGGTCAGAACCAGGACCGACACGATGCCGGCAAACAGGCTGGTGCTCTCGGTAGCGGCCTTGCCGCCGCCAGCGCCGGTGACCTGGGAGAACACGGGCATGGCGTTGTCCGGCGAGCCGGTGAACAGCGAGACGCCCATGGCGAGCAGCATGCCGCAGAGCAGGGCCTTGGTCAGGAAGGCCTGAAGCTTGGCAGCCGAGCTGGCACCGCGGAAGTTGAGGAAGATGACGTAGACTGCAAAGCCGAGCGCGATCAGCGTCGGGAACAGGTAGACGTCGGCCCCCAGTATGGTGTAGAGCTTGACGGCGCGCAGCCACTCAAGGCCGGGCAGGCTGCCGAACATCTCGGACACGAGGGTCGAAATGGCGATGGCCTCCCACGGGCACAGGATGCCGTTGCCCAGGGCCAAAAGCCATCCGGTGATGTAGCTCAGCGTACGACCAAAGCTACGATCGACATACTCGACGATGCCGCCCGAGATGGGGATAGCAGCCGTGAGCTCACCGAAAACAGCTCCGACGGGCACGAGGAAGATTGCACCCAAGAGGAATGCGATCATAGCGGGAACGGGACCGCCGCCCACGACCATCCAGTCGCCGACCTGCAGAACCCAACCGGTACCGATGATGGCACCGAAGCCGATGGTAAAGAAGTTCCAGAGCGAAAGCGTTTTCTTCATGCCGCCGTTATCCTCGACTGCAACTTCTGCGTTCTTGTCCGTCATTGTTCCCCTCCTTTCCTTTTTGACGCCTCTTTGGCGTCACCCCTTGCGCGGTCTGTTTTGCCGCGCGCTTTTATTTCATGGCTTTAAGATACGGCCTTGGCACAGCAGCGCCGCTTGTGGCTCGACCGAAGGCAGAACTGCAAAACGAGCGGCGCCGTTTTTGGGACGAACGGCACGGTTTGCCGCTCATTGTTGTCGCCCGTCCGACGGGCGTACGCTCATCGGACGCATATAGAGATGTTTTTGAGGCCGTGTGTTTTGCGCCTTTCGTACCGTTTACCGAGCTTTTGACGCGCGGACCCATTTGTTGCACATCTTTTTTGTAGGATAGACAGGTTATACATGAGACAAGGCGGTACGAATGGCATACGGATACAACGACGGTGATCAACGGCGACAAAGCGTTCGCCTTGCTGGCCGCACCACGCCGACGCCCAGAAGTGCCACGAGCAGCAATCCGCAACGCCCTCAAGAGCAACCCAGGCCTTCGTCTCGGCAGCAGACAAACAGAACACGGCAGAGTGGCCGTCCGAGCACGGGCACAAGCGCACAGCAAGATAGCCGCTTGGGCGCGCGCACTCGACAGCGCCAAGCCGAGGTTCCGCAACTGCGCCGCAACGGCGCACGTCAGCCCGGCAGCCATATCAACCGCTTCTTTTCGCATCCCCAAGGCGGACGCGACGGCAAGCCCTACCGCTCGACATCGTACGTGAATGCCCCCGCCCTGCCGGCTCGTCGGCTTTGCCTCGCACTGTGCTCTATCCTCATCTGTCTGGTCTTTGTGCTTATGAGCTCCTGTATGTCCCACGGCTCGGCCGGTCTCGAGCCCACCGCCGAGGACAAGCTGCTCAAGGCCCCCGTCGCGCCCGGTTATTCTTTCGCCTTTTCGACCCCGCGCTCGCAATGGCAAGCCGGCACGATGCCCCATATCTATCAGATCGACCCTGCATGGTCGGAGCTGCCTTACGCCGGCGGTACCATCCGCCAAAATGCCTGCGGGCCTACGTGCCTCACCATGGTCTATATCTTTAAGACGGGACGCACCGATATGACCCCCGTCAATATGTGCGCGCTTTCCGAGGCAGGCAATTACGCCCCCACCGGTGCAACCGAATGGTCGTTTATGACGAGCGGTGCGTGGCAGTTGGGACTTAACGGAACGGAGCTTCATAACGATCGCGACTCGATGACTCAGGCGCTGCGTTCGGGAGCGCCCGTCATCGCCGCCGTTCGGCCGGGCACCTTTACCAACGTGGGCCACTACATTGTACTTTACGGTATTGACGACGCCGACCAGATTGAAGTCTTCGATCCCAACTCGGCCAGCCGCAGCGCCCGACGCTGGGGCGTCGTAGAGGTCCTCAACGAAGTCGAAGCCATGTGGGCCTACTACTAGTCGTTGGGGACAGACTTAAATGAGTGGTCTCTGGCTGCCCGGAACTGCTGGCACGGAAAATGCATCCCGCTTTGAAGTTCGATAGCGAGATGCACTTTCCGCGCACGGCCTGTTTGGGAAACTACGTTCCACTTTCCGGCAACATTCCGGGATGCATTTTCCGGTTGAGGCCCTCAAGGGAAACCATGTCCCATGTTGGACGCTCATTCTGGGATGCGCTTTCCGCAGTTGATTGATGCGGGCTTTAAGGACTGTTCCAAGCTGCCGGCAGAAAAGGAACGTCCCCAGGTGCCGGGTTTCCGCAGTCATTGGGGACAGACTTAAATGACTAGTCGTTTAAGAACGTCCAATGACTACCCACAGAATGAGGGTCTCATCGGGGACTAGGTAAATAACAAAAGCCCCCGCGGCCGAAGCGGACCGCGGGGGCAACAGACCTGCAAGAGTTAACTCAAGTCCTCGCCATTTGATGCAATGACCTTTTGGTACCAGTAGAAGCTGTCCTTTCGGTAGCGATCGAACGTGCCTTTGCCCATATCATCGGCATCAACATAAACAAAGCCATAGCGCTTCTTCATCTGCCCCGTCGAGGCCGACACCAAATCGATACAGCCCCACGGCGTGTATCCCATCAGGTCAACACCGTCCTCGACAATTGCATCGCGCAGCGCAAGAATATGCCTTCGCAGGTAATCAATATGATACGCATCGTGGACTTTGCCGTCTTCCAGCGCATCGAGTCCGCCCACACCGTTCTCGGCGATAAAGAGCGGAAGATGGTAACGATCGTGGTAGCCGGCAAGCGTCACGCGCAAACCCAGCGCATCGATCTGCCACTTCCAGGCAGTCTCTTTATCCTTGAGGTACGGATTGCGCAACGTCGGGAACACGTTGCCCTCCGCCTTCTCGGCGATCACCTGATCATCGGCGCACACCAAGCGCGAGCAATAGTACGAGAACGAGATGAAGTCGACCGTATGCTCTGCCAGATACTCCGTATCGCCCGGCTCAAAGGGCACGTGAACACCCTCTTTCTCGAGTGCACGCAGCTTCCAAGCAGGATAGGCGCCCGCAGCCATCACGTCTGTGTAGAAGTAGCGGCCGCGGTCCTCCTCATACGCAAGCCATACGTCCTCGGGCGCACAACGGTACGGATAGGTCGCACCGGCAGCGACCATGCAACCCACCTTGTTTGCGGGATCGATCTTGTGCAGAATCTCGACAGCGCGAGCGCTCGCCATAAACATATGGTGCGAGAACGCCGCGGTCACGGCTGCACGGTCACGCTCATCCTCGAGCGTGACACCCGCGTTGAGATAGGACAGCGCCACGCTGTTGATCTCGTTGAACGTAAGCCAATAACGCACGAGGCCCTGGTACGCGCGTCCGACGGTCTCGACGTAGTGCGCATACCGCTCGATCATCTCTCGGCTTTGCCAGCCACCATAGCGCTCGACCAGAGCCAACGGATAGTCGTAGTGCGACAGCGTCACAAGCGGCTCGATTCCATGCTCGCGCAGCGCCTCGAATACCTGACGGTAAAACTCCAAGCCCTCGCCGTTGGGCTCGGTCTCCATCCCTGTGGGAAAAATACGGCTCCAGCAAATTGAAAGACGCAGGCACTTAAAGCCCATCTCGGCAAAGAGCTCGACATCCTCGTGCCAATGATGGAAGAAGTCGTTGCCCCAGCGGCATGGATACAGCCTGTCCGGATCGTCCACGGGCTTTTGCCTGCCAAACATTACATCCCAGCGGTCGGAACCCTGTGGGATCAGGTCGGAGTGCGACATGCCGCGGCCGCCCTCGTTCCAGCCCCCTTCGGCCTGGTTGGCGGCGAGGGCACCACCCCACAAAAAGCCCTCGGGCATACCGGCGGCAGACGTTCTGTCAAAGTAACTCATGCTACTCAGCATCCTCGGCAGAAGCTGCCGCGGCGTTCTCCTGCTCCTGAGCCAGGAGCTGGTTATCGTACACCTTAAAGAACGGGTACCAGACCACAGCCATGACCACGATCAAAACGATCGTAAACACCCAGATGCGCGGGTCGAGGCACTGGACAAAGCCCTGAACGAAGATGGGGAACGTGCCGCTCACCAAGATGTAGAAGTTAGAGACAAGACCCAGTGAGACCGCACCCCAATACAGCAGGGCCGAGATCATGCCGCCTAGCACAAACGGAATCATGAGGATCGGGTTGAAGATGATGGGCGCGCCGAAGATCGCGGGCTCGGAGATACGGAAGAAGCTCGGCACGATCGATGCCCTGCCAAATGCCTTGAGCTGCTGCGACTTTGCCCTAAACGCGCAGAGCGCCACAAAAGAGAACGTATTACCCGTGCCGCCGATGAGGTTGATGGCCAACGACATGAGCGCCGGGTGGAACTCAAGCGGCTGCCCGGCAGCATAGAGCGAGGCGTTGGCGGCAAAGGCGGCAAGCGTGACCGGGGCGGTGATGGGCATTACGATCATGTTGCCGTGGACGCCAAAGCACCAAAACAGCAGCGTCATGAAGCAGATAAGCAGTGCGCCGGGCACAGAGTCAACTGCGACGGAAAGCGGGGCAGCGAGCAGCTTCTCGATAACCGAGGGGATGGACAGCGCGGGATCGATCATCTGGATCAGCAGGTTGCCGCCAAAGAAGATGAGGATGTTGGCGAGCATAGGTACGATGGCGCCAAAGGTTTCGGACAAAAACGGCGGCACGCCATCGGGCATCTTGATGGTGATGCCCTTGGTCTGGCAGAAGCGCGTGACCTCGACGGAGACCAAGGCAACGATGATGGCGGTAAACAGGCCCTGCGCACCCAGATAGGTGCAGGGGACCGCCTGGAGCACGGACTCGTCAGCAAGCTGGTAGTAGGACGACGGCGCCGCGGCGATCAGGAACATCACCAGCGAGGTCATGCCGGCGTTAAGCTTGGGCATCTTGTAGGTGCCCGCCAGGTTATAGGCGATTGCGAACGTCACGATCACCGACAGTATGCCCATCGTCATGTTGAAGGGAATGAGCAGCGTGAGCTTATTGGCCGTGGCAAAATCGAGCCAAGGGCCAAAGACGGACCAGAACCCGCCCTGCGCCACCAGGTCGGCCGTGACCGGCGGGTTGGCGAGGATCATAAAGACGGCAGATACCAAGATGAAGCTGATCGCGCTCATAAAGCCCTTTTGCATGGAGGCAAAGTGGCGCTCGGTGCCGCAGAAATTGGCGATAGGGGTCAGTTTTTCCTGAAGCAGGGTCATGAACTTCTCCATGGTTGCCTCCTAACCCAACAGCGACTGGGCGAGTGCCAGCACGTTGGCGGCGTTGCCCATGCCGTAGTCCTGTGCGGGGATGACCGCGGTCGGCTTACCGCTCCCCTGCTTGACGGTGTTGAGCTGGTAGGACACCTGCGGCCCCAAGAGCAGCACGTCATAATTGGCGCACGTCTCCTGATACTCGCCGATACCCACCGCATCGATATCGAGCTCGATGCCGTTTTGCTCCGCATATTTCTCGAGTTTCTTCATCAGAATGCTTGTAGACAGACCAGCTGCGCAAACAAGAAGGATCTTCATAAGGGATTCCCTTCGCATTGATTGGTTGGATAGTCACCGCACGCCGCTAGGCGTTCTTGGTTGCAGTGCGCTCATACAGGCAGATCAGCTCCTGCACGAGCTCCTGAGCAAGCATGGAGCACATGAGGTGGTCCTGAGCATGGACCAGCAACACATCCACCGACAGATGCTCGCCCGCTGCCTCAGTCGAAAGCAGCTGCGTTTGGATGTGGTGAGCCTTGATTCCCGCATCCTTTGACTGCTTCATGAGTTTGGCGGCGGCGTCAAAATCCCCCGCCTTTGCCTTTTCAAGGGCTTCGAAGGCAAGGCTGCGTGCCTCTCCCGCTGCAGCGACCAGCTGAAACGAAACCATCTCGGTTCCCTGATCGTCCATAACGGTCTCCTCTCCCGTGATGTTTGGTTTGTACTTGAATATTCGAAACGCCTATCTCCCGCCCGCAATCCTCGAGGTTTATTGCAGGTAGACTGACAGGGTCATCGACAAAAGAAGTCTTAAGCCGTATGCGCTTGCACAAGCGCCATCAGCTCATGCCAGGACCGGCGCTCGCGTAGGCGCTCGACCCCCTGGCGGTCCATAAAGATCTCGGCGAGCAGTGAGCTCAAGATCCGCGCCTCATCGCCGCCCGACCGGGCAAACGACACCATAAAGACGATATCGACCTCATGGCCGTATTCGTCCCAAAGAATGGGATGTTCGAGCAGGCCCACGGTAACAAAGGCCTCGGCGCTCAAGGGATGCATCCCATGGGGCATGGCTACCCCATTGGCAAACGAGGTGGCGCTCGCGCTCTCGCGCTTGGCGACCTCTTGGGCAAACTGGGCATCGACACGGCCGCTCTCGACGGCGCGCTCGGAGAGATATCGGAGAACGGCCTGCTTCGACGACGCCTCAACGCGGTTGAAGAACAGGGCACGGCTAAAGAAAGAGCTCACGGAGTCCGATTGCGCAGTGTCGTCGCTCAGCACCTTGCGGATAGCGTTGACATCGCTCGTCTCCAAGAAGAAATCGGCCTCGCGGACGGGCACGGGCAACTTGATGTTGAGCGGCACCGTTGTGAACACGTAGTCGATATGCGAAAAATCGAACGTTCCCACGCGGGCGACATCGCATGTCTCAATCGAATCGATATACATGCCAAACTGCTTGCGGTACTGGTGCTCGAGCATACGGGCGCTTCCCGCTCCCGAGGCGCACACGATCAGGATGCGTTTGCGACGCGGCTGGTCGGCTTGCTGCTCGAGGGCCAGGGCAAATGCCATGGCGATGTAGCCGAGCTCTTCATCAGAGGGCTGGCTGCCAAAATGACGCTCGAGTACCTGCGAGGTGACAGCTGCCATCGAATAGGCCAACGGAAACCTCGTCTTGATATCGGGCAGCATGGGGTTATCCATATGCATGTGATATTCAAGGCGATAGCCCAGAGGGCCGATATGCCGAGCAAGGTTCATGCGAAGTTCAAGATCGCCGCTAAAGTCAAACCTAAACTCATCGTTGACCGCACGTACCATCTCGGAAGCAATCTCCCACATCTCGTCCGAGATAACGGCAGAGCCCTTCTCGGGCACGCCCGTGCCCCTGCCGAGCAAATGGATTGCGATAAAGGCAACCTCTTCTCGGGGCATGCTCACGCCCAGGGCATCCTTGATGTTTGCGGCAATCTGGAAAGCCGCGGCGTATTCGCGCGTTCCCTCCAGTTTTTGAACGTCCGATTCTGCAGCTGGGACATAGCAGCCCTGCTCGATGCGGCCAAGAGCAATGTAAAGATGCATGATGAGATTGCGGGATGCCAGCGAGCTCACCGTGACGGGCGAGGCCGTCAGGGCATCGTCCACACATGCGGCGATGGCCCGCAGGCGCTCGGCGAGCTTTGCATCGTCGGTGTCGGGCAACACGGGCCTCACCAGCGAGGCCAGGCACAGGCGCCGTTGCGACTCCCCGCCCGCAACGCGGATTCCGTAGCGTGGGCGCTTTTCGAGCGTTAAGTCAAATTGGGCGAGTTTCTGCTCTACCAGACGCATGTCATTGGACAGAGTTCGCGCCGAAACGTAGAGTAAATCCGCATACTCCTCAATCGTCACCCATTGGGACCGCATGAGGAGGTCGTTAAGAAGGAAGGACACACGGCCGTCGCGCGTATCAGGAATGCCCGGATGGGCCAGAGCCGCACCGTCTAGCAAGCGAGCAAGCTCATCTGCACGTGCAACATCGATACGATACTGCCCCTTGCTGCCAACGATGCGTGCAACCCCTGCAAGGTTGTCGTTTGCGCGATGGATATAGTTTCTCACGGCGCGCTCGCTTACCTCGAGACGCTTGGCAAGTACCACGACAGCGACAGGCTGAGCGTCCTCGATCATCTTTACAAGCTGCTTGACGCGAGCATCCATGTCCTCCTCCTTTCCCTGCGTCTAGTCTAACGCGGTAAAGAATGACACTCCACGTCGCGCTCGTTCCGCCAACTCGGAACAGGTTGCGGGGAGTCCAGCTGAGCTATGGAGAGCCTGGGGAGAGGGCCCGAAGGCAATGCGTCGGTGTGGGATGCGCCTTCCCAGCCATTGGGCAGTCATTGGGGACAGACTTAAATGAGTAGTCGTTGGGTGTTCCTATAGTTTTGTCAACCGTCGGGGCTACTCCCGGTAGGGCACCCGGTCGCGCATCACGGCGTATATCGCCCTGAGCCGCTTCCTCGCGACGGCCTTGAGCGCCCGCCCGTGCCCCATGCCCCGCGCCCTGCAGGCCCGGTAGTACTCGCCGTAGCGCCCCGAGGACCTCACCAGGCTGTTGCACGAGAAGATCAGCAGGGACTTGAGCCTCGCGTCGCCGCGCCTGGACGCCCTGACCGACCTCACCGACGTGCCGGAGCTCCTCACCCTCGGGGCTATGCCGCAGTACGAGGCCAGGTGGTCGTGGTCCGGGAACCTCCCGATGTCGACCGACACCGCGAGCTGCGCCGCGGTCCTCGGGCCGATGCCGGGCACGGTGAGCAGGCACGCGTAGGTCTCGTCGCCCTCGAGCAGCGCCGCCGTCTCGGCCTCGAGGGCCCCGGCCTCGTCGAGGGCCTCCGATATCCGGGCGGCCAGGAACCTGACCTGCCTGTTCTCGGCCTCGACGAGCGCCGGCGGGGGCGCGGTGGAGGCGGCCGCGGCCTCCCCGGCGGCCTCGGCCCGCGGGCCCTCGGCCCCGGAGCGGGCGATCCCCCACGCCCCGCCGAACCCGGCGAGCAGCTCCAGCCACCGCCGGTCCGACAGGTCGACCGCGGCCTCGAGGGCCGGGCAGGACTCGAGCAGCACCGCGCGCAGGCGGTTCTTGTCCCTGGTCGCGCAGGCGACGACGTGGTGTTAGCGCTAATCTAAAATTGACCACTTTCGCAAACGCATCTCGCCGAATGCGCTAATGCGCTTTCGCCGACCCCGCTAACGTACTTTCACCAACTGCGCTAACGGAACTATGCTCCGATCGGGTATCCGACCCGGGAGGAGCGGGATATGGAGCGAAACGTAATGGGAGAGCTGAACGTCTACAGGGGGTCCGGCGCGAAGCCGAACTTCAGCGAGATCGCGAGGAGGCACGGCATGGACCGGCACACGGTCGCCAAGTACTGGCGGGATGGCGAGTCCGCCGCCGACGGGAGGTCCGCGAGGGGCAGCGCCTTCGACCCGCTCGAGGAGGTGATCCGCGCGAAGGCCCAGCTGCCCGGGATGACCAAGATGGCCGTCTACGCGTTCCTGCGCGAGGGCCGCGGGGAGGGG
>DBFBKG010000174.1:0-4914 GCA_048203815.1 Collinsella sp. | reverse complement strand
TTGGCATGGGAGCCTCCCAACCTCGTTGCGGCGCGGCTGCGCCTATGGCACTTCAACATCATTGTCGCAGCCCCGACCCGCGGTCACGAGCGGGGGCTCCTGTCGTTTCCGTGCCCTCGGATTGGGTCATAGTGTCTGTCGTTGCCAAAACATCGGCGTTGCCTTGGTCCGGACTATTCGTTGGGTAGTCATTGGGGACGTTCTTAAACGACTAGTCAAAGGGGGCACTCTTGCGGCATTTGGCACTTGGGAACGTTCCTTATGTGCCGGCAGTTGGGGACACTCCTTGCGTCAAGAGGCTGGCGCGCGTCAACTTGTCCTCATTGCAGCAAAAAATCGCCCCGTTCTCTGGTGAGGACGGGGCGATTCGTCTTTTAGGGTTGTGCAGCTAGGCTTATGCGAAGCGGGCGACGAGTTCCTGGAGGACGTCGGTCATCTTGACGAGCGAGCTGACCGGGACAAACTCGTTAACGCCGTGGTAGCAGTAGCCGCCCGTGGAAAGGTTGGGGCAGGGCAAGCCGCGGAACGACAGCTGCGCACCGTCAGTACCACCGCGAATCGGCAGCACCTGGGGCTCAATGCCGCAGGTAAGGTAGGCTTCCTTGGCGATATCGATAAGCTCCGGGTAGTCACGCACGATCTCGGCCATGTTGCGGTACTGGTGCTTAATCTCGACTGTTACGAGTTCCTCACCCAGGCGCTGGTTGAGCAGTGCTGCGGCGGCATCCATCAGCTCGAGCTTCTGCTGGAACTTTGCCGCGTCGTGGTCGCGAACGATATAGCGCGCCGTAGCGTGGTCGACGGTTGCAGACACGCCCTCAAGATGATAGAAGCCCTCGTAGCCCTCGGTGTATTCCGGGCGCTGCGCATAAGGGAGCAGCGCGTTAAAGTCGCAGAACAGATTGCCCGCGTTGACCATGCGGCCCTTGGCGTCACCGGGATGGATGGACTGGCCCTCAAAGCGAACGGTTGCCTCGGCGGCGTTAAAGCACTCCCACTCCAGCTCGCCAATGGGACCGCCGTCGACCGTGTAGGCGTACTTGCAGCCGAAGGCCTCGATGTCCAACAGCTCGCCGCCGTGACCGATCTCTTCGTCTGGGCAAAAACAAATGCCGAGTGCGGGGTGGGGCAGCGAGGGGTCCTGAGCGATACGCGCGACAAGCGCCATGATCTCGGCGACGCCGGCCTTGTCGTCAGCGCCCAGCAGTGTGGTGCCGTCACTGCAGACCAAGTCCTCACCCACAAGGTCGTTCAGGGCGGGAAGCTTGGCGGTGCTCATGGCCACGGGCTTGCCGTCAACGGTACCGCAGACCAGATCGCCGCCTTCGTAGTGCACAATGTGCGGCTTCACACCGGCGCCCGGCGCAACCTCGGTGGTGTCGAGGTGTGCGATCAGACCCAGGGCGGGCTTGTCCTCCGCACCCGCGCTCGCAGGAATATGCGCGCAGACGTAGGCATGCTCGGTCACATGGGCATCGGCCGCGCCGAGTTCGCGCAGCTCCTTGGCCAAGATGTTGGCAAGGTCAAACTGAACGTTGCTCGAAGGCACCTGGTCGCAGTTTGCATCCTCGGATTGCGTGTTGATTTGGACGTAGCGCAAAAAGCGCTCAAGGACGTCGGGGTTCGTGGCGTTGTTTTCCATAAAGACCGCTCCAATCTTGGTCGTCGTGTGCAACAAGAACTCTAGCACGGTATGCCACGGCATACCGCGACACTTGGATGGGGTAGAATCAGCCTTTGAAAGCAGAAGGGACGGAAGGTCATGGATACGACAAATAGCTCGCGCGAGCTGCACCTAACGGTGGCGAACGAAGACTACTTGGAGTGCATGGTTCGCATCGAAAGCGAAGAAGGGGAGACCAATGGCGTGCGATCGGTCGACATCGCGCAACGTCTTGGTGTCTCCAAGGCATCGGTCAATAAGGCGGTTTCGGCGCTTAAGGCGTCCGAGCTTGTCGAGCAATCGCATTACGGCAAGGTCATCCTGACCGACCGTGGTCGCGAGGTCGGCACGGCAATCTGGTACCGTCATCGCCTTATCCGCACGTTTTTGGTCCAGGAGCTCGGCGTCGATTTTGAGCGGGCCGATTCCGAGGCGTGCATGATGGAACATGCGCTTTCCGAGGACACGATGAGCCGCTGGCTTGCCTATCTCGAAAAGCAGGGAATCAGCGTCGAGGAATAGCGAAACACATATATGGATACGAGTTATTACAACCGCCCCGGCGGCGAGGAACTTATGCGCCGCATGTCGAGCGAGACCCTGTTGACGCAGGGCCCCATGGGCAGCGTGCTGATGAGTGAATACGATGCCGCCGACATCCCACCGGCGTTTTGGAACCTTGCCGAGCCGCAGACTGTTTCTCGTATCCATCGCCTGTATGTCGCCGCCGGTGCGCAGGTGCTCATTACCAATACCTTTCAGGCATCAAGCTATGCCCTCAAGCAAGATCAGATTACGCCGTCCGTGGCTGAGGTCAATCGCGGTGCCGTCGACGATGCACGCCAGGCGCACCCTCAGCTGCTGCTGGGCTCGATGGGCCCGATCGGCATTGAGTGGTTTGCCGAAGACTCTGCCGAGTATCGAGAAATCCGAGGCATTTCGCGAGAGCAGGCATACGCCCTGCTCAATGCTGGTGTTGACGGTCTGCTGATCGAGACGGTGACGTCTATCCGTAATTTGCAGCCCATGCTTGCCGGCGCCCAGGATGCCGCCGACGGCATGCCTGTTTTGGTGAGTTTTGTCGTTGACGATAAAGGCGACCTGCTAGGCGATGGCCTCAACATCGAGGCTGCTGTTTTGTACGCCGAAAAGCACGGCGCAAGCTCGGTTGGCGTTAACTGCTGTTCACTTGCGGCCGCGAACGTGGCGGTACCCAGGATGGTTGCATCGGCGACTACGCCCGTCACGGTACGCCCCAACGTGGGCGATCCGGTTCAAACTCAGGATGGCCCTGTGTGGCGCGAGAGCCCCGAAGCCTTCGCGCGCGCTTGCATCGAATGGAGGCATGCCGGTGCCGCAATGGTGGGCAGTTGCTGTGGAACCACGGCGATCACCACGGCGGCGATGGCCGAGGCGCTCGATATATAAAGGTCAAAACCGCTCCATACGGGGCGGTTTTTTTATTGCTTGCACATCGTCAGTAGCATTTGCCCAAATAGTGAATGCCGGTTTTGGCAGGTTGCTGGGCGAGCGTTGCGGGTATACCCCATGCGTACCATGATCCAAACACTGTGAGGTGTCTGCGCGTGTGCGCGATAATTCATTTTGGAACTGACGGTTGGCGCGCCCGCGTCGACGACGACTTTACCGCCGACAACGTTGCCCGCATTGCCGATGCCGTCGGCGAGTTGTGGCAAAAGACCAATCCCGGCAAAACAGTATATAGAGGGTTCGACACCCGGCCGCAGGCGCGCGAGTTCGCTGAGCTTGCGGCAGGCGTGCTTGCGGCTCACGGATTGGACGCAGTACTCGCATCTCGGCCTGTCCCGACCCCCGCCCTCACGTGGGCGGCGGCGTATGACGGCGAGGCCTGCGGCGCGCTCATGGTGACGGGGTCCCATCATCCGCAGGGCTATCTGTGCCTCAAGATTCGCATGGGTGACGGCTCGACCGCCAACCAGGATGTCATCGAAGAGCTCGAAGAGACTATGGCTCCCGAGCCAATGGGGATCGAGGGGCAATATCGCACCGCGGATATCATTCCTGACTATATGCAGGCGGTGGCATCGTTTGTCGATGCCGAAGCCATTCGCGCCGCGCACCTGCGCGTGGTTGTCGATCCCATGTGCGGCGCAGCCCAGGGCTATCTAGCCGACTTGCTGCGCGAGCTTGGCGTTGAGGCGCACGAGATTCACGCCGGGCAGGCGTCTGACCAAGAAGATATCTGCCCCGACCCCGTTGAACCTTGGGTGGACGCTTGCGAGCGCACGGTTATCGAGGACGGAGCTTGCGCTGGCCTGGTGACCGACGGCGACGCCGACCGTATCGGTGCGGTTGACGAGCGCGGCAGATATATACATCCGCATCAGATCATGGCGCTCGTTTTGGGCGACTTGGTTCAATTTCGTAATTTGGAGGGGCGCGTCGTCGTCAATCTTTCATGCTCGACGCTCGTACGTCGCATTGCCGAGGCGCTTGGCTGCCGCGTGACCGTCAAACCAGTCGGTTTCAAATATATAGCGGCGGAGATGAAGAAGGGCGGCGTCCTCATAGGCGGCGAAGAAGCCGGTGGTATCGGCATCGCCGCGCATATGCCCGAGCGCGATGGAATCCTCGCCTGTCTGATTCTGTGTGAGCTTATGGCAAAGACGGGCGCGCCTTTGGGCGTTCTGGTCGACCAACTCGAGGACAGTTTTGGTAAGACGAGTTACGGTCGACGCGATTTGCGCCTTGAGGCCGAAGATGCCGAAACGTTACGAACCCTGCTGCCGGGCGTAAACCCCAAGTCGATTTGTGGCAAGGTGCCGCAAAACGTTAGTCATATGGACGGCTTGCGTTTGGCATTCGAGGATGACACGTGGCTGCTGGTCCGTCCTAGCGGGACCGAACCAGTGGTGCGCGTCTACGCCGAGGGGTTCTCGGTGGAAGAACGTGATGAGTTGCTCGATGCTGGCTGTGCTTTAGCTAGGGGGACGTATCCGCTTTAACCATGAGACTGCCTAATATAAAGAGATGCTCGGCGAGCGGTAGTTAACGGCTGGCAAACGTTAGTCGGATCACAAGATGTGTAGGAAATGTGTACGCCCAGATTCCCGCCCCCGGGGCCCCTCCGGTCTGGCAATATATCTCCTTGCCGCGCGGCCCGGTGGAACCGGATGAGCCGCGGGGCGTGCACCTTGAGAACCGGATACTGCGAGGATGGACACACCAGTTGTGTCGCATCCGGGCAGACATCGAACCATTTGAAATGG
>DBFBKG010000173.1:0-5478 GCA_048203815.1 Collinsella sp. | reverse complement strand
TAACGCCTGGTGCTATAGCTCCGACCGCTCGGCGCTGCAGGTGGGCATGATCGTGGCCGACTCGTCGCACAGTGGCACCGGTACGCCGGGTCTGCTGTACGGACACGTGGGCATCTATGTTGGCGGCGGCATCGTTATGAGTAACGAGGGCGCCATCACGTCGAGGTCGCTTGACTCGTTCATTGGGTTCTACGGCACTGGCTCTGGCGTGCGCTGGGGCTGGCTTGGCGGTATTGCGCTGTCGTAAAGCCGACTGGGCCGCGTGCCCGCCCGCAATATATTTGATTGCCTGCTCGGACAGTCCTGCTCGCACGGAGAGCACATTAAGTGCTCTCCGGCTCGTGCGGAACTCGCGATCAACCTTATGCCTCTCGGACTGTCCCGGCCCTCTCGGGTCCTGAGCGCGACACACCGGACTGGTTTATCTGAATAAATATGGTGAAGGCCCCTTTCGGGGCCTTCTTTTTAGAGGAATTCTCCGATTCGGTGGACTTCGGGTTGTAGGTCTACTCCGAATTGGTCTTTGACGGTTGCTTGGATGTGGCGGATGAGTTCGTCGACGTCGGCGGCGGTGGCGTGGTCGGCGTTGACGATGAAGCCGCAGTGTTTTTCGCTCACCTGGGCGCCGCCGACGGCGTGGCCGCGCAGGCCGGCGTCCATGATGAGCTTGCCGGCAAAGTGGCCCTCGGGGCGCTTGAAGGTGGAGCCGGCGCTCGGCATGTCGAGCGGCTGCTTGTCCTCGCGGCGCTGACGGTAGTCGTCCATGTCGGCCTTGATCATCGCGGCGTTGCCCGGGGCGAGATTGAAGGTGGCCGAAAGCACGATGAAGCCGTCGTCGGCGATGCGGCTCTTACGATAGCCCAGATTGAGCTCGTCGACATCGAACTCGATGATGCTGCCGCTACCGCGGGTGCCGTCGTCGAGCATGCGAGCGGGCTTGTAGACGCGTACAGATTCCAGCACATCGGCCATGCAGGCACCGTAGGCACCGGCGTTCATGTAGCAGGCGCCGCCGACCGATCCAGGGATACCCGAGATGGGCTCCATGCCGGTGAGGTCGGCCTCGGCTGCTGCCGCGGCGACATCGGAAAGCAAGGCGCCGGCTGCTGCCGTAACATGCGTGCCGTCGACGGTGATGTTAGAGAGGCCTTCGCCCAGTGCTACGACGACGCCGCGGATGCCCTTGTCGCCGACGAGCAGGTCGGAGCCGTTGCCCACGATGGTGAGCGGCAGATCGCAGCGATAGCAGGTATCGAGCGTGGCGACGAGTCCCTGCTCGGTATCGGGCGTGACAAAGACATCGGCCGGGCCGCCGATCTTAAACGTGGTGTGCTCGCGCATGGGCTCGCTCATGAGCACGTTGTTCTCGCCGGCAACTCCGGCGAGCGCGCAGAGCAAGTCCTCGTTAAAAAAGTCATTCTCGTGCATACGAATATCCGCCTTATGGTGGTCGTTTTCATTAATCGAATGCAATATACCCCACCCGGATGGATTTGGTGCAAAGTTACCTGACCCCAATGCATCGCATGGTACTAAGGAGTCAGGTTACTTTGCACCAATCGCGGCGATAAAACAGCCGTCTACCGGATTGGTAAAGTGTTTATCATCAAGGTAGAGGGACGGTCGCTATACTTTCAAGAGATTGCGCGAATACTCGGAAGGAGCGAGATGGGCAACAAAGTTACTCTCAAGCAGATTGCCCAGGAGGTGGGGCTTTCCCCTTCATCGGTCTCGCTTGTCCTTAACAACCGGCCCTGTCGCATCTCGGAAGAAAACCGTAAGCTCATCAAAGAGGTCGCGGCGCGCAATCATTATGTTCCTAACCAGATCGCGCGTAGCCTGGTCATGCGCGAGTCGCGCACACTGGGCCTTATCGTCCCTAACATCGAGAGCCGCTTTTTTGCCTCGCTCGCCGGCAGCTTGGAAAAGCGCTGCCGCGAGGACGGCTACGCGCTCTTTATTACCAGCTCGGGTGGAAGCGCCGAGGACGATCTGGAGCTCCTGCGTCAGCTGGTGACGCGCGGCGTCGATGGTGTGTTCTTGGTCGTGGGCGACGAGTTCTCGGACGACCGCGCTTTGCGCGAAGAAGTCAGCCATCTGCCTATCCCCGCCGTGATGGTCGACCGTGCCATTGAGGGGCTCGAGTGCGACAAGGTGATGTTCGACCACGAGATGGGTGGCTACATGGCAACCCGCTATCTGATCGAGCAAGGCCACCGTCGCATTGCCTGCTTGGTTAATGCGCGCCGTTCCAATACGGGTCGTAAACGTCTTGCCGGCTACGAGCGTGCGCTGCGCGAGGTTGGCCTGCCTATTGACGCGCGTTTGGAGTTTGAGAGCGAATATTACATCCCGAGTGCCTACGAGGCCTCGGAGGCCGTGCTTGCAACCGATGCCACCGCCGTGTTCGCAAGCTCGGACAATATTGCCCTCGGTCTGCTCAAGCGCTTGCACGAGATGGGGAAGAGCATTCCAGGCGATATCTCGGTCGTAAGCTATGACAACTCGGCGGCCGACGTTCTCTTTGAGCCGGCGCTGACCGCGATTGAGCAGGATCCTGGTGTCCTCGCGGAGCATGCTTTTGGCTGCATGTCCAAGCGTCTTGCCGGTAGGGGCGGTAGACGTGCCGAAGAGGTCGTTCTGGAGCCGGCGCTTATCGTTAAGGATAGCGTTCTCGAGCTTACTAAACACAACTAAACGCGTTTATCAATTAACAGAGACTGAATGTGGAGCACCTGTGACAGACAATGCCGCAGGTGAATGTCTGCTTTTGTCTGTCCATATGGCAAATCAGCATGCTAAAACGTTTTTTCACTATGATAAAACGTTTTAGCAAATATACTAGTCCCAACGAAAGGTTGCCGTATCGGAAGGCGACCGCGCAGCGAAGGGACATAAACAATGGCTAAAACACTGGGGACGCCGTGGCAAAAGCTGGGCCACGAGGTGCCGGCTTCCGAGCTCGAGGGCGTCGACCTGTATTGGCGCGCATCGAACTATCTGTCCGTCGGTCAGATCTACCTTCGCTCCAACCCGTTGATGCGCAGCGACTTTGTCGACGAGAAAACCGGTGAGGTGCGCGACTTTGGTCGCCCGGACGTTAAGCACCGCCTGGTCGGTCACTGGGGCACCACGCCCGGCATCAACTTCCTGTTCGGACACGTCAACCGTCTCATCGCTGACCACAACCAGAATGCCATCTTCCTGATGGGCCCGGGCCACGGTGGCCCCGCCGGCACCGCCCAGTCGCTGCTCGATGGCACCTACCGTGAGATCCGCCCCGACATCACCAATGACGAGGCCGGTCTGCAGAAGTTCTTCCGCCAGTTCTCCTATCCCGGCGGCATCCCGAGCCACTTTGCGCCCGAGACGCCCGGTTCCATCCACGAGGGCGGCGAGCTCGGCTACACGCTCAGCCACGCCTACGGCGCCGTCATGGACAACCCGAGCCTGCTGGCCGTGGCCGTGGTGGGCGACGGCGAGTCCGAGACCGGTCCGCTCGCGACCTCTTGGCAGTCCAACAAGCTCGTGAACCCGGCAACCGACGGTATCGTCCTGCCGATCCTGCACCTCAACGGCTATAAGATCGCCAACCCCACCATTCTTGCCCGCGTGTCCGACGAAGAACTCACCAAGTTCTTTGAGGGCATGGGCTATAAGCCGCATTTCTTTGTCGCCGGTTTTGACGACGAGAGCCATGTAAGCATCCACGAGCGTTTCGCTGCCCTGTTTGAGCAGGTCTTCGATGAGATCTGCGACATCAAGGCCACCGCACAGGCCCAGGCCGCCGCAGGCGAGACCGTGGTCCGTCCGGCCTACCCCATGATTGTGTTCCGTACGCCCAAGGGTTGGACCTGCCCCAAGCAGATTGACGGCAAGAAGACCGAGGACTCCTGGCGCGCGCATCAGGTGCCGCTGGCGAGTGCCAAGGACACCCACGAGCACTTCCGCGTGCTGCGCGAGTGGCTGCGCTCCTACAAGCCCGAGGAGCTCTTTACGCCCGAGGGCCAGGTGCGCCCCGAGGTGACGGCTTTTATGCCGACCGGCGAGCTGCGCATTGGCGCCAATCCCAACGCGAACGGCGGTAAGGTGCGCCGCGAGCTCGAGTTACCCGATATTCACGCTCACGAGATTCCCGTCGCCGAGAAGGGTCACGGCTGGGGCTCCACCGAGGCCGCCCGCGTCTTTGGCGAGTACACTGCCGACGTTCTGGCCAAGAACATGAACGACTTCCGCATCTTCGGTCCCGACGAGACCGCGTCTAACCGCCTGCAGGCCGCCTACAAGGTGACCAAGAAGCAGTGGGATGCCGGCTTCTACGAGGACGAGGCCAACGACGAGCTGCTGGCCGGCTCCGGCAAGGTCGTCGAGCAGCTGTCCGAGCACCAGTGCGAGGGCTTCCTCGAGGCTTACGTGCTCACCGGCCGCTCCGGCGTGTGGAGCTCCTACGAGAGCTTTGTCCATGTGGTCGATTCCATGGTCAACCAGCACTGCAAATGGCTCGAGGCCACCAAGCGCGAGATTCCGTGGCGTGCTCCCATTAGCGGTCTCAACATTTTGCTGTCGAGCCACGTGTGGCGCCAGGACCACAACGGCTTCTCGCATCAGGACCCCGGCTTTATCGACCTGCTGCTCAACAAGGCCAACGACACGCATATCGTGAATGCTTACTATCCGGCCGACGCCAACATGGCGCTTGCTGTAGCCGAGCGCGTCTACCAGTCCACCGACTGCGTCAACGCCATCTTCTGTGGCAAGCAGCCCGCCCCCACCTTCCAGACGGTCGACGAGGCCAAGTCCGAGCTCGCCGAGGGTGTCGCGACTTGGGAGTGGGCATCGACTGCCGACTCGCTCGCCGGGGCCGATGTCGTGGTTGCGACCTGCGGTGACGTGCCGACGCTCGAGGCTCTGGCCGCAACCGATATGCTGCGCGAGCTGGGCATTAAGGTGTGGTTCGTCAACGTGGTCGATCTGCTCAAGATCCAGAACGTCTGCGAGAACGACCAGGCCATCAGCGATGAGCGCTGGGCCGAGCTGTTTGGCTGCGGTGAGAAGCCCGTTCTCTTCGCCTTCCATGCCTATGCCGGCACGATTCGCCGCCTGATTTGGAACCGCCCCGGCCACGACGCCTTCCGCGTCCACGGCTACGAGGAGAAGGGCTCCACGACCACGCCGTTCGACATGCTGCGCCTGAATAACATGGACCGCTGGGCCCTGGCCGCCGACGTGCTGCGAATGGTCGACGCCGATAAGTTTGCCGAGCAGATTGATGAGTGGGAGGCTTTCCGCACCGAGGCCTTTGAGTTCGCGTGCGACGAGGGCTTCGATCACCCAGCCTTTACCGACTGGGTCTGGCCCGACGCCGCAGCCGCGACTGCTGCCGACGGCGCGCTCTCCGCAACGCAAATGACCGCAGGCGACAACGAATAGCATCCGGGACGGTCTCGCGCTGGGGCCTGCTCCGGGCGGGTTGCCTTG
>DBFBKG010000172.1:0-18396 GCA_048203815.1 Collinsella sp. | reverse complement strand
GTAGTATCGAGCATGGGAGCCCCTTCCATGAATGCGGCGTGGCCGCCACGGTTGGATTAGACACTCACCATTGTCGGCCTAATCCGCGGTCTTTCATGCAGCAGGGGCTCTCAATGTTTTTATGTCCTGCTCATATCGTCTCTGCCGGCAGTTAGGGACGCTTCTAGGCAATTGGCGCTTCGGAGCGCTCTGACATACAGTTTTTCGATTCCGTATGTATATATGCGCGCTAATAGGTTATAAAATCTAAGTCTGAACATAGCAGGTCTGCGATACGGCTCGGGCAACCGGGCCGTTTTTGCGGGCAGGGGTAGCGCGAAAGGACTGCACATGCGTCAATTTAAGACCGAGAGCAAAAAACTGCTCGACCTCATGATCAACTCCATCTACACCAATAAGGAAATCTTCCTGCGCGAGCTTATCTCCAACGCGAGCGATGCCGTCGACAAGCTCAACTTTAAGAGCCTTCAGGATCCGAGTGTCAAACTCGACCAGGGCGACCTGGCCATCCGTGTCTCCTTTGATAAGGACGCCCGCAGCATCACTATTTCGGATAACGGTATCGGCATGACCGCCGAGGAGCTCGAGCGCAACCTGGGCACCATCGCCCATTCCGGCTCCGAGGAGTTTAAGACCGAGAACGCCGAGCAGCAGGGCTCCGATGTCGACATCATCGGTCAGTTTGGCGTGGGTTTCTACTCCGCCTTTATGGTTGCCAGCCACGTGAGGGTCGTCAGCCGCGCTTATGGCGAGGATACCGCCCACGTTTGGGAGTCCGACGGTCTTGAGGGCTACACCATCGAGGATGGCGAGCGTGCTGAGCACGGTACCGACGTCATCCTGACGCTGCGCGAGAACGAGAAGCTCGACGCCGACGGCGAGGCCGAGACCTACGATCGCTTCCTGACCGAGTGGGGCCTCAAGAGCCTGATTCAGCAGTACAGCAACTATGTGCGCTACCCGATCCAGATGATGGTGAGCAAGAGTCGCCAGAAGCCCAAGCCCGAGGACGCCGGCGACGACTATAAGCCCGAGTACGAGGACTACCAGGAGCTCGAGACCATCAACTCCATGACGCCGATCTGGAAAAAGCGCAGCTCTGACGTTGAGCAGAAGGATTACGACGAGTTCTACAAGTCCACGTTCCACGACTTTGACGATCCCGCGCGCACTATCAGCTTCCATGCCGAGGGTACGCTTGAGTACGATGCGCTGCTGTTTGTGCCGGGTCGCGCTCCGTTCGATCTGTACAGCAAGGACTACGAGAAGGGCCTGGCGCTCTACAGCTCCAACGTGCTGATTATGGAGAAGTGCGACGACCTGCTGCCCGACTACTACAACTTTGTGCGCGGTGTCGTGGACTCTGCCGACGTGACGCTCAATATTTCGCGTGAGACGCTGCAGCAGAATCGTCAGCTCAAGGCCATTGCCAAGCGTGTCGAGAAGAAGATCACCGCCGATCTCGAGGACATGCGCGACAACGACCGCGAGGCATACGAGAAGTTCTTTGAGAACTTTGGTCGCGGTCTTAAGTACGGCATCTACTCGAGCTATGGCATTAAGGCCGACGAGCTCGCCGACCTGCTGCTGTTCTGGTCTGCCAAGGAGCAGAAGATGATCACCCTTGCCGAGTATGCCAAGGGCATGCCCGAGGGCCAGAAGGCAATCTACTATGCCGCCGGCGATTCGCGCGAGCGTCTGGCCAAGATGCCCGTCGTGAAGGGCGTGCTCGACCGCGGCTACGATGTACTGCTGCTGACGCAGGACGTGGATGAGTTCACCTTCCAGGCCATGCGTGAGTACGTGGCTGCCGATATGCCCAAGGTCTACGAGGATGACGCTGCTCGCGAGGCTGCCGAGAAGGCAGTTGCCGATGGTGCCGAGCCTGAGGTCGAGGATCGTCACCTGGAGCTTAAGAACGTCGCGACCGGTGATCTTGACTTGGCGACCGATGACGAGAAGAAGGAGGCCGAGGACGCCACCAAGGAGAACGAGGACCTCTTTAACGCTATGAAGGAGGCGCTCGGCGACAAGGTCGAGAAGGTTGCCGTCTCCGCGCGCCTGACCGATGCCCCCGCCTGCATCACCACCGAAGGCCCGCTTTCGCTCGAGATGGAGAAGGTCCTTCAGAAGGGTCCCGAGGGCGCGCCCGACGGTATGCCCAAGAGCCAGCGCGTGCTCGAGCTCAACGCTAAGCACCCGGTCTTCGCCAAGCTCGTCGCTGCCCAGAAGGCGGGCGACGCCGACAAGATCAAGCAGTACTCCGGTCTGCTCTACGACCAGGCCCTGCTGGTCGAGGGTATTCTGCCCGAGGACCCCGTGGCCTTCGCGGCAGCTGTTTGTAACTTGATGTAGTTAGGTTGTTACGCGGTTTTACCAAACCGCGTAACGGCTCGACGCTGCAAACGCCCCTAAGCGGCAATCTGACGTTCAATCGTCGGTCGCGTACCAAAGTACGCTTCCCTCCTCTTTCACGTCACCTTGCTCGCTTGGGGGCGTTTTCGCTGACTTATGCTCAACCTACGACGCTTTCGTGGTCCTAAGTAGTCATTGGGGTGGTCGTTGGGGACGTTCTTAAATGACTAGCCGTTGGGGACGTTCTTGTTTGACTAGTCGGTTAAGAACGTCCCCAACGACTAGTCGGATTGCTAGTTTGTGCGGGTTGTGGTTTTGGGAGCTGCGGGAATTTAAGATACTGTACAACTGTACGTTAAATCATCTTCGTAGTATATTGCTACCCGCAAAACTCAGCACCATTGTGCCGCGAGGCACTAAAGCGTCTACGTACAATGGTTGTCGATAGTACGATTCGATTCAACGACAGGATGGATGGTCCAAGCGTGAGTCTCGGCAGCAAACTATCCAACGCAAAGGTCTCCTTTGCGATATTTAAGCGCGACATTAAGCGACTGCTTATGAACCCCGTCGCCCTGGTGGTTACCCTGGGCGTGTGCGTCATTCCTTCGCTGTATGCCTGGTACAACATCGTTGCCAACTGGGATCCGTACGGAAATACCCAGGGCATTAAAATCGCCATCGCCAACAACGATCAGGGCACCCAGAATGACCTAGTGGGCGAGCTTAACGCAGGCGATAAGGTGGTCGACCAGCTCAAGGAGAACGACCAGCTTGGCTGGACCTTCGTCGACTCGGCGGCAGATGCCAAAGAGGGCGTCGAAAGTGGCGAATACTATGCTGCCATCGTGATTCCCAAGAACTTCTCCAACAATCTCGTCTCGATGCTCGATGGCAATTACCATCAGCCGAAGCTCACCTATTACGTCAACGAGAAAAAGAGCGCCATTGCGCCCAAGGTCACCGATACCGGTGCCAACACCATCGAGGAGCAGATCAACTCGGAGTTTGTCTCCACGGTGGGCGAGACCGTCGCGGGCATTGCCAAAGATGCTGGCATCGACCTTAAAGACAAGGCAACCCAGACCCAGGATTCGCTGGCGGGCTCGGTGTCCGAGGCGTCTGATACCCTGGGCGAAGTACGCGATTCCATCGGCGACATGAACACCGCCATCGACAAGACGAGCAACTCGATTGCTTCGGCCGATGCTGCGCTGGCGGGCCTGCAGGGACAGGCGCCTTCGCTAACGCAGGCAATCGCTCAGGGTAATGATCTGCTGGGCGAAGCTCGCACCACGGCTGGCAAGTCCATCACCTCGCTCTCCAAGGCGCTCTCGGAGGGCAGCATCGTGCTGAGTAAGACATCGGCTTCTGCGAACGCCGCGATTGGCAAACTCGCCGGTACGGTTACGTCCACGACCACTCGTATCGACAACTCGCTCGAATCCCTTCAGGCGACGATTGACCACAACAGCGCTGTCATCGAGCGCCTGCAGATTCTCGCTAACGATACGTCGACGGGATCGGAGGACGCCGACGCGCTCATCGCATCGACTATCAATTCGCTTCGCGAGCAAAACCAGAAGCTGCAGAGCATCAAGGATGGCCTTTCTGCACAGTCGAGCGCCATGGCAAACGACGCTACGGCAATCTCGAACGCGAGCAACGCACTCAACGCGGCAATTCAGACCGGTACGGCTAACCTCGGTCAGGCTCAGACCGATCTGGGGCAGAACGCGCTGCCGAAGGCTTCGAGCGCGCTTGACTCCTTTGCCGCCGTTTCGGGCGATTTGACCGGCATTGTGTCGGGTATGACCCCCACGATAGCGAGCGCGCGCGGCACGCTGGCGCAGCTCGACGCCACGCTCAAGCAGGCAAAGACCACGCTGTCTCAAACCGACGCCTCTCTTGCCAAGGTTCAGGACAAGCTCGCGACCGCCGCCAATGACATTGCGGCGCTACAGACCTCTGAGTCTATGGGCGAGTTAGCCGACCTCATGGATGTCGACGTCAATGACGTGGCAGATTTCATGGCATCACCGGTTGAGCTGACGTCCAAGTCAATCTATCCGGTCAAGAGCTTTGGCTCGGGCATCGCTCCCTTCTACACCAATCTGGCGCTGTGGGTAGGTGGCTATGTGCTCATCGCTATCTACAAGCTCGAGGTCGACCGCGAGGGCATCGGTAGCTTTACGGCGCGTCAGGGCTACTTTGGCCGCTGGCTGCTGATGGTGATCCTGGGTGCGTTCCAGGCCATCATCGTTACGGTGGGCGATTTGGTGATTGGCGTGCAGTGCGTCAACCCGCTGCTGTTCGTGCTGGGCGGCATCGCTATCTCGTTCACCTACGTCAACATCATCTATGCGCTGTCCACCACGTTTAAGCATATCGGTAAAGCCATTGGCGTCATCCTCGTCATTGTGCAGATCCCCGGCTCGTCGGGCATGTATCCCATCGAGATGATGCCCGGCTTCTTCCAGTGGCTGCACCCGCTGCTGCCCTTCACCTATGGCATCAACCTGCTGCGCGAGACCGTCGGTGGCATGTATTCGTTCAACTACCTGTTCAACCTGTGCATCCTGGGCGTGTTCCTGATCGTGGCGCTCTTTATCGGTCTGCAGCTGCGCCCGTTGCTGCTCAACCTCAATCTGCTCTTTGATAAGCAGCTTTCCACGACGGGCCTCATGATCTGCGAGTCCAACGACCTGCCGCGCCAGCGCTATTCGCTGCGCACGGCCATGCGCGTCATGCTCGATTCGGATTCGTACCGTCGCGAGCTGCTCGATCATGCCGTGGCGTTTGAGCATCGCTACCCGTACTACATCAAGGGCGGTTTTGCCGCCGTGGTAGGCGTCCAGGTCCTGCTCTTTGTGCTTTCGACGGTGCTCGATATCGACAATAACGGCAAGATCATCCTGCTCGTTATCTGGATCATTTCGGTTATCGCCATCTGTGGCTGGCTCATCAACATCGAGTATATCCGTGCGAGCCTCAATACCCAGATGCGTATCTCGGCGCTTTCGGACGAGGACCTGCGCCGCGAGATGCGCGAGCACACGGCTGCCATCCCTGCTGCCCGTCGCATGTTTGGTCTCAACGCCAGCGAGCGGGGCACCAAGGACAGCGAACAGCCCACGAGCCGTCTGCCGCATATCGGTGCGCATCGTAAGGCTCAAGATGCCGACGGCGTTGACAACGTAAGCGGAAACGACGGGGACACCACCCCGCTTGGCAAGCACTCTAAAGGAGGTGAGGCATAAATGAAAAACATCCTGCACCTGTTTAAGCGCGATGTCCAAAACGTGTCTCGCTCCGTGATCGGTATGGTCGTCGTGATGGGCCTGATCATCGTGCCATGCCTGTACGCGTGGTTTAACATCGCCGGAAGCTGGGATCCCTACGGCAATACCGGCAACCTTAAGATTGCAGTGGTCAACACCGACGAGGGCTACGAGAGCGATCTGATTCCCGTCGAGGTCAACGTGGGCGAAAACGTAACCTCCACCCTGCGCGGCAACGAGAACTTCGACTGGGTCGTCCTCAACGACCGAGATAAGGCGATTGAGGGCGTTAAGTCGGGCGCGTACTACGCTGCCGTCGTTATCCCTAAAACGTTTAGCGCCGACATGATGACGCTTTTCTCGACCGAGGTGAAGCACGCCGATATCGAGTTCTATGAGAACCAGAAGGCCAACGCCATCGCGCAGATCGTGACTGAAAAGGGTTCGAGCGCCGTCCAGAGTCAGGTCAACGAGACCTTTACCAAGACCATCACGACCATCGGCCTTAAGACCGTGTCCAGCCTGCTCGACTATATGAGCACCGACCAGGTGAGCAACTTTATCGCCAATCTGTCCTCTACGCTGGGCGATTCGGTCGAGGACCTGCAGGACGTTCAGGCGAGCGCGACGTCGCTCGCGGGCATTTTGAGCTCTACGTCCGATTCACTGACATCGGCGGGCGGCATGCTCAAGCAGACGGGCACCGTCGATGAGTCGACGAAGCAGCTGATGGAGCATGCCAAGAGCGGCATCAATGATTCCAAGGAAGCGCTCAAGGCCGCCAGCGATGCCGTTGACGCGGCGATTGACGGAAGCGCGGGCTCGTTCGACAACGTGTCCGCCGAGCTTGCGAAGGCATTCGATGCCGCGAATCAGCATGTTGACCTTACGGTGTCTCAGCTCAACGAAGCCGCAGCGGCGCTCAATACGCGTGCTGACGATATCGATGCGATGGCCGATCGGCTCCGCAACCTTGCCGACCAGGTGAGTGATGACAAGCTCAAAGACGGCCTCAAGTCCGCTGCGACGTCGCTGGGCAGAATTGCCGCGGAGTACCGTAACAATGCGAAGGACCTGACGGCGACCGCAAAGTCCCTTTCGGGCAGCATGGCGGAGGTCAACAATTCGCGTGCCGAGGTCGACCAGGCCATCGCCGATGCCAAGGCGGGTATCTCGGGTGCCAAGTCCGACTACGATTCTACGTTCTCGGTTAAGGCCAAGGAGCTCAAGAAGACCATTTCGGGCGTTCTGGATTCCCTGAACGGTATCTCGGGTGACTTGGATAGCGCCGTGAGCGGTCTGACCGACGCCTCTGGTTCGCTCGCGAAGGGTCTCTCCAAGGCTGCAAAGCTGGTCAACAAGGCTTCCGATCAGCTGGGCGAGGCGTCGGACAAGATCAGTGCCTTTAAGGACGAGCTTGATAGCGCTCTGATATCGGGTGACCTGGCCATGATTAAGACAATGATTGGCAGCGACCCCGATGCCCTCGCCGTGTCGCTTTCCGGCCCCGTTGCGCTCGATCGCAAGCCGGTCTACCCGATCCGCAACTACGGCTCGGCCATGGCGCCGTTCTATACGATTTTGTCGCTGTGGGTGGGCTCGATTGTTCTGGCGGCCATGATGAAGGTCTCGGTTGACGATGAGCTTATCAACGAGCTCATCCCCGTGCGCCTGCACGAGATCTACCTGGGTCGCTACCTGTTCTTTGGCGGTCTGGCTCTGCTGCAGGCAACGCTCGTGTGTGCGGGCGACATCCTGTTCTTTGGCATTCAGTGCGACGACCCGCTGCAGTTTGTGCTGGCGGGCTGGGTCGCGAGTCTCGTGTTCTCCAATATCGTCTACACGCTTACGGTATCGTTTGGAGATATCGGCAAGGCCCTCGCCGTCGTGCTGCTGGTCATGCAGGTCGGCGGTTCGGGCGGTACGTTCCCCATCGAGATGACCGGCCCCGTGTTCCAGGCGATCTACCCGTTCCTGCCGTTCACCCATGGCATCAACGCCATGCATGCTGCCATGGCCGGCGCCTACCATATGGAGTACTGGGTTGAGTTGGGCATTCTGGCGAGCTATCTGATTCCGTCGCTGGCCCTGGGCGTCGTCTTCCGTCGCCCGGTTATCAAAGCCAACGACTGGATCATCGAAAAGCTGGAGTCAACCAAATTAATCTAGTTACGCGGTTTTACCAAACCGCGTAACGACTCGACGCTGCAAACGGCCCCAAGCGGCAATCTGACGTTCAATTTCAAGGGCGCGACCAGAAGGTCAGCGCCCTTTCATTTCACGTCACCTTGCTCGCTTGGGGCCGTTTTCGCTGACGTTGACGGAACATCGAGGTTATTCAAGTCGGTACTTTAGTGGGCTGGATTGCGTGGGTTGCTTGGTTGTTGCTACAGTAGCGGGGCGTGCCGGGGGTCCGGTGCGCCCTGTTTTTATTTGACCATGAGGCGGCACGCAGCCATACGCGTGCGGACACCACGCCCAGATTGAGTGCGAGGATGTTCCATGGCACAATACGCTGCCAACGAAATCGAAAACTTGCCCGATAGCCCTGTAGCCCGTGAAGACCTGGGCGCGGGCGGTATTCCCCGGGGCGCCGGCGCACGCTCTCCGCTGTTCTGGAAAGTTCTACTGCTTTCGGTAGCGATTATCTGGGGCTACTCCTTTACCACTATGAAGGACGCACTCGGCACCATTCCGGTCTTCGCGCTGCTCTATGTACGCTTTCTGCCCGCAGCGTTGGTCATGTTTGCCGTCTTCCACAAGCGCATCATTGCACATTTCAACGCTCGCAACCTGATCGTTGGCCTGAGTATGGGCGTGCTCATGTGGGCGGCCTATGCGTTGCAGACGGTCGGTCTGGCACATACTACGGCGGGCAAGAATGCTTTTTTGACGGGCACGTATTGCATCCTTGTGCCGTTCGCGAGCTATTTTCTGAGCGGCGAAAAACTCACCCGCTATAACCTGGGCGCGGCACTGCTGTGCTTGGCGGGCATTGGTTTGGTGGCGCTCGATAGCGTTGAATTCAACATCGGTGACGTCATTACGCTGGCGGGTGCGGTCTTTTTCGCCATCCAGATGGCGGTGACCGCCAAGTACGGTCGCAAAATGGACATCAACGTCATCACGTTTTGGATGTTTGTGGGCAACGGCGTGCTGAGCCTGGCAACGTCGCTGCTATTCGAGACCCAAGCGCCTCTGTCCGTGTGGACGCCGAGCTTTATCACTGCGATGGCGTCTCTCTCGGTGGGCTGCACATGCGTGGCTCTGCTCATCCAAAACGTCGGCCTGGCGCATGTCCCGGCTTCGACGGGCTCGCTGCTCCTTTCGATGGAGTCCCCTTCGGGCGTGTTGTTTTCGGTGCTGCTGATGGGGGAGGCGCTCACCTCGCGTCTGCTCGCCGGCTTCGTGCTTATCTTCCTGTCGATTATCTTGAGCGAGACTCACTTCGATTTTTTGCGCAAAAAGCCGCGCCCGCAATTGTAAACAACTTGTTGCGCCGCCCTCCCGGGGCGGCATTTTTTATGCGTCGCCCTTAAAGTAGTACTTTGCACTTTACGCTATCAAAGTGCTTGCTGCAAAAACGTTACTGGGGGGCATCTATGGCACCAGCACTGTCCGATCTTCAACCGCAATCAGCGCCCAAGGCCACCGCGGCGGCGCAGGCCGCTATCGGTGACGGTCTTGTTGCAGAAGCTCAGGCTTTTGCAGACGAGCTCGCTGCGTGGCGACACGATTTACACCAGATGCCCGAGCTGGGCAATAGCCTCCCGCAGACCTCTGCGTATATTCAAGCGCGCCTGACCGAGATGGATATCCCATTTGCCACGCTCGTCGATGGTTCCTGTGTTGTGGGCCTTGTCGGCGCCGGTGCCGTCGCGGCCCAGGGCAATGGCGTCTGCACGGACGAACAGGCCGGTACGGTCGTTATGCTGCGTGGCGACATGGATGCCCTGCCCGTTGCCGAAGAGTCAGGCGAGCCTTTCGCCTCTACGAACGGCTGCATGCACGCATGCGGACACGATATGCACGCGACGGCGCTGCTTGGTGCAGCCCGTATGCTCAAGGCGCGCGAGGCGGAGCTTGTCGACGCCAATGCCACGGTTAAGTTGCTGTTCCAGCCGGGCGAGGAAACCTTTGAGGGTGCCCGCGCCGCCATCGCCGATGGTCTGCTACAGAACCCGCGTCCCCAGGCCGCCTTTGCCATGCATGTCAATAGCCAGTCGCCGCTTGGCCTGGTGCTCTACGGCAGCCCGGCGCTCTCGGGCGTGTACGGTTTTCGCATCACGCTTCAGGGCAAGGGTGGCCATGGCTCGAGCCCCGAGATCTGCATCGACCCCATCACGGCCGGCGTCCATGTGCATCTGGCGCTTCAGGAGCTCATCTCCCGCGAGGTGCCGGCGGCCAAGGAGGTCGCACTGACTGTCGGTAAGTTCGCCGGCGGTCAGGCCGCAAATGTCATCCCCGACACTTGTGTGCTCGAGGGAACGCTGCGCGGCTTCGACGTCGAGCTCATGGAGCACCTCAAGACCCGCATCGCGGAGGTCGTCAAAGGTGTTGCCACGACCTATCGTACGCCGGCGACTATCGAGACGCTCTCGGATGTTCCCCCGCTCGTACTCGATGACGATATGACGCAGGCGTCGCTTGGCTACGTGGGCGCGGTGCTGCCCAAGTCCGCCTTCTTGCCACTGTTCCACGCCATGGCGAGCGAGGACTTCGCGTTGATCTCGAGCGAGATCCCGAGTGCGTACTTTACCGTGGGCGCTGCCGCGACTGATACGGACAAGCATTTTGCTCAGCACCATCCCAAGGCACGCTTTAGCGATGCCGAGCTTCCCCTTGGCGCCGCGGCTTACACGGCGGTCGCTTTGGGCTATATCGCTGACCACCGGTAGCACCCAACCTTGCCTTTCAAGCCTGCGGGCATGGCCATAAGGCCTATGCCCTTGTCTTTCAAGGCAATCTTGGGCACCGTGGGCGCCATCGTCTCGGGCGTGCTGTTCGATGCCACGGGCTCCTTTGCGAGCACCTGGATTGTGTGCCTGGCGTGCTCCGTGGTCATGCTCGTGTTCCTGCTGGCATCCGAGCCCATCGCCGCCAAGCTGCGCGCGAGCGTGGCGGGGGAGTAGACGTCCGTCGCTCTTTGCTGTTCGCTCCGTTCTGTCTGTGGCTGCCCTGGAAGCCGAATGGGTGCTCGTACCATCATTCGGTTTCCAAGGCGGCCACGGGCCTACGAAATGATCCGTTTTCCTCCGTCCCCAACAGATCACGTGATCCGAAGGGGACGGAGGAAAGCGGATCGCAAACAGCGGCGGTGCGTCAGGCCGAACGAGTCCCCATACCCTCGTTCGGTCAGACGCGCCGCCGCGTTGCTGCTTTGTGCCGTATAATGTCCACTACCTATGACGCGATACAAAAGAAAGGTGTTTGCCCATGCAGGCACAGAAGGCGGAGGGAACCCGCGACCTTATCGGCGCCGAGATGCGCGCCTGGCAAAAGATGCAGCAGATTGCGGGCGGCGTGTTCGAGCCGTTTGGTTTTAAACCCATCGAGACGCCCGCGATCGAGCAGGTGGACGTGTTTGTCCACGGTATCGGCCAGTCGACCGACGTCGTGCGCAAGGAAATGTTCCGTGTGTTCAGCGGTGCCAACCTGGAGCGCGTCTTTACCGAGGGCACCGACACCAAACTCAAGCCTAAGCAGCGCCTAGCACTTCGCCCCGAGGGCACGGCCGGCGTGGTGCGCGCCGTCGTCGAGAACAATCTGGTGCCCCAGGGCTCCACGCCGTTTAAGGCGTACTACGCCGAGGCCATGTTCCGCGGCGAGCGTCCCCAGAAGGGCCGCCTGCGCCAGTTCCACCAGGTGGGCATCGAGTGGCTCGGCGCTCCCGATCCGGCGGCAGATGCCGAGTGCATCATCATGCTCATGGAGTTCTACAAGCGCCTGGGCTTCGATCTTTCCAAGCTTCGTCTGCTCATCAACTCGATGGGTGACGCCCAGTGCCGTCCGGCTTATCGCGAGCAGGTTAAGCAGTTCATCCTCGATCACGCAGACGAGATGTGTGACGAGTGCCGCGAGCGCGCCGAGCTCAACCCGCTGCGCGCCTTCGACTGCAAGAACGACCATTGCCGTGAGATCATGGCCGACGCCCCGCTGATGGGCGACAACCTGTGCGACGAGTGCCGCGAGCACTACGAGCAGGTCAAGCGCTATTTGGATACCGCCGGTATCGAGTATGTCGAGGATCCCACCTTGGTGCGCGGCCTGGACTACTACACCCGTACTGTCTTTGAGGTCGAGGCCCCTGGCGCCGGCGTCGGCTCCATCGGCGGCGGCGGCCGCTACGACGGCCTGGTCGAGCTCGAGGGTGGCAAGCCCACGGCAGGCGTCGGCTTTGCCGTCGGTTTTGAGCGCGCCCTGCTGGCCCTGCAGGCCTTTGGCAGCGATCTGGGTGCCGAGGAGGCCCCGTGCGTCTATGTCGCCAACGCAGGCAAGGAGCTGCGCCAGAACGTCTTTGCCATTACGCAGGAGCTTCGCGCCGCAGGCATCGTGACCGAGGCCGACTATCAGGGCCGTTCGCTCAAAGCCCAGTTTAAGCAGGCCGATAAGGTGGGCGCCAAGCTCATCCTGGTCCTGGGCGGCGACGAGCTTGCCGCCGGCAAGGTCAAGGTGCGCGACATGGAGAGCCACGAAGAGGTTCTTGCCGATCTGGACAACGTCGTCGAGGCGGTTCGCGAGCGCCTGTAGCGCATCTTTTTGAGCTTCGGGCCTGCTAACGTGCCCTGCTCATGGAGAGCGATTGTTACGGGGGTGTTTCGCTTTTATGCGGAATGCCCCCGTTTACGTATGCCGCCCACCGAGAAATACGACCATTTAGGGCAAAAACCTTTGCAATGCAGAAAATACTTTTGTGTGGTAAAGCGCAATCAGTGTCGAAAGTATTTCTCAAGCGCCTATAATGAATACCGCATGTTACGTGCATAGAAGGAGGAATGGGAGGAAACGTGGCTGAGAACCTAAGCAACCAGTCTGTACCCGAAGCCGCGGCGCGCGTCGCTGCCGTGGTCAACCGCCTCGTTAACCGAATCGGCTCGAATGCCGAGTCCAGGGAGCGTCTCGCCGAGATCGAGATCCCCGAGGAGCTGCGCGACAATCTGGCGCTGTTCTTGCGCCTGGAGCGCCGTGTGCTTAGCGAGTATGATCCCGAGATCGCGGACCTGTTCGACAAGATTTTGACAGCCGAGATTGTGGTCAATGCCGGCAACCCCGGTACCTGCGCTGCCGACGAAGCCGTCGACGAGCAGGGCGTGCCCACCGCCGACGAGCCCACTGCCGTGGCATTTCGTGAGGTCGTCGATTTGATCGACAGCCTGCCGCTCGATAAGCAGCAGGTCATTGTCCGCGCCTTTACGAGCTTTTTCCATCTGGCAAACCTGTCGGAGGAGAACTACCGTGTGGCGCAGCTGCGCGAGCGCGAGGCCGGTGCGTCGACCGATACCGAGGTCGATCCTGCCAACGAGCTTACCGTTGCCTATCACCAGCTGGTGAATGAGCTGGGTGTCGAGGGTGCCAACGAGCTGCTCGACAAGCTCGAGTTCCACCCTGTCTTTACCGCACATCCCACCGAGGCCCGTCGTAAGGCCGTCGAGGGCAAGATCCGCCGTATCTCCAACCTGCTGGAGGAGCGTCCGCGTCTGGGCGGCTCCGACCTGGTGGAGAACGAGCGCCATATGCTGCAGGAGATCGACGCCCTGGTGCGTACGAGCCCCATCGCGCTCAAGAAGCCCACGCCGGTCGAGGAAGCCGATACCATCATCGACATCTTCGATAACACGCTGTTCGACGTTATCCCCGTTATCTATCGTCGTTTTGACGATTGGGTGCTGGGCGACAAGGCCGGTACTGTGCCGCCGCTGTGCCCGGCGTTCTTCCATCCCGGCAGCTGGATCGGTTCCGACCGCGACGGTAACCCCAACGTCACCGCCAAGGTGAGCCGTGAGGTCGCCGCCAAGTACTTTACGCACATGGTGCTCAAGCTCGAGGACAAGTGCCGCCACATCGGCCGCAACCTCACGCTCGAGGCCACCTACAGCAAGCCGTCGGCCGAGCTCATTAACCTGTGGAACCATCAGGTCGAGATGAGCCCTCGGTACACGGCCCGCGCCGAGCTGATCTCCGAGCACGAGCCGCATCGCGCCGTCATGCTCGTCATGGCCGACCGTCTGAACGCCACCGTGCGCCGTATCACCGACACCATGTACCACAGCGCCGACGAGTTCCTGGATGACCTGCGCGTCGTCCAGCGTTCGCTGGCCGCCTGCGGTGCCGTCCGTGCCGCCTACGGCCCGGTCCAGACCATCATCTGGCAAGTCGAGTCCTTCGGCTTCCATATGGTCGAGATGGAGTTCCGTCAGCACTCCGTGGTGCATGCCCGCGCCCTCAAGGATATCCACGAGAACGGTATCCATGGCGACCTGCAGCCCATGACGCGCGAAGTCATCGATACCTTCCGTGCTATCGGCTCCATCCAAAAGCGCTACGGCAAGAAGATGGCGCACCGCTACATCATCTCGTTTACCAAGAGCGCCCAGCATGTGGCTGACGTCTTCGAGCTGGCCCACCTGTCCTTCGCACACGAGGAAGATGTCCCCGAGCTCGACGTGATCCCGCTGTTCGAGCAGCTCGAGGACCTCGAGGGCTGCGTTGACGTGCTCGACCAGATGCTTACGCTGCCCGTGGTGCAAAAGCGCCTTGCCCAGACCAACCGCCGCATGGAGGTCATGCTGGGCTACTCCGACTCCTCCAAGGATGCCGGTCCTACCACGGCCATGCTTGCGCTGCACTCCGCGCAGGAGCGCATCGCCAAGTGGGCAGAGAAGAACGATATCGACCTGGTGCTCATGCACGGCCGCGGCGGTGCCGTGGGCCGTGGTGGCGGCCCGGCCAACAAGGCCGTGCTGGCGCAGCCCAAGGGTTCGGTCAACTGCTTCTTTAAGCTCACCGAGCAGGGCGAAGTCATCTTTGCCCGTTACGGCAACCGCACGCTGGCTCAGCGTCATGTTGAGTCCGTTGCCGCCGCAACGCTTTTGCAGTCGGCCCCGAGTGTCGAGAAGACCAACACCGAGACCACGCAGAAGTTCTGGGATATGGCCGAGAAGCTCAACGCCGCAAGCCACGAGCGCTATCTGGACCTGCTGAACACCGAGGACTTTACACCGTGGTTCTCGACCGTGACGCCGCTGACCGAGGTCGGTCTGCTGCCGATCGGCTCGCGTCCCGCCAAGCGCGGCCTGGGCGCCAAGTCGCTCGATGACCTGCGTACCATTCCGTGGATCTTCAGCTGGAGCCAGGCGCGCATTAACCTGGCCGCTTGGTACGGCCTGGGCACCGCCTGCGAGCAGCTTGGTGATCTTGACCAGCTCAAGGCTGCCTACCAGGAGTGGCCGTTCTTCCGCACGTTCATTGACAACATCGAGATGTCGATCGCTAAGACCGATCAGCGCATCGCCAAGATGTATCTGCACCTGGGCGATCGCCAGGATCTGTCCGAGAAGGTCTTCACCGAGATGCAGCTCACGCGTAAGTGGGTCCTTGCCATCGTCGGTGACGAGTGGCCGCTGCAGCGCCGCCGCGTGCTCGGCTGCGCCGTCCGCGTGCGTAACCCCTATGTCGACGCCCTGTCCATCGCCCAGGTCCGCGCCCTTCGCGAGGTGCGTATGAACCAGGACGAGATGGCCGAGGAGAAGAAGGCCGAGTACATGAGCCTGATTCTTTCGACTGTGACCGGCGTCTCGGCAGGATTGCAGAACACGGGGTAATCGATAGCCCTGTAGTCGTCCGGGTCCGCCATCAGTTTACTTTTAGGCACGTCCTCGGACATGCAAGAAGCCCTCGCTGCGCACTTCGTGCGGCGAGGGCTTCTTGCGTCCTGCGGAGTGTGCCTAAAAGTAAACTAATGGCGGGCCCTGCGATGTCCGGTCTTCGGCGGATCAGCCGCTGGGTGAGGGTGGTGCTTGGGGCGACGTGCAAAAAAAGGAGTTTTCAGCAGCCAAAGATTGGTGCATAAGGCTATGGGTGACGTTTGCGGCCCCTGTTGATGCTTTTGCACGACGATTGGGCTTTGGTGATATTCATATATGGCTGGTTTCTCGCCGCATGCTATTCAGATGGGTCGAGTCATGAGGACTATCTACTTTTTGAAAGACTTTTGACACCAAAATCTTATCTCGCGATGCTGAATACTCGCAAAAATGCACGCTCCGGAGGGCACTACCCTGTTACGGCTAGAAATCCATGCGCCATTTTATGCAATTAATTAACGCATTTATGCAAAATGGCTTACGTGCGTACGTCTCGGGGTAGATGTTTGCCTCGGCGCTGCGTAAGTCATCCTGTCTGTAGTGTCTTTGACAGGCGGCCGCGGTCCCGTTTGGGGTCGCGGCTGTTTTGTTGTGGGTCAAATATGAACGTTGTGTTAATGAGTCGGTGGACGGTGGTGTTTTTCGGTGAGCGGCGTATCCTTCCAACGGTTTATCTAGTGTGTCAGTTGAAAGGAAGAGGGCGCTCGTCATTGTTTGAATGTGAACTGCCGTTTGACCACAAGACGTTGCATCTGGAGCTCGAGGATAAGAACTTCGCGGGTGTGATGGAAGGTCATCAAAACGAGTTTAAGACTACAAAATCACAGGAAGAGCTGGTAGAGGAGTCACTTGCCAACCCTTATGGCTCGCCTTCGCTCGAGGAGCTTTGTGCTGGCAAGAAGGATATCGTCATCATTAGCTCCGATCATACGCGCCCCGTTCCCTCGCGTGTGACGATGCCTATTCTGCTGCATCACATCCATTCCGCTGCGCCCGAGGCTCGAGTGCGTATTTTGGTTGCTACGGGTATGCATCGTCCTTCGACGCACGAGGAGCTCGTCAACAAGTACGGCGAGGAGATCGTTGCCAACGAGGAAATTGTTATGCACGTCGCGACTGAGGACAGCATGATGAAAAAGATCGGCACCCTGCCTTCTGGCGGCGAGTGCATCATCAACAAGATTGCTGCCGATTGCGATCTGCTGCTTGCCGAGGGCTTTATTGAGCCGCACTTCTTTGCCGGTTTCTCTGGTAGCCGCAAGTCCGTCCTGCCTGGTATCGCCAGCTACAAGACCATCATGTACAACCACAACGGTCAGTTTGTGAACGATTCCCATTCGCGTGCCGGCAACCTGTGCCACAACCACGTGAGCGAGGACATGTTTGCCGCTGCCGAGATGGCTCACCTTGCCTTTGTGCTCAACGTGGTGCTCAACGGCAAGCACGAGGTCATCGGCTCCTTTGCCGGCGACATCCACAAGGCGCACGAGGCTGGCTGCGAGTTCGTGAAGAGCCTTGCCGGCGTTGAGCCCGTCGAGTGCGAGATTGCCATTACCACCAATGGCGGCTACCCGCTCGACCAGAACATCTATCAGGCCGTGAAGGGCATGTGCTCTGCAGAGGCCACACTTCCCGAGGGCGGCGTGATCATCGATGTCGCCGGTTGTGCCGACGGTCACGGTGGCGAGGGCTTCTATCACAACATCGCCGACAATGATCCGGCAGAGTTTGAGCGCGCCTGCATCGACCGTCCTAAGGACGAGACCCTGCCCGACCAGTGGACGAGCCAGATCTTTGCCCGCATCCTGGCGCATCACCCTGTGATCATGGTTACCGACCTGTGCGATCACCAGATGATCAAGGATATGCACATGACGCCGGTTAACACCCTCGATGAGGCGCTCAAGCTCGCCTTTGAGATGAAGGGTGCCGATGCCAAGGTGGCCGTCATTCCCGATGGCCTGGGCGTTGTCGTCGCACAGCACTAGTACGCGGCCTAAACGAATCGTTTATAACCGACAAGAAAGATAAGGTTTTATGCTTACCAAACTCCTCTGCGAATTCGGCGCAACGGCCCTCATGATCATCTTTGGCGTGGGCGTGCACTGCGATACCGTACTCAAGGGCACCAAGTATCAGGGCTCCGGTCACATGTTTGCCATCACCACCTGGTCTTTTGGCATCTCGGTCTGCCTGTTTGTCTTTGGCGGCGCCGTGTGCATGAACCCCGCCATGGTGCTTGCCCAGTGCATCGTAGGCCTGGTGCCGTGGAGCAGCTGCATCCCCTTCATGATTGCCGATATGCTCGGCGGCTTTGTGGGCGCCGTAATCGCTTGGTTGATGTATGCCGATGAGTTCAAGGCTTCCGAGGACGTCGTCGACCCCATTGCTCAGCGCAACATCTTCTCGACCAACCCAACCACCGAGGGTACGAACTATGCCCGCAACTTCTTCTGCGAGGCTATCTGCACTTTTGTGTTCATCAGCGCCATCCTTGCTGCTGCTAACCGTGCTGGCGAGAACGTCCTGATGCTCGCCATCTGCGTCGGTCTGATCGTTTGGGCCGTTGGCATGGGCATGGGCGGCATCACCGGCTTCGCCATGAACCAGGCTCGTGACCTTGGTCCTCGCATGGCCTATCAGGTGCTGCCGATCAAGAACAAGGCTGACAACAACTGGAAGTACGGCCTGCTCGTTCCTGGCATTGCTCCGTTTGTCGGTGCCGCTTTGGCCGCACTGTTTGTGCATGGTTTCTTGGGCATGTTCTAGTCCAAGGCTACATAGTTGTCCGCCGGCCGCATGGGGTAACTTCCCAGCGCGTCCTCGGACATGAAAGAACCCCCGCTGCGCACTTCGTGCGGCGGGGGTTCTTTCGTCCTGCGGAATGCGCTGGGAAG
>DBFBKG010000171.1:0-11843 GCA_048203815.1 Collinsella sp. | reverse complement strand
CCTGTTTCCCATGGCTCCCACGCCGGATTCCCCCGAGTATCTACCGCAGGTAAAGGCATTTGGGCTTGAGGCCGATGAAGACTTTGCCATGGATGTGCTGAATTCCATAGCCGCCGAGGCCAAACGGAGGGCCGCTGCGATCAAGCCTTACGGAGATAATCTGCTCAAGTATCGGCGCAGTAGCGGGAATAAGATGCCGCGCATCGTTGTGGTCATTGATGAGTTCCAGCTATTTTTAGAAGGCGCAAGAGGCAAGGAAGCCTGTGAACTTTTGGAACGCATCGTTCGCCTCTATCGTGCATACGGTATTCACGTGATATTGGCGTCACAAAGTATCGGCGGGATAACCAATCTTGCCATTTCCCAGGGCAAGTTCTTCGCACAGTTTCCTATCCGTATCGGACTGAAAAACTCGCCGGCGGAGTCGCGGGCGAGTTTCGGACCCTTTAATGAGGCGGCTGCTAGCCTAAGGTTCAGGGGACAGGCGATTCTGAACGAAGATTACGGAAATCCGAGCGCAAATGTGACGGTGCTTACGCCGTTTGCTGAGGATGCCACGTTGGACAGTCTCAGGAACAAGTTCTATGCAATGCCAAAAGGGCACCTTGATGAACCGGTGGTTTTCGACGGAAGCACTCTGCCGGAGTTGACTGAGGCCCTCCTTGAGCAGAACGACATAGATTCAGGTAACGTGCCGAACGCCTTGCTTGGCCGGGGTGTTTCTGCTGGGTTGGCACCGATATATTTCCCGTTTGAAAGAGCTGCGGGAAGCAATATCGCTCTTGTGGGCAGGGGAACGCTGCCAGGGCTCGGTGATCTTCCGAATTCTGTCGATCTTGCGGCGTGTGTTATGGAAACGCTTATTTTATCGCTTGCACGCTATGAGCGAGGCGCTGAGTTTGCTGTAGTGGAGGATGGCGCGCGCCATGTTTCTAATTCGACTCTGGAGATATGCGCTCGTGCGGGGGTTTCTCCGGAGGTCGTGCCTTCGGACGAAGCGGCTGCATGGATTACCAATTGTCTTCAGAGAAATGATGTCGGGGAAGAATGTGGGCGGGAGCGGTTTGTGTTGGTGCCGAATGCGGACTCACTAGGATCTTTCGACTTTGGTGCTCAGCAGAAGATTCAAAAGGTATTCCGCGAGGCTCCTATGCACGGAATCCACTTTGTCTGCCATTGGCAAAACCCCGTAGCGCTTTCAGCGCAGTTGGGTTCATCGGGACTGTCGTCTTTTGACGGCGTGGCGTGTCTGTTTGGCTCGAATGTCGCAGCGAAGCAGTTGGATGGCCCGCTGTGCCAGTGGAACGGGCAAGAGAACCGGGTCCTTTACAAGGAGGCTTCTTCGGGACGTCCCTCAATGAAGCTCATGCCCTTTGTCGCAACGCGATTATGGAGGAGGGGCGACGATGAGCAGGGATGATTTGTACGAAAGGTATCTGTCCGAAGCAGAACGATTTCTGAAATCGGAGGCGTCGACCGCCCAGCTTGTTAAGCAGGAGTGCGATCGTTGTGATCGGGAGTCGATTTCTGCGAGGAACATGGCGGGCAAAAAGAAAGCGGAGATAGATCGCCTGGCGCATCAAGCACAGGAGGCTTTTTCGCAATTGTCTAAACGACTTGCGGGGAGTCACGCGAAGGACGTCGGCGCTGCGCTTCCGAACATGGTAAGACCGATTGCGTCGAATGAAGACGCTGCCGAGCTTGCCTCTTCGTTATCAGGGCTTATCAAGAAAATCGATTGCTATATCGAGATGATTGAAAAAGATACGTCTGTGGACGAGTTGAGTCAGCGATCTTCAAATGCACTGGATGCTCGACGGGCGGCTCTTGACCGGAAGCGTCTTCTGATGGAAGAAGAGAAGGCGATGCTGGATCCTCTTCCCGTTAAAGCCGAGGAGTCGAAAGGCGGCTGCCTTTCTCAGGCGGCGATTCTATGCGCGTGCTGTATTGGGGTAATTTCGCTTATTGCGAATGCGCTATTTGGGTTGTTGTGACAACGGAAAGGAACAGAAATGAGTCAGAACATCGGCCAGCTCGTTGCAGAGCTGAACGCGTTGGTGTCGAAGATGGAGACGCAGCGAGGTGTGTGCGTCACGGTGGCGGACGATCTCGATTCACTGCACGACATGCTTAACGCGGCAATGGAAGGAACAAATTCGACCGCTCAAAATGAGGCGGTTGGGCAGCTTGGAGCGGCAGCGGCAAAGCTGCTCGAGGCGGGTGGCCTTATCAGTACGGCATGCGATGTGGTCAGCACGTATGCAAGTACGCTCTAGGCGTTTATGGGTGGCGCGGGGGCTCGTCTCCGCGCTTGCCGTTTTCTTGTTCGGCTTGGGAATTGTTCTGGTCGGTCGTATTGGCGTGAGAAAGGTCGTGAAATCCAGCGGAAGCAATTGTGTTCTGGCGGCTTGTGCAGATGGTGTTGGAGATGTGCTTGATATCTGCAACGCGAGAGTTGCTGACGCGGTTTCAGGGGTTGTAGGGCAAGACGAATCCCGCTCTTCGTCCATCGATGGGAGCTCGGAATTTCAGCCAAGCATTCAAGAACGGTACTACGCCGACTTGGCGCATGGGCCTAAGGGTCCTGAGTTTCAGAAGTACATCGTTTTGCACGATACGGAGGGCGATTCTTCCCCTGAAAGTGTCATCGATTGGTGGGAGTCCAACGGCAATAAGGTAGCGGCTCATTTTGTTGTTGGAAAAGATGGGTCGATCGTTCAATGCGTGCCTCTCGATCAAATCGCGCACCATGCCGGTTTTGGCGATGCTGGGAAGAACGAGCAGTATGGAACAATCGATGATTCGAGAGATGACAAGGTCGGAACGTTACCGATAGGGGGAAGCTATCCCGATTACGGCATGAACTCTTATTCCGTTGGGATTGAGATGGTTCATGTTGGAGGATCGGGCGATTACCCCGAAGAGCAGCTTATCGCTGTCGACGGTCTAATTGCGTATATCGATGAGTACTACGGGTTCAAGAGCCAGATTATCGACCACAAGGCGTGGCGGACGGGAAATTCGGATACATCGGCGGAATTCTCATCATATCTGTCGAACTATCAAGAATATCGGCGTCATGTTGATGGCTAAAAGACAGCTTGAAAGGGGAGACAGTGAAGTGTCCCAAATGTAACGCAGAGATAGAAGAGGGGACAGTTTACTGCCCCTTTTGTGCTGCGAAAGTATCTTCTGGCGTGGGTCGGTCGACCACAGAGAATGAGCGGATGCCATTCGATGTCAAGGATAATGCGAAGGGGAAGGCGCCGGCGGAGGATTCTGGCAACGAACTAGGTAAAAAAGTAATTGGGTTAATTGGCGGATTCGATTCAAATAAAATCGTGATAATTGGCCTGGTGGCCGTCATCATTGTTGGCGGCTTTTATGTTTGGAATCGATTCGGGAGCGGGCACTCATCACCAGAAATCACTCAAACCTATCAGCATACGATGTATAAATCGGACGCCGATGAGTTTGGGTCGGAAAACTCAGATGAAAAGGACGAGGCCGACGATGAGGACGCAACTGAATTAATAGTGGTATCAAATAACTCCGCCGGGTTTCCAGAGATGGTGGTGAATGTCAAGGTGACCGGCTCTTCGACAGAGGCGTTGTCGAAGCCGGAGAATTGGTCCCTGAAAGAAGCGGGTACGAACGGTGAGCAGGCTTCGACTAACCCCCGGAGTGTTGTAGTTGGTTCGGACGGAGTTTGCAAGCTCGCATATCGGTCGACGCTCGGTAGCGATTCGGGTGATAGCCGTACGATTGTCGTGTCATATATTGATGATCAATCACATAAGGTTATGGATAGCTTTTCCTATTACTGTGATGCGAAGAGTTCGACGGTAGACGGTTACTTACTTTCTGAAAGCGACTCACGGCGTTATACCGATGCGGAGATTGAAGAAATGGGTATGAGCACATGGGAGCTTTGCTTGGCAAGAAATGAAATATATGCACGCCATGGTCGCAAGTTCAAGAATGAGAAGATTCAAGAGTATTTCGACAATAAGGATTGGTATGAAGGCATATACTCGCCTGAGGAATTTGATGCGATGACATCACCGCTTAATGATATCGAGAGGGCAAATGCCGAAACGATCCAGTCTTACGAACGTGCTATCGGATCTGAGTTTTTAAATCCATAACAAAACTTGTGGCAAAGACTAGGCAAATGAAGAAAACGGGTACGAGTCTGTGCGACCCGCACCCGTTCACTGGGGGCTGTTTGTGACTACCATACTATCCGTGGTTGCACTCGGTGCATCCAGAAGTCCGGCGAGCGGTGCAAAAGCGCTCATAGACGGCGGGTAAGTAACAAGCGTATTACAGATGCTTCTCCAGCAGCGCCTGCAGCCTCGCCTTGGGCAGAGCGCCAACCGAGCGGTCAATCTCCTCGCCGTTCTTAAACACAATCAGCGTGGGGATGCTCATGACGCCATACTTCATGGCCAGATCCTGGTTGTCGTCGACGTTGCATTTGGCAACGGCAAGCTTGCCCGCCAGCTCATCGGCAACCTCGTCAACGATGGGCGAGAGGGATCGACAGGGCCCGCACCACGGTGCCCAAAAATCGACCAGCACGGGCAGGCTGTCGTTAACGATGGAATCGAAGTTCTCGGGGGTAATCTGATTAATGTCAGCCATGGTGACCTCCATAATGCGACGCGGCTCGGCCGCGTAAAACTCAGTACGACCGTGCTTATACCCAGCCGCCCGCAAAGCAACCACTCGCGGGCAGCTCTTTTATATAATGGTGGGCACGCAAACGATTGGAGAGCGCATGTCCATGTCACAAAGCCAGAAAAAAGAAGCCATCGCCCAGGCGGCCGAGCAAGAGCTCGCATCGCTTGCGGGTCGTGGCGTGCGTATCGCGGGCAACGCGTGCTCGCCGATCGTGCTGGTCAAAGGCGATTTGGACGAGGCCGAGCGTTCGGGTGGCGAGCTTGCCGCCGGCCCGGATGGCGCGGCGTTGCGCAAGGCGCTTGGGGCCATCGGCTACGCGCCCGAGGATTTTTGCGTGCTGGCAAGCGTCGCCGGCGTGGGTGACGGAGCGGTCGCGGTGGGCGAGACTCTGCCGTGCGAGCTGTTCCGCGAGGCGCTCGAGGCTTTGGACCCCGAGGCAGTCCTGCTGCTGGACGATCGCGCGGCCGATACCATGCGCGAGACCTATGCCGACATGCTTGTGGCAATCGACGACTTCGATACCGCTATGCTCAAGCCCGGCCTGGTCGCCCATGTGCAGGGCCGCCGCGTGCTCGCGCTCGACGGCTTTGAGGCGGCACTCACCGACAAGGCCGCCAAGCAGCGCATGTGGGCATACATCAAGCAGCTGACCCCGGCAGCCGCTCCGCTGTAGCGGACTGGCGCTGGTAAGGCGGCCCTGACGGGTCGAGCGCAGCGCCGGCTTGCCGCGCCCTTACATCACGGCGCGCAGCTCAAATCGGTCGCCGTTGATGCGGAACTGGCAGTTGCCGTTCATGCGTTCGACGGCAAGCTTAATGCTCTTGGTTCCAAAGCCGTGTCCGGTGTGCCCGGCTACGGGCATGCCGTCGACCATGCGCGGCGGGCGTCCAAACGTGTTGGAGACCAAAAGGAGCAGTTGACCGTCCTCGCAACGCAGGTCCAGATCGACAAATCGCTTGCCCTGGGGAGCGGCGCTTGCGGCGACGATGGCGTTGTCCAGGGCGTTCGAGAGCACGCTAAACAGATCGACGTCGGCTACATGGACGCTCTCGGGCACGGCGGCACGCAAATCGGCGGCGATGCCGTTTCGGTTGATATCGGAGTTAAATGACGAAAGCACGATATTGACCGTGTCGTTGGCGCAGTAGCGGCGCACGGCGGTGCGGTCGTTCGTCTCACAGAGCTCATCGATGCGCTCGAGCGCCTCGTCGATGTGGCCCTCCTCGATCAAAGCCGCAAGGCCGCGCAGGAAGTGCCGCATGTCATGGCGGAGGACCGAAAGCTCGCGTCCAGATTGGCGCCAAGCCTCGAGCTCTTTGATGGCTGCGCTATCGCGGGTCGCGAGCATCCAGCGCTCGCGCTCGGCGGTTTCCTTTGCCTCGTATTCACGTAGATACACAGCAAGAAACATAAGGTAGAACGCGCAAAGCGCAAACGCCAAAAACTCAACCGTCACCACGGAGCCCGAGTGGAAGAGCGTGGTGTAGACGTTGGTGGCGTAGTCAAAGATGTAGTAGACGAGCGGCAGGATGAGCAGAATTTCGAGCTCGGTGGGGGTTTTGACCGCCAGGCGCGGACCGATGTCGCTGGCCCAATGCAGCAGGATCGCAAAGACGACGGCCGTGGTGATAATGCGTGCCACGTAGTACGCGATTTGCGAGTCGGTGGCGGCGAGCGCGGCGATGCCCATCCAGTTGCTGAACTGGCAGCTCAGGTAGGCACTGGTAACGCCCAGCATAACGAGCAGCGGGCTCAGGCAATAGCGCGCGCACAGATAGATGACGAGCGGCAAATGCACGACGAGTGGATATGCCTGGCGGGCGAAAAGCTCGCCGCCGACGGCATTGGCGAGGCTGAATGCGCATCCGGTTACGGCGCCGACCATCACCAGCTCAAGCGCATGACGCCGGTTGATCTCGATACCGCAGAGCGCCGCCGAGGCAAAAACGCCAAAAAGCAGGGTCGTTGCGTGGTGGATTGCCCAAAGTAACATCTCGACCGCAGGGAGCATCAGCGCCTCCCGCCCTCGAACCGTGCCGCAAAGTAGGCATCCTGGAAACCCTGCTTGCAGCTGCGCGCCAGCGGGATGCAAGCGCCCGAGCGCATGACGATATCCGTGCGGTTGAAGTGGTCGATATTGCGCAGGTTGACCTGGTAGCTGCGGTGGCATTTGAAGAAGCTCGCGTTTTTGGCTAGCTGGTCCTCGATGTTGCGGAACGGCTCGAGCGCCTCGATATCGCGCCCGTCACGCAGGTGGAATACCACGTGCTTGTTGCGGGCCTCGGCGTATTCGATATCGGACAGGCGCAGGGCATGGTAGCCAAAGGACGTTTTGGTCACGAGCTCATCGGTCGCGGCGGGTCGCATGCTCGAAAGCTCGTCGAGCAGTTGCGCCAGGCGTTCGTACGTTACGGGCTTGAGCAGGTAGTCGAAGGCGCGGACCTCGTAGGACTCCAGCGCGAACTCGGGCGATGAGGTGAGGAACACCAGTCGCACGGCGGTGTCGGATTGGCGCAGCTCCCGCGCGGTGTCCATGCCGTTGACGAGCGGCATGATCATGTCGAGCAGAATGATGTCGGCACGCGATGCAGCATGGCGGGCCAGCAAGTCCTCGCCGCGCGTGACAAGCGCAACGTCGACTGCCGTACCCGTCTCGGTCGACCAGCGGTCGATCATCCGGTGCAGTCTATCTAGAAAAGCGACGTCGTCGTCGCAGGCGATAATCTTGAGCATTCGGGCCCCCCTAGTAGTTCGATTTTGCCACATTGGGTGCGCGCCGCCCGCGGAGGAACACCCCGTTTGCGCCCCACGGTGCGCAACTCGCGCCGAGCGGTATTGCGGTGGCGAAAGATGCCTCCTGCGCTATCGAAGGCTCGACTATCCTCAGCTTGCCAGTTCGAAAATGGACCTGCCGCATGATTGAATCTTTATTTCAACTTTACACCTAGGTTTACAGCTGTCTTGTCAGCTGTAAACCTAGGTGTCATACTAAAGCCCCAAGATTCGCCAAAAGAGAGGGGCCTTGATGGCACAGAGCGCGAACATGGATGCGTCGGAGCTTGCGCGCGATATCGCGGCCGGCCTAGCATCGGCAACGACGGCAACGGAGCGCGCGGCACTGGTGCCCGCAGAGCTCGTCGAGGCCATTCAGCAACTAAAAACCCAACGTGACGCGGTGATCTTGGCGCACTACTATGTGGCGCCCGAGGTCCAAGCCGTTGCCGATTACGTCGGCGACAGCTTCTACCTGGCAAAGCTCGCCAAGAGCCTGCCGCAGCAGACCATCGTGCTGTGCGGCGTGGAGTTTATGGGCGAGAGCGCCAAGCTGCTCAATCCCACCAAGACCGTGCTGTTGCCCGAGCCGGGCGCGGACTGCCCCATGGCTCACATGGTCAAGCGCGAGACGGTCGATGCAGCGCGCGCCGAGCACGGCGACGACCTTGCCGTGGTCTGCTACGTTAACTCGACGGTCGAGATCAAGAGCTGGAGTGACGTGTGTGTCACCAGCTCCAACGCCGTCAAGATCGTGTCCGAGCTGCCGCAGCAACACGTCCTGTTCATCCCCGATCAAAACCTGGGCCGCTTTGTTGCCGAGCAGGTGCCGCAAAAGCACGTCATCCTCAACAAGGGCTACTGCCCGCGCCACCACATCATCACCGTCGAGCAGATTGTCGATGCGCAGGAGGCGCATCCCAACGCGCTCGTACTGGCGCACCCCGAATGCAAGGCCGACGTCCTTGCCGAGGCCGACTACATCGGCTCCACCGCCGGCATCATCAAGTATGCCGAGGAGTCGGACGCCAACGAGTTCATCATCGTGACGGTCCGCGGCGTGCTCTACGAGCTCGAGCGCCGCTGCGAGGGCACCGGCAAAAAGTTCTACTTCCCTGCGGTGCAGCCCACCTGCGTCAACATGGATCTCATCACGCTCGAAAAGCTCGTGCGCTGCCTGGAGACGGGCGAGGGCGAGGTGCAGATTGGCGTGTCGGACGAGGCAGCCGATCAGGCCAAGCTCACGCTCGACCGCATGCTCGAGTACGCGGCGCGCTAAGCCAATGTGACATGAGGGACAGTCCCTTATGTCACATTACAAGGGAGAGGATTCCTGTGGAAACCAAACAATACCCCGACATGGAGTGCGACGTCGTCATTGCCGGCTGCGGCGTGGCGGGCCTGTACGCGGCCCTCAATCTGCCGACGAGCACGCGCGTGATCATGCTCTCCAAGGGCACTGTCGACGAGTGCGATTCGATGCTCGCGCAGGGCGGCATTTGCGTGCTTCCCGAGGGCTCGGACTACGATGCCTTCTTTGAGGACACCATGCACGCCGGTCACTACGAGAACCGCCGCGAGAGCGTCGACATCATGATCCGCTCGAGCCGTTCGGTCATCAACGACCTGCTAGCGATGGGCGTGGATTTCGAGCGCAAGGCCGACGGCAGCCTCGACTTTACCCGCGAGGGCGCGCACAGCCGCCCGCGCATTGCCTTCCATGCCGATATTACGGGTAAGGAGATAACGACCAAGCTGCTCCAGGCCGTTCGCAAGCTGGATAACGTGCAGATTCTTGAGCACGTGGCCATGACCGATATCCTGACGGGCGAGCGCGATGGGGCCACGGTGTGCACCGGCGTCGTCGCCGTTCCCGTGGACGAGGGCGATTCGGTCCGCCCCGCCGACGAGCTGGCACATGCCGCCGAGGGCGTGCATACCGGCGAGCCGTTTAAGATCCATGCCCGCCATACGCTGTGGGCGACGGGCGGTATCGGCGGCGTGTACGACCATTCGACTAACTACCCGCAGCTTACGGGCGATGCCTGCTACATTGCTCAGGAGCATGGCATTAAGATGGAGCACCTGGACTACGTGCAGATTCACCCCACGGGGCTGTTCTCGCCGCAGCCGGGCCGCACCTTCCTGATCAGCGAGAGCTGCCGCGGCGAGGGCGCGATTCTGCTCAACGCCGCTGGCGAGCGCTTTACCGACGAGCTGCAGCCGCGTGACGTGGTCGCCGCCGCCATTCGCGAGCAGATGAAGCAGGACGGCACCGAGCACGAGAGCCTGAGCTTTGCCCCCGTCGAGCGCGACGAGGTGACCGGGCACTTTGCCAACATCCGCGCACGCTGCCTTGAGGACGGTCGCGACATCTTGGACGAGCCTATTCCCATTACGCCCACACAGCACTACTTTATGGGCGGCGTGTGGGTCGACAAGGACGGCCGCACCTCGATGCCCGAGCTCTACGCCGCGGGCGAGACGGCTTGCAACGGCGTTCACGGCAAGAACCGCCTTGCATCAAACAGCCTGCTCGAAGCGCTGGTCTGGGGTCGTCGCGCCGCGTGGTATATGCGTACCGGCGAGTCGCTGGCCGTGGAGCAGGCGGGCGATCCCGCGCTCGATGGCCGTCATCGCGCCCTGAGCGCCGATCCCCTGGCAATCGATGATTTGGCCCGTGCCGCCAGCACGCAGGCCGTGGAGGAGTAGACCATGAATCCCATTACCATGAAGCTCGTCGTCGATGATCTGATTCTGCAGGCTCTGCGCGAGGACATTACCTTTGAGGACGTGAGCACGGCGAGCGTGTGCCCCGCGGCGCGTCCCGCCACGGTGGAGCTTATCGCCAAAGCCGATGGCATCATCGCCGGCCTGGATGTGTTCGCTCGCACCTTTGAGCTGCTTGATTCGCAGAGCTCGGTGCTGTTTGATGTCGTCGATGGCGATGAGGTGCATGCCGGCGACCATGTGGGTCAGGTGCGCGGCGACGCGCGCGTGCTGCTTTCGGGTGAGCGCGTGGCACTCAACTACCTGCAGCGCATGAGCGGCATCGCTACCTACACGCACAGCATGGCCGCGGCGCTCGAGGGCACCAAGACCGTGCTTGTCGACACACGTAAGACCACGCCGGGCATGCGCGTGTTTGAGAAGGCGGCGGTCGAGATCGGCGGCGGCAGCAACCACCGCTACAACCTGTCGACGGCCGTCATGCTCAAGGACAACCACATCGATGCCGCCGGTGGCGTGACGCGCGCGATCGAGATGGCGCGCGCCCATGCGTCGTTTACCACGACGGTCGAGATTGAGTGCGAGAACCTGGACATGGTACGCGAAGCCGTGGAGGCCGGTGCCGATATCATCATGTTCGACAACATGACCCACGACGACATGGCTGCCGCGATTGAGCTTATCGCCGGCCGTGCCAAGACCGAGTGCTCGGGCAACGTGGACGCCAGCAATATCCGCGCGCTCGCCGACCTGGGCGTTGACTTTATTAGCTCGGGGGCGTTAACGCACTCTGCGCCGATTCTCGATCTCTCGCTTAAGCACCTGCGTCTGCTGGACGGTAAATAATGGACGGCCGCGAGCGTCGCCGTGCCATCATGGGCGTACTCGAGGGGGCCACGGAGCCCGTATCGGGCAGCGCGCTTGCCCGCGAGGTTGGCGTGAGCCGTCAGGTCGTGGTTCAGGATATTGCCCTGTTACGTGCCGATGGGCACGATATCGTGGCGACCAATCGCGGCTACGTGCTGCAGGAGGCCCCCAGCAGCCCCGCTGTGCCCACGCGCTTGGTCAAGGTTCGCCACGGCGTGGAGCAGGCAGGCGATGAGCTTACTAGTATCGTCGACGCGGGCGGTGCCGTGCTCAACGTGATCGTCAATCACCGCGTATACGGTAAGATCACGGCCGACTTGGACATTCGCAATCGTCGCGATGTTGAGTGCTACCTGCACGATATCGAGAGCGGCAAGAGTTTTCCGCTGCTGACGGTGACAAGTGGCTATCACTTCCACCGCATCGCGGCGGAAGACGAGCAAACCCTTGACGAGATCGAGGCCATGCTCAAGGAAAAGGGCTATCTGGCAGATCTGATGCCCTACGAAGATGACCTGTCCTAGTAACGACGAATGCAAAAGGAGGCCTCCGCGGCGATGCGGAGGCCTCCTTTTTTGTGCACGGTGTACTTTTGAGTGTGCAGGTGGGGGAGTTGTTACTCCTCGACGATCTCGGTGATCGCGCCAGCGGGGCAAGCGTCCTGGCAAGCGCCACAGGCGACGCAGGAATCCTCGTCAGCGACGGTAGCGACGTCCTGGAGCTCCAGAACGCCAGCGGGGCAGGAGTCGACGCAAACGCCACAAGCGATGCACTCGTCGGCATCAATT
>DBFBKG010000170.1:0-13113 GCA_048203815.1 Collinsella sp. | reverse complement strand
CCGCTTATCTTTCTTATCTGCAGCGTTACCGACGATGCTTGGGTGCGCCCTTATGACCAGATGAACTCCAGCGCCATCGACACCTCGATTGTTTGCGATCAGATGATGATGGAGGCCGAGGAGCAGGGCCTGGGTACGTGCTGGGTGTGCCATTTTAAGCCCGAGGTGGCCTGTGAGCAGTTCAGCCTGCCCGAGGGCACCTATCCCTATCACATGCTCGTCTGCGGCTATCCTGCCGACCATATCGCCGATCCTGAGCATCGCGAGGCCCGCACCATTCCCCTCCCCGACTTCCTCCTCAAGTAGATTTTTGGGACATGCCTTAAAATCCACCTTTGACCATGCGCCCTTCGCCGAGTCCTGTGCCCTCAAACGCAGGACTCGGCGTTTTATTTTGCAGACTGCACACAGCCACAAAAAAGGACCCGCAAGCTGCGGGCCCTTTCTAGGCGCTACATGATAGCTGGATATTAGTCCAGGTCGTCGGCGGCGAAGTTGTCGATCGGTGCGAAGGGATCGGCAACGGGGATAACCGGCTCGGCGACGGGCAGCGGCTCGGCAGCAGGAACGGTCACAGCCGGAGAAGCGGCGGAACCGACCGGCGTGGAAGCCATGAGATCGGACGGGAAGGAGTTCTGAGCATCGTCCATGAAGTGCTGGATGAGCTTGAGGTACTCGGCCTTGAACTCCTCACGGGAAGCCTTAAGACGGTCGATCTCCTCAAGCTCGGCCTGCTTCTCGGTCAGGGCCTGGCGGATGACCTCGCGGGCCTTGGCGTCGGCCTCGTTGCGGATGCGGTCAGCGTTCTCGTTGGCGTCGTTGACAATGCCCTCGGCGGTCTGCTGGGCAGCAATCAGGGCTGCGGAAATCTGGCGCTCCTGAGCGGAGAAGTCGGGTGCGGGAGCGGCCACAGGGGCGGCGGGAACGGCCTGCGCAGCAGCATCCTGAGCCTGAGCAAGCTGGGCCTGCGTGTCGGCGAGCTGCTGCTCGGTGGCGGTCAGACGACCCTTAAGATCGACGATCTTGGCGAGCATGGCGTCGACCTCAGAGGACAGGGTCTCCAGGAAGACGTCGACCTCGGCGGGATCGTAGCCGCGCTTGGCCTCAGAGAAGGTCTGAGCCTGAATGTCAGCAGGGGTAATAGCCATAACAAGTTCTCCTTTATCTTCGCCTTGGCGCCGTGCGCCCGACGTGAGTTACTAAGCCAGTTTTATATGAGTATACCTATAAGAAGTTGCAGAACCAGCTTCTGCACCAACTGCAACGCAATAATCGCAACGACCGGTGAAAAATCGACGCCTCCCATGGGCGGGACAAACCGGCGGAACAAATTGAGCCACGGGCCGCACACGCTATCGAGGACGGCGGCGATATCCTGTAGCAATCCGCCCTGTTTCATAGGGATCCACGTCATAAGGCAGTAGACCACGATGAGCGTGGAGTAGAAGTTGAACAGCGTATTGACCAACTGGACAATGGTGTAGATGTTGATGAGAATCTCCTCGTCTTGTCTTTACTTAAGGTAGCCGTCGGCACGGAGCTTTTTGAGGTCCGAATCCTTGACCTCGCAACCGGCGGGCAGCACCATAAACACGCGATCGCCCACCTCTTTGACGGTGGCACCCAGGCCGCAGGCAAAGCCGTAAGAGAAGTCCAGGACGCGCTTGGCGACCTCGGTACGAACGCCCACAAAAATCAGCGCGACAGGCTGCTTGGTGCGCACGCGGCGCACGACGGTCTCCACGTCGTCATAGCTCTCGGGGCGCAGGACGTAAGCCGGCAGCTGCGGCGTAGCATTGATGATGTTGCTCGCATACGCCGAGGCATCGCTCGGTGAGGGAGCGGGTGCGGGGGCAGCAGCGCGGGCACGCGTGCTCTCGGCGTAGCTCGACGGCGTGTCGTAGGCACCGGGACGATAACCGCCCGCAACCGTCTCCTGCGAGCGCGATGGCGGGTTGTAGGTCGTAGCATGGCGAGAATCGTCGCCGAGCAGCTGACCGGAGCGTGTGTACACGGCCACCGACTCGGCCTCGCCGCGGCGCGTCTGACCCAACAGGCCGTTGCTCGGCTCGTCCTGGGTGTAGAAGCCCTCGCCCGAGGCACCGCTGTAACCGTTATTCTGGTAGCCGTCGTCATAGCCATCATCGTAGCCGTAGTCGTCGTCCTGACCATAACCCTGGTCGTAACCCTGCTGGCCGCCCAGGTGCATCTTATTTTTAATCTCGTCAAGGAAGCCCATGGTTGTGTCCTCTCGCGGTTTAGTGCAGGCGCTCCGATAATCAGTGCGCACTTCAGAGCCTTATTTTACTGCAAACTCCGGGCTAAATACTACCCTGCCCAGGCGAACGAGCGTAGAGCCTTCCTCAAGAGCAGGCTCAAAGTCCTCGCTCATGCCGCAGGAAAGTTCGGGCAGGCTCAGGTCGGAGTGCGTCGCCTCAAGCTCATCCCTTAGCTCGCGAAGTCCGGCAAAAGTGCGGCGCGCCACATCCTTATTCCCCCGGGGTGCCATAGTCATAAGGCCCTGCACACAAATTCCCTCAAGCTCCGCAAGCTCACCCGCGGCGTCTCGCACCTCGTCGGGCGAAAAGCCGCCCTTGGACTCCTCGCCGCTCACATTGACCTCGATCAGCACGCGCTGGGGGCCGGAGAGCTCGCCCGCCTCAATCTTACGGACCGCACGGCTCGAGATGGCCTGAGCCAAATGCAGCGAGCTTACCGAATGAATCAGCTGGGCCGAGCCCAGAACCGCATTGATCTTGTTGGTCTGCAGGTTGCCGATCATATCGAAGCGCACCTCGGGTAGCTCCGGATGCTCCGCGAGGCCCGCAAGCTTGCGGACGAGCTCCTGCGGGCGGTTCTCGGCAAAATGGCGATACCCCGCCTGAATAGCGGCAACGGTCTCATCGACGCCAACAGTCTTGGAGACGGCAATCAGTCGCGCAGCATCGTGGGGACGGCCCGCGCGATCGAGTGCCGCATAAAAACGCTCCAGAATCTGCTCGCGGCGAGCGCGCATCAAGTCCAAATAGTTATCCATTGCCAATCGCCTCCGCTGACAGCCAAACAAGTAGTCCCATGCTAACGCAAGAGCGCAGCCCCGCATGTGCAAGGCCGCGCTCACTTAGGTATTTACAATCTTTCGACGAACGGAGCTGCCCTACTCCTCATCATCCTCGGTGTCATCCTCGTCCTCGAGGTGCTCGAGCAGGTAGCGAAGACCCTCGCTCACCTCGTTAGCAGGCACCTTGGCAACATAGCCCGCATCCACGGCGGGCCTCATGATGACACCCTCGCCCGAAGGCACGCGCATGCTCTCAAGCTCATCCTCGTCCGTACGGGCGATATCGCCGGCAGTCAAACGCTGTCCGGTCAAAAGGAAGGTCAGACGGCAGGCGGCATCGATCGAAATCGAGGCGATACGATCGAGGTAGCGCGAAACCATGATGGCGCGGCGCAGGTCGTCATAGTTGCTGTCGTCGTCCATAAAATCGCCCGTGTCCATGCGGTTAAAGGTGCGGAAGAACTTCTCGTACGCCGCATGCACCGGCTCGTCCTCGCCGGCCAGGTTGCAGATGATGGACATGTCGTTGGTGACGAGCGCAGAAAGTGACGAACCCAGCACCTGGTAAACAGCCTCGGCCTCGGCCTCGACCGTAGCGACGAGTTCCTGGGGCAGCGAGATGTCGGCCTTGACCATGTGACGCGTGGCGCGGCAGATCTGGCGAACCTTATCGGTCATGCGCTGCAGGTTAAAGTCGACGTAGATGATCGTCTGCAGCAAGCGGAAGTCGGAGGCGACCGGCGACTGCGTAGCGATCAGGTTGTAGCACACGGCCTCCAAGTTGGCGCAGCGCGCATCGATCGAGAGCGTGCGCTTCTTGGTCTTGGTGGCGAGCTTGCGATCGTCGGTCACATAGGCCTTCACGGCGTCGTGAAGCGCCAGGTCTACGGCCTCGTAGATGCTCAGCATCTCGTGACGGGCTTCGATGAGCTGACGGGAAAACAGTTTGCGCATGGTTCTCTCCAATCAGTTGGGTGCGGTCATGCCGCCCGCACAGTGAATACGCACCGGACCAGGTCCGATCGGCTTGGGACTAGTCGCACCGATCAGCCAAAGCGGCCGGTGATATAGTCTTCCGTCCGTGAATCCACCGGGCTGGTGAAGATCGCGTCGGTTTGACCATACTCGATGAGCGTGGCGGGCTCGCCGGCAGCTTCCTGCAAGAAAAATGCGGTGTAGTCGCTAATACGAGCGGCCTGCTGCATAGAATGCGTGACGATGATGATCGTCATCTCGGGCGCCAGCTCGGCCATCAGATCCTCGACCTTGGAGACGGACGTGGGGTCGATGGCGGAGCAGGGCTCGTCCATCAGAAGGACATCGGGCTGCACCGCAAGCACACGCGCAATGCACAGACGCTGCTGCTGACCGCCCGAGAGCGCCAAACCGTCCTTGTTGAGCTGATTGGATACCTCTTTCCAGAGGTTGGCGCGCTTGAGCGATTCTTCCACGATGTCATCGAGGTCGCTTTTGCTAGTCACGCCCTGCAGACGAGGGCCAAAAGCGACATTCTCGTAGATGGATTTGGGGAACGGGTTGGGCTGCTGAAAAATCATGCCCACGCGACGGCGAAGGTCGACCGGGTCGACGCCCTCGGCATAGATATCGTTGCCGTCGAGCGTCATGGTGCCCTCGACGCGGGTGCCCTCGATCAGGTCGTTCATACGGTTGATGCAGCGCAAAAACGTCGATTTGCCGCAGCCCGAAGGACCGATAAACGAGGTGATGGCGTTTTTGGCGATGTTGAGGTCGAGCCCCGTCAGCGCATGAAAGTCACCGTACCAAAAGTTGAAATCCTTGGCCGTGATGGCCGCTTGCTCCGGCGTGGGAGCGGACTGATAGACGGACATGGGACTCCTTAACTAGCGGCGTTTGCGCGACAGATAGCGCGCAAACAGGTTGAAGGCCAGAATAATCGCCATCAGCAAAAGCGCGGTGCCATAGGCTGCGTTCATGTTGATGCCGTCGTTGGCAAGCAGGTACAGGTGGACCGTCATGGGGCGGCCGGAATCGAGTGGCGAGATAGGCAGGTTGATGGCCTGACCCATGGTGTAGAGCACCACCGCAGTCTCGCCGATGGCGCGGCCGATGGCAAGCACGATGCCGGTGGCGATGCGGCCAAAAGCCGAAGGAAGCACGATCTTGGAGACGACCTGCCACTTGGTGGCGCCCAGGCCATATGCGCCCCAACGGATATAGCGCGGAACGGCGCGGATTGCCTCCTCGGTGGTGCGCATGACGATAGGCAGCATCAGAAGCGCCAGCGCCAGCGCGGCCGAAACCATCGAAAGGCCCAGGCCCATGGCCTCGACAAACAAGGCGTAGCCAAAGAGGCCCATAACAATGGAGGGCACCGAGGCCAGGGCATCGGCAGCATAGCGAATGATGTCGACAATCTTGCCCTGCTTGGCGTATTCGGCCAGATAGACCGCAGCCAGGACGGCAACCGGCGTGCAGATGAGCATGGCGAGCGCCGTCACGTAGATGGTCGAGACGATCGTGGGCCAAATGCCGCCCTCGGCGTTGACGCCCTGCGGCCAGCCGAAGATAAAGTCGAGCGAGATATGCGGCAGGCCGTTGATGACCACGTAGGCGATGATGGCGATCAGCACCAGCGTGGTGATATAGGCCGCGGCGCGAAACACGCCGAGCATGATCTTGTTGGACAGATCCTTGTTGATGCGGCCCTTCTTGCCATGGGAAAGGGCACGCTTGATGCGCTCACGCGACGAGGTCGTATCGACCATCGTGTCAACGGAATCGGACATAGCCTACCCCCTCTTCTTGGAAATCAGGCGGACGATACCCACCAGTGCAGCGGAGATGATAAACAGGACAACGCCCATGCCGAACAGAGCCGAGCGGTGCAGGCCCGAGGAATAACTCATGTCGAGCGCAATCTGACTCGTGAGCGTCGAGATGGGGCTCGAGATGCTATCCGGAATGACCGGGGCGTTGCCCACGACCATCAGCACGGCCATGGTCTCACCGATGGCACGCCCCATACCCAAGACAATCGCATCGACAATGCCCAGCCTGGCTGCAGGAAGCACGACCTTGTAGATGGTCTGCCACTTGGTGGCACCCATGGCATAGGACGCCTCGCGAATGCCCATGGGAATGGAATTGAGGGCATCTATGGTGAGCGTGGTGATGGTAGGGACGATCATGATGGCGAGCACGAACCACGCCGTCAGTGCGCCAAATCCAAGGCCGCCGGTCAGCTGGGCGATAAACGGGCGGATGATGATCATGCCGAAGAAGCCGTAGATGATGGAGGGGATGCCCGCCAGCAGGTCGACAGCGGGGCTAATGAGCCTGCGCACGCGCTTGCTGGCGATCTCGACCAGATACACGGCTGTGCCCACACCCAACGGCACGCCCATGGCAAGGGCACCGACCGTCACCAGGCCAGAGCCCGCCAGCAGCGACATGATGCCGTAGTGACCCTCAGAGGGCGCCCACGTAAAGCTAAAGAAGTCCGCCAGGCCAATGTCGGTAAAGACCGGCAGCGCCGAGTACGTGGTAAAGACAAAAATCAGGATGACGGTGACGACCGCCAAGAACGCACAGGCAAAGAAGATCCACTGCAGCGCCTTCTCCTTAAGATAGGTGCTGCGTGACACCAACGCCAACTCACGCTTTTTGGGCGTCCGCGCCTCATGCTCAATCTGGGGGATTTCCTGTGCTTCCACGCTACTCACTCCCCTTTCCGTCGTTGGCGACGGGAATAAAGCCCGCCTCGCGAATCTGCTTGTCCATCTTTTCGGACGTCACATAGTCAATGTAGTCCTGCGCCTGCTGCGAAGGCGTACCCTTCACAAAGAAGTAAAGGTCACGCGAGATGGGATAGCCGCCGCTTGCGACCGTCTTCTCGGATGCCTCGACATGGTTGACCGAAACGGCCTTAACCGAGGTCTTGGCATTGAGGCTCTCGACAAAACCCAGCGAGATGTAGCCAATGGCGCCACGCGAGCGGGACACGACATCGCGTACCTGGCCCGTGCCCGAAAGAACAGCCGAGCGGCGATCGAATGGCGTGCCGTCCATCACGATAGTGCGGAAGGCCTCGCGCGTACCGGACGCCTCGTCGCGGTTGATAACCTGAATCTTCAGGTCCTCTCCGCCGACTTCTTTCCAGTTGGTGATCTTGCCGGCGTAAATATCGCGGAGCTGCTCGGTCGAGAGATTATCGACCGGGTTGTCGTCGTTCACGATGACTGCAATGCCGTCGTGCGCGATAACGATAGGCGTCAGACCCAGGTCTTGCTCATCGGCGTTGAGGCCACGAGAGGAGCTGGCGATATCGGCGGTGCCGGCGCTAACAGCTTCGATGCCAGCAGATGAGCCAAGGCCGGAGACGAGCACGTCGGTGCCGGCCTCCTCTTTAAAGCCCTCGGCCGCGATCTCGGCAATGGGAAGGCACGTCGTAGAGCCGGCAACGGTGATGGAAGAGGTAGAAGATCCCGAGGAGCAGGCGCACAGCGTGAGCGTGAGCACTGCTGCACTCAGGACCGATGCGATCTTTCTCATAGCATCACGCCGATCGCAGCATGGCGCCCACAGGTGCCGCCCTCGTTGCGGTAGGAATAAAAGCGGTCGTTCTGACGAACGGTGGAAAGTTTGGTGTCCACAATGCCGTTCACATTGACACCGGCATCCACCAGCGCCTCGCGAATGGCGGCGGAAAGATCGAGCATGCGAGAAGCAGTAGCATCGATGCACGAGAACTCGGCGGCAAAGCGGTCCATAAGCTCTTGGGACACCTCGTACTCGTCGCCCAGGATATGGGGCCCAATATAGGCAGAGATGTCCTCCGGCTTGCAGCCAGCCGCCTCGCAGAGCGCTTGACACGCCTTGGCGGAAATGCGCGCAATCGTGCCCTTCCAGCCAGAATGCACCACGGCAAAACCGTTGGGAGCAACCAGCACCACGGGAACGCAATCGGCAAAGCAGAGCAGCACGGGTACCCCATGGGCCGTGCAGACAAGGGCATCACAGCCCTCGGCAATCTGCTCGCGAATGTTCTCGAGATCATCGGCGCCATTCGAGGTCACCGTCACGACATGGTCACCGTGTACCTGATTGGGGACAAGCAAGTTGTGCTCGCACTCGGCGGCGCCCATGGCCTCGAGTACGCGGCGACGATTTTCTTGAACGGCAAAGGGGTCATCGCCTACATGCGAGCCCAGATTGAGCGAGGAGTACGCGTCTTCGGAAACGCCACCGGTGCGCTCGGTAAAGGCAAAGCGGACATCGTGCGTCGCGCCCTCTACCAACGTAACTCCATCATGGTCGACACGCGAAACGTTGTCCGCACGTGCTGCCATACTAAAGCCTCCTAATAACACAAGTATCGCGGCGTCGCCGCGCAGTCCGTGTTTATACGGCTGTCATACTTCTTTAAAAGGATACCCGCAGCGGTAGGGACCAAACGTAAAGGGAACGTAAGGAAATTGGAGGCTTTCGTTTACAAACGAGAAACAAAAAGGGCGCATCCATACGGACGCGCCCCTGTGCAAAACAATGCGAAGAACGACTTAGAAGCTGCCACGCTTGAGGAAGTCGGGAAGCTCAAACTGGTCGTTACCAAAGTTGGGCAGCTCGGTACCGCCGACGTTGCGAGTCGGGGCAGCCTGGGCAGGGCTAGCAGCCGGAGCGGTGCGCTGCGGCTCGGCAGAAGCAGCGGCCTTGCTCTGGGACTGCTGAGCAGCGAAGAGCTCGTCCTGACGGTTGACGTTGGAATCGGAGAAGCCCGTGGCGATAACGGTGATGCGCACCTGGTCGCCCAGGGACTCGTCGACAACGGTACCAAAGATGATGTTGGCCTCGGGGTCGACGGCATTGGCGACAACGTCGGCGGCGTCGCTGATCTCCTGGATGCCCAGGTCCTTGGAGCCGGCGATGGAAAGCAGGACGCGCGTGGCGCCATCGATGGAGCTCTCGAGCAGCGGACTGGAGATAGCCTGCTGGGCAGCGTCGACGGCACGAGTGTCCCCAGAAGCGGTACCGATACCCATCATGGCGGTACCGGCCTGCTTCATGATGGTCTTAACATCGGCGAAGTCCAGGTTGATGATACCCGGGACGGTGATGAGGTCGGTGATGCCCTGGGTGCCCTGAGAAAGGACGCCATCGGCAATCGCGAACGCCTCGAGCATCGTGGTCTTCTTCTCGGCGATGTCGAGCAGCTTGTCGTTAGGGATAACGATCATGGTGTCGACGCAATCGGAGAGGGTCTTGATGCCCTCCTCGGCGCTCTTCTTGCGCTTGCGACCCTCGAAGGTGAAGGGCTTGGTCACGACGGCGACGGTCAGCGCGCCGACCTCGTTCATCGCGATATCGGCAACGATGGGAGCAGCGCCGGTACCGGTACCACCGCCCTCGCCGCAGGTGATGAACACCATGTCGGCGCCAGCGAGCGCCTCGGCGATATCGTCGCGGGACTCATCGGCAGCCTTGCGGCCAACCTCGGGGTTGGCGCCGGCGCCCAGGCCGCGGGTAAGGTCGGTGCCGATGTGCACCTTGATATCGGCATCAGAGATCGCGAGCGCCTGAGCATCGGTGTTGATGGCAACAAACTCGACGCCGCGGATGCCCTCTTCGATCATTCGATTGACCGCGTTGGTACCGCCGCCACCGACGCCGACCACCTTAATGACGGCAAGGTAGTTGTTGATCTCTGTCTCGTGCATGTCGGTCCTCCGAACAAAGGTTATAGCCATAGCATGGGTTGACCCCTGCGCACATTAACCTTCAGGTTGAAAGTAAATGCAAAGGTAAACCGTATTATGTTTGCACATTATGAACGTATCAGTCAAATAATTGACCGTGAAAACCAAACAAACCAGATAAACGGCGTGGTATGGCCCCTCAACAAAGCCGTTTAGGATACTAGGCGGTCGGTGCGTTCCTAAACGTGTAGTTGCCCGGAGAGCGCACATTGATATAGGTCACGCCCTCTACCTGCGAAAGCAGCTTGGTCACGATGCGTTCTTTCTTGGCGATATCGTCCGAATCGCCCAGCGACACCTCAACGCCGTTGTCGAGATTTGCCGAGATAGCCTCAACGGAAGGTGTGGAAATATCCTTCACCTGGTCCAAGAACTCGCTCGAAAAACCGCGTGCGTAATCCAGGCCGGCCTTGACGGCCTTGGAGCTCACCGCCCGACCCGAAACCGGTGCGACATCGGCCGAGACGTCAGTCAACAGCACGGCGCCGTAGTGCTTGGCAAGCGCCAGGGCCGCATCGATGCCGGTCAGGGTGTTGGCACCCTCCCCCGATGTAATGACGTTCCCCTGGTCGTCCACCTCGACAGACGTCGACAGCGGAGCGATCCAGGTGTCATCGTCTCCGATAGCCCAGGCAAGGTCGTCGGAGCTGATATACGCAATGGCGGTAACTTTACGCTCCGTCGGCGTGATGATAAGCGTATGGGGAAACTGGCGCTGGACATCCACGCCCGAGACCCATGGGTTTTGCTTGAGGCCCTCGGTGATCTGATCGGGATCCACGTTAAAGAGCGACGTGTTCTCGGGAAGACTGATGAGCTGCATGGCGTCGTGCTTGGTCACATGCTCGCTGCCATGAATCTGAATATCGGTGGCGGAGAACAGGCCAGAGTTGATGACGACGATGGCAATAATGGCAAGTACGGCCACGGCTGCCAGGATGCCGCCCGCGATTTTGCCCTTACCCTTCATGGCAGAAGCGGCGTCGGTCGCCTTACCTGCCATGGCACCGAGCGATGACAGAGGATTGATGCCCTTTTTTGCCGAAGACGCCTTGGCGGCGGGTACCGATGTCAGTGAACGCGGCTTAGCGCCAGCCAACGTACGGCCGGCATGCGGCGCACGAGCTCCCAGCGAAGGCTTGGGCGTCGCCATGGATCGGGAGGTCTTGGTGCCCATCGCCGGCTTGGGCGTCACCGAAGGACGCGGAGCCGGACGACTCGTCTTTTTAGAAGCGGGGCGTCCCCCCAGCTGAGAGCCGACGACCGGGCGCTTGGCAGGACGGACGGACCCAACAGACTTGGAGGGCATGGCGGGCTTATGTTGAAGCTGGGCAGGTGCGCCGGAACGCCCTCCGGCGCGGCGGAAGGTTGGTTTCGATGCTCTAGAAGCCGAGGAATTTAACTTCCGGTCTGAGCTCGATGCCATACGCCTCCCTCACCTTTCCGTGCACATGCCTGATAACCGCGGCCACGTCATCGGCCGAGGCGGTTCCGTTATTAACGATAAAATTAGCGTGTACGGGCGAAACTTCCGCACCGCCAACCGAAAAACCCTTTAATCCACAATCCTCAATCAACTTGCCCACGCTTGCGTCGGGCGGATTGCGAAAGACCGATCCGCAGGATGCACGGCCCATGGGCTGCGTGCGCTTGCGGCGCGTCAGGTACCGCTCCATACGCTCGCGAATGTCTACCTTGGGCGCGGGCTTGAGTTTAAGCACGCACTCGAGAATGATCTCATTACGCGGCAAGCTGCACTCGCGATACCCCCAAGCGATCTCGGACCCTGCATAGTGCTTAATACCGGACGCCGGATCAAACGTGACCACGTCCTCGATAAGGGAACCGATCCACTCGTTCCGCGTACCTGCGTTCATGGACACGGCGCCGCCGACCGAACCGGGAATACCGACCGCGAACTCAAGGCCCGAAAGCCCGCGCGACAAGGCGTCGTTGACCAAACGCGCGAACATCACGCCCGCACCAACGGTCAGCGTGCAGCCGTCCTCGGCAACAACCGTGCGCTGAAACTCACGTCCCAGCGAAATAACGGCGCCGCGATAACCGGCATCGGCAACCAACAGGTTGGACCCCTTGCCGATAATCACCCACGGCACCTGCTCGCGGTCAAGCACCGCCACGGCGCGACGCAGGGCATGGTAGCTATGGCACGTCACAAAGAGGTCGGCCTTGCCGCCGATACGATAGCTTGTATGGCGTGCAAGACGTTCGTCCTCGACCACGTCCGTGTCGATCATGCCCGAAAGCGCCATGACGGCGTTAAACAGACCCATGGAGGTTAAGCGTCTTTCTTGGCAGTCAGATACTCGATGAACTCGGGGCCGACGGTCGTAACGTCACCGGCACCCATGGTGAGCAGCAGGTCGCCCTCGCCCACGAGCTTCTCAAGCTCCTGGTTGAGCTCAAGACGGCTGGAGCAGTACACGACCTCCTTGCCGGGGTGCTTGGCGCGAACGGTATCCGCGAGCATCTTGGAGGTAACGCCCGGAATCGGCATCTCGCCGGCGGAGAATACATCGATCAGAAGCAGCTTGTCGGCGTTGGCAAAGGCATCGGCAAAGTCATCGCACAGAGCCTGCAGGCGCGAATAGCGGTGCGGCTGGAACACGACGTCGACATGCTTGTAGCCCAGCGAAGAGGCAGCAGCGAGCGTCGCCTTGATCTCGGTGGGATGATGGCCGTAATCGTCAACCACCGTGATGCCGTCGATATCGCCCACGTGGGTAAAGCGACGGCGGACGCCCTCAAAACTCGAAAGTGCCTTAGCGGCGGCATCGATATCGAGGCCTAGGACATGGGCGACGGTCAAGACGGCCGTGGCGTTGAGCATGTTGTGACGACCGGGGTTGCTCTTAATCTCGACAGCGTGCTCGGTGCCGTCCTCAAAGCGAACGATAAAGTCGCTCTGGATGCCCTTGACATCCGGATGTACGCAGACGATGTCGTTGTTCTCGGCAAAGCCATAGGAAAGCACATGACGGCCCGTCGACTTGGCGAGCTCGACCAGATGCGGATCCTCGCCGCAAACGATGACGGTGCCGTCCTCGCCCACCAGCCCCATAAACTTGGCAAAGGTGGCCTCGATCTCCTCGATGCCCGAGTAGTGATCGAGATGGTCGGCCTCGACGTTGGTCACGATGACCACGTTGGGGTTCAGGAACAGGAACGAGCTGTCAGACTCGTCGGCCTCGGCGACAAAATAGTCGCCCGAGCCGTTCTTGCCGTTGGTGTCGTAGCCCTCGACAATGCCACCAATCAGGAAGCTGGGGTCCAGACCCATGCGGTCGAGCATGGTGG
>DBFBKG010000169.1:0-6171 GCA_048203815.1 Collinsella sp. | reverse complement strand
TTTATAAGTTGCGGTGGAATAGTTCCTGTTTGCGGCAGAATAGGGGCCAAACAGGAACTTTTCCACCGCAACTGAAGGGGGCTGTCGTGGGCCATCGGGATTCATGTGATGATTTGCGTGAGGTTCGTTGGGGCGTTTTGGGCGCTGGGCGCATTTCGCATCGATTTGCATCGTCGCTCAAGGAGGTGGACGGGGCACGGCTTGTGGCTGCCGCCGGTCGCACTCCTTCGCATGTTGAGGAGTTTTGCAGGGCGTTTTCGATTGATGCCGCGCACAGTTATGCCACGGCTGACGATAACGGCGATGCAGCTTATGATGCGTTGATTGCCGACCCCGATGTCGACGCAATCTACTTGGCTCTTCCACATGGCATGCATGCGCATTGGGTCTGTCGGGCACTGCGCGCGGGAAAGGCCGTGCTGTGCGAAAAGCCGGCCGTTTTGAATGAAGAAGAGGCTCTCTCGATTGCCTCCACCTCTCGCGAGCGCGGTGTGCTGTTTATGGAGGCGATGAAAAATCGGTTTTGCCCGATGCGTACTCGCGTGAAGGGCTTGCTTGCGTCGGGCGAGCTCGGCCGTATCGTCTCGATTGAAAGCGTGCAAAAACTCGATTATGGTGAGCCCCCTTCGAGTTATCTGCTCGACCCGTTGCAGGGTGGCTGTCTATATGACATGGGCTGCTATGCGGTCGGGTGGTTTGAGGATCTACTTGCGGGTGCGTGCGATGTTTCGTCTCGTGAAGTTCGCTGGCGTGACGTATCGGGCGGCCGCGTTGATTGGGCCGACGAGATCCGTATGAGCGTCGGCGGCATACCCATTCATATGGCGTGCGACGGCAAGGCAGCATATGAAAGCCGCTTAACGATTGCCTGCGAGCGGGGCTCGTTGGAAATCGAGCGCCTCCATCGCCCCGAGCTCGCCCATGTGAAATACTCCGACGGACGAATGCTCGAAATAAATGCCCCGTTTGAGGTCGATGATTTCTACGGCGAAATCCAGCATGCGACCCAGCTCATCCGGGCGGGGAAACTCGAGAGTCCCGTCATGTCCCTTGCCGCCACACAGCGCTGCGCGCACATTATCGATGCAATCCGTCTAGCCCTCTAGGACTTGGCGCTGACGCGTAGGGAATCATGAGACTGGCGCCCGTAGCCGCAGTGCTTGGTGGCCCGCATCTCTGATGCCCCTTTTATAAGTTGCGGTGGAATAGTTCCTGTTTGCGGCAGAATAGGGGCCAAACAGGAACTATTTCACCGCAACTGATGAGGGGGAGCTGGGGATGCTGACGATCGGGTGTCACCTATCCACGACGAAGGGCTATCGGGCAATGGGGGAGACGGCGCTATCCATTGGCGCCAATACCTTTGCATTCTTTACGCGCAACCCGCGTGGTGGCAAGGCAAAAGACCTTGACATGGATGACGTGGCGGCCCTGCGCGAGCTTATGGAGCAAAACGACTTCGGCCCACTCGTGGCGCATGCCCCCTATACCTACAACCCCTGTTCTGCCAAAGAGCGGGCGCGTGAGTTTGCCTTGGAGGCAATGGCCGAAGACTTGCAGCGTCTGGAAGCACTGCCCGGCAACTACTACAACTTTCACCCCGGCGCACATGTGGGGCAGGGGACTGATGCCGGCATTCAGATGATCGTCGACACCCTGTGCCAGGTGATGTTTGAGGGCCAGCAGACGACGGTGTTGCTCGAGACCATGGCCGGCAAGGGCACCGAGGTGGGCCGCAGCTTTGAGGAGCTGGCGCTCATCATCGAGGGCGTTGCCGACAAGCGCCCCGAGCTGTCGGCCAAGCTGGGCGTGTGTCTGGACACCTGCCATGTGAATGACGCCGGCTATGACATCGTCTGCGATCTTGACGGTGTGCTTGACGAGTTCGATCGTGTGGTGGGTATCGAGCGCCTGCGCGCCGTGCACATCAATGACTCCAAGAATCCCTGCGGCGCCCATAAGGACCGCCACGAATGCATCGGTAAGGGCTATCTGGGTAGTGAAGAGTTTGGCGGCGGTATGCAGGTTATGCAGAATATTGTATTGAATAGCCGCTTGCGTGCGCTTCCATTCATTTTGGAGACGCCTAACGAACTTGCAGGTTATGCAGCGGAAATTACGCTATTAAGGTCATTGCAGCAGTAATGACTGTCACAAAGTGGAGTGTTCCATTCACGTTATGGGTTTGTTTCAATCAGTTTTCTAATTGCAGTTTCGCATTTACGGGTGCATAATATCCAACAGTTTTTGCAGACCTCTGAATCAAACGGGGTCACCGGAAGGAGACTGATTATGAAGCTGAAGAAGCTTGGCGCATTTGCCGCCACGGGCGCCATGGCGATCGCCCTTGCACTGACGGGCTGCGGCTCGTCCAACGCCACCTCTGGTTCTGATGCCGGTTCCAGCAGCTCTGACGACGCTAAGGTCGAGAAGGTCGACGGCTCCAAGGAGTACGCGCTCGTCAAGGACGGTACGCTGACCGTCGGCACCTCTGCCGAGTACGCTCCGTTTGAGTACAAGGATGACAACGGCGATTATCAGGGCTTTGACCTTGAGCTCATCAAGGCTATCGGCGACAAGCTGGGCCTGGATGTCGAGTACGTCAACAATGACTTCGACACACTCGTACCCGGTGTCGCTTCGGGCGCTAAGTACGACGTCTCCATCGCGGCTATCACCGACACGCCCGAGCGTGAGAAGGAAGTCACTTTCTCCGATTCCTACTACATGGACGATCAGGCTATCGTGACCAAGGTCGATAACACCGACATCACGGCCGACAACTACAGCGAGAAGCTCAACAACGCCGACGCTACCATCATCGTTCAGTCTGGCTCGACCGCCGAGTCCTTTGCCCAGGAGAACTTCCCCAAGGCCAAGATCGTCCCCTACAAGGACGCTACCGAGTGCTTCAGCGCCCTGCAGTCCGATAAGGGCGACGCCGTAGTCACCAACCGCTCCGTTGCCAGCCAGCTGACCGCCGAGCAGTTCAACACCTGCCAGACCATCAAGCAGATCAGCACCGGCGAGGAGTACGCCATCGCCATCAACCAGGGCAACACCAAGCTCAAGGACGACATCAACCAGGCCATCAAGGACCTGACCGACGACGGTACCGTCGACGCCCTCATGGCTAAGTACAACATCAAGTAAAATAGCTACTTGATTGCGTGTAGGCCCTTTCCGTTTTGCGGAGAGGGCCTTTGCGCTTCTCTTGACGGAGAGTGCTTCCGTCTCGTTTTGCCGGCAACTTCTACGATAGGAGCCACCTTGTCTCGATTGAACGAAGGGGCTGCGGAGCAGCGTTTTCCACTGCCCGCCTTGCTCCAAAAGCTAGCCTGCGCCATGGCCGTGGCGCTCGCGCTGGTGTGCGTGGGGGCATATGCGCCCACGACCGCCCAGGCGCTTGAGACCGCAAAGATTACCGCCCGACCCAACACCGGTTCGGGCAGCGCTGTGGTCGGCGGCACCGAGACGCGCATTACCTGGGAGGTCCAGGCCGATGCCGACGAGGAACTGAGTGGTCTTTCGCTGACGTTTGCCGATGGCACGACCTTTGGTGCGGACGACACACGTCTGACGATGCTCTCGGGCGATGACCTTATGGACCGTACGCCCATGAAGCCTACGTGCAAGGTCGACGGCCAGACGCTCAAGATCGATTTTGGCGAGACGGCGCCCGCTGGCGGCTATTTCCGTGTCGAGGTCTACGGCGTGACCTTCCCCGTCGAGGGCGGCGACGAGGCCTTTAGCGGTACCTATACGCTCGCCGATGGTTCGACCAAGAAGATCTCCAAGATTCCATCGGTGGAGATCAAGGGCGTGACGGCATTCGATAACTTCCTGGCCGACCTTAAGGAGCAGCCGTGGGTCGAGGCATGGAATTCCAACATGTTCCTTCGCCTGTTCCTGAACCCGGTCATTTTGGTCCAGAGCCTGCCGATCGTCTTTAAGGGCTTCCTTATGTCGCTCTCGATCGTGCTCGTGGCGTTTCCGCTGGCCATTCCCTTTGGCTTTGCGCTGTCGCTCATGCGCATCTCCAAGTCGCGCATCCTGCGTTGCCTTGCCGGCATCTATGTGAATATCATCCGCGGTACGCCGGCGTTCCTGCAGATCTACATCGCGTTCTTTGGCCTGCCGCTGGCCGGCGTCAAGGTTGACGACTATGTGCTGGGCGTTATCGTCATGGCCATGAACTCGTCCGCCTACCTGTGCGAGATCTTCCGCGCCGGTATTCAGTCGATCCCCAAGGGCCAGAACGAGGCCGCGCGCTCGCTAGGCATGAACGCCTTCCAGACGCTGCTCTACGTCATGATTCCGCAGACGTTCCGCAATGTCCTGCCCACGCTGACCAGCGAGTTCATCCTGCTCTACAAGGATACGTCGCTGCTCGCCGCCGTGGGCGTGGTTGAGATCGTCATGAACGCTCGCACCATCGTGGCCACGACGGGCTCCATCACGCCGTATGTGGTTGCCGCCCTGTTCTATCTGGTCATTACCCTGCCGCTTGCGCGCTTGGTGAGCGGTCTTGAGGCGAGGCTTCTGGGGACGGCCGAAACTAAGAAGAAGCGTCCCACCAAGAGCGCCGGACAGGTTGTCGCGACGCCCGCCGATCATATCGCCGGTCTGTAAGGAGGTTCTATCATGAGCGAAACCAATAACTCGAACGAGGTCGTCGTCAGCATCAAGAATCTCCAGAAGGCCTTTGGCGATAACGTGGTCCTGCGCGACATCGATCTGGATGTGCACAAGGGTGAGGTCGTTGTGGTCTTGGGCCCCTCGGGCTCGGGCAAGTCGACGATGCTTCGCTGCATTAACCGTCTTGAGGAGCCCACGAGTGGTTCGATTGTCGTCGAGGGCGTGGATGTGTGCGCCAAGGGCGTCGACCTCAATAAGGTACGTACGCATCTGGGTATGGTGTTTCAGCAGTTCAATTTGTTCCCGCACCTGTCAGTCAAAAAGAACGTCATGCTCGCGCAGCAAAAGGTGCTCAAGCGCAGCAAGGAAGAGGCCGAGAAGATTGCCGTCGAGGAGCTGACCAAGGTCGGTCTTGCCGAGCGTATCGACTTTATGCCGAGCCAGCTTTCGGGCGGTCAGCAGCAGCGCGTGGCCATCGCCCGTGCCCTGTCGATGAACCCTCACGTCATGCTCTTTGACGAGGCTACGTCGGCGCTCGACCCCGAGCTCGTCCGCGACGTTCTGGGTGTCATGCGCGACCTGGCACGCGACGGCATGACCATGATCGTCGTGACGCACGAGATGGGCTTTGCCCGCGACGTCGCCGACCGCGTTGTCTTTATGGACGGCGGCGTTATCGTGGAGGAGGGCACGCCGAGCGAGGTCTTCGACCATCCCAAGAGCGAACGCACCAAGGCGTTTTTGGGCAATATCTCGTAGCAACGCGTCGAGGTTGTCGATATAACAAACGGGGACCGGATGTGAATATCCGGTCCCCGTTTTTGTTTGGGCATGAGCGACTGTTGTTGTGCGGTACTCGGCTGTCAGTTGCCTTGCGACTTTCTGACGGCTTCGTTAGGCCAGCTCCGCTCCCAGGGCCTTGCAGGCCGCTTCACCCTCATCATCGGGGGCGTCGTAGCAGATGACGGAATCGACGACGTTGACGCCCGCCTCGTCGGCGTCGGCCTTCCAGTTGTCCATCCATTCGCCCTCGGCCCACGAATAGGAGCCAAAGAGGACGACCTTCTTGTCGCCGAGAGTCTCCTTGACCTCGTCCCACATCGGCTGGAACTCATCGTACTCGAGTTCCTCGGAGCCCATGGCGGGGCAGCCGAAGGCGAAGGCGTCGTAGTCGGCGGTTTTGTCTGCGGAGAAGTCGGCGCAGGAGATGACCTCTGCCTCGGCGCCGGCACCGCTTGCGCCTTCGGCGACAAAGTTTGCCATGGCCTCGGTGTTGCCCGTGCCGCTCCAATAGACGACGGCGATTTTGTTCATGTTGAGTCCTTTCGGTTGTGCGGCGTGCGGCCGCGTTTTGTATGCTCTATCGGGTTGCCTGGGCAAGTTGCGCCAGGCTGCAGCCCTGTTGATAGATGTAGGTAAGGTATTGCGTGCATGCGCGATAGGAATCGAAGGTCGTGAGCGCCTGCTCAACGTTTGTGTATACCTTCCATGCGCCAAAGACCTTATAGTTTTCGCCGTGCTGGACGATAAACT
>DBFBKG010000168.1:0-10024 GCA_048203815.1 Collinsella sp. | reverse complement strand
GCCCTCACCTTAGCAATTTGATCATTTGGCACTATAATCACCATAGGCATGCGCATAACGTTGCGCTTAATCAAGAGGAGAAAACGTATGGGTCTGTTTGATATGTTCAAGAAGAAGGCTGAGCCCGCGGCAGCTGCTGCTCCGGCCTCCATTTCTGCTTCTGCCGGCGCCGACGTGCTGTGCTCGCCCGTCAAGGGCAAGGTCATCAAGATGGCCGACGTGCCCGATCCCGTCTTTGGTGGCGAGGTTCTGGGCAAGGGCTGCGCCGTGTGGCCCGAGGACGACCTGGTCTACGCTCCCTGCGACGGCAAGGTGACCGTCACCATGGGTCACGCCGTGGGTCTGCAGTCCGATAGCGGCATCGAGGTTCTGGTGCACGTTGGCGTCGATACCGTCAACATGAACGGCGACGGCTTCGAGGGCTTCGTCAAGGCCGACGACGTCGTGAAGGCCGGCCAGCCCATACTCAAGATCGACCGCGCCAAGATCGCTGCCGCCGGTTACAAGGACTGCGTCGTCGTGGCCGTGTCCAACACTGCCGAGTTTGCCGATGTCGAGCTCGCCGTCGAGGCCGAGTCTGCCGTCGCCGCCGGTGACGTCATCGTTAAGGTCGTCCGCAAGTAGTCTGCGGCATCCAGAAGATGCACAAGGGTGGTCGGGTTATCCGGCCACCCTTTTTTAATAGGCTGAGCAGGCGCATTTTATTGCAGGGGGCTTGCTTTATGGGCCATTCACTCGTCAAATTGAGCCGCCCGCGCTTTTGCGACGTAGGGGTTTGGGCGGAGCCGCTAATATGGACTTACTGTCACGACGTGCGCTGTGTGGGGAACGCAGCGCCGCTTGTTTGGAGGAATGTCATGAAAAAGAAGCTGCTGCTTGCGCCCCTGATGGCTGCCCTGGTCGCGTGCGTGGTTTTGCTTTCCGGCTGCGGAGGGCCTTCGGTGGAGGAGCTCATCACCAACGACCTTACGAGCCAGTTTGACGAGATCAAGAACGGCGGCGATGACTTCCTCTCCGGCCTGGAAGAGGCTTCGGGCGACGAGTTTGAGCAGCTGGGCATCGATCCCAAGGAGTATGCCAAGAGCTATCTCGAGGGCTTTGATTACAAGATCGGTGATGTGACGGTCGATGAGGACAAGGGTACCGCGACCGCCGAGGTTACCATCACCTGCAAGTCCATGAACAAGATCGTCGAAGATTTCGCCACCCAGTATCAGGAGAAGATCGCCGCACTCGATACGATGCCTTCCGAGGACGACCTGTACAAGATGGCCGGTCAGGTGATGGTCGACGTGACCAAGGCCGCTAAGACCAAGGACACCAAGGTCACCTTTAAGTATTCCGCCAACAAGGATAACGAGTGGTCTGCCGACGATTCTGCAACCACCGAGATGATGAATGCGATGATGAGCTAGTTCGTTGCGGCGTTTTACCAAACGCCGCAACTGCTCGACGCTGCAAGCCCGCCAGAGCGGCAATCTGCCTTTCAACTTCGGCGGCATGACCAGAAGGTCAATGCCGCCTCGTTTCAAGGCGCCTTGCTCGCTCTGGCGGGCTTTCGCTGTCGTTGCCAAAACAACGGCGTTCCCTTGGCTGGCTTAAAGTGGCACTTGTGCCTGTGGCGTTGCCATCGCTGTCGAAGGCGGCACTTGGGGACGTTCCTTTTCTGCCGGCAGTCGGGGACATTTCTTTGTTGCGGGGGCAGCTAAAAGAGTCCCGTCCCACATTAGCTACCCGTGGAAGGGATGAGTGGTTACTCGCCCAGCACCAGCGCCGCGAGCTCTGCTTGGGTGTCCACCACGTAGTCGGCGCCGGCGGCTTCCAGCTCTGCGCGGCCGCGGAAGCCCCAGCTGACGCCCGCGCTCTTAAGGCCGGCGTTGTGGCCGGTCAGGATATCGACATTGGAATCGCCCACATAGAGTGTGGTTGCCGGATCGGCACCCAGCTCCTCCATCACATGCAGCGTGACGGGTGCTTCGGGCTTGGGTGGAAACGCATCGACACGGCCCTGTACCAGCGCAAAGCGCTCGGAACCAAAATACTTCTCGATAAGCGGAGCCGCCGAGACGTGGTCCTTGTTAGTGAGCACGGCAAGCTGCACACCCGCGGCGCGCAGGCGGTCGAGCATCTCGATCGTGCCGGCATAGGGGGCAGTGTGGTCCTCCTTGTGCTCGCCATAGTAAGCCCTAAACTCGGCAAGCGTCTGCTCAAACATACGGCTGTCTCCCGCGTACTCGGCGGGCATAAAGCGTTCAACCAGCTTGAGCATGCCGTTTCCCACCTTGTAGCGGTACTCGTCTACGGCAAACGTGGGCCAGCCGTGCGTCTCGCAGGTATGGTTGCCGGCGGCCGCCAGGTCCTCGAGCGTGTTGAGGATGGTGCCGTCCAGATCAAAGATCACATGGGAAAAAGCTGCTGCCATGAAAGCTCCCGTCATTGGCTTTAAAAACGCACCTCATAATACTGGGCTTCCGCGTTGGGCGAGCTTGGAATCTGAACATCTCCAGGGATATCAAGTCGCATCGCGCCGGCCGCAAGCTTTTGCCGTTAGCAAATCCTCGGCAGCTGCTCTCCCACGAGCATGTCGAGGATACGAGTCGAGCCCCAGCCGGTGCGCACGCGCACGGCGGGACGGGCGCCTGACTCAAGCGGCAGCACGCGACCGATGATGGCGGCATTCTCGCCGTAGCGGGCGGCGCGCATGGCGCTCAGCGCGGCATCGGCTTGCTCGGCAGGCACGACGGCAACCATCTTGCCCTCGTTTGCCACCTGCAGTACATCGTAGCCGAGCATTTCGCAGGCGGCCTGCACGCCGGGACGCACGGGCACGGCATCTTCGTCGACCTCCATGGCAACACCGCTGGCCTGGGCAAACTCGTTGAGTGTGGACGCCAGGCCACCGCGCGTGGGGTCGCGGAAGCAGCGTGTGTCGGGTGCTGCGGAAAGCACATCGGCAATCAGGTGGTTGAGCGGCGCGGCGTCGCTTTCGATGGTGCTCGAAAACGCCAGACCCTCGCGCTGACTCATGATGGCGATGCCGTGGTCGCCCAGTGTGCCCGACACCAGGATGACGTCGCCGGGCCGGCAGTTTGCGCCACTGAGCGCCACGCCCGCGGGTACCTCGCCCACACCGGCGGTATTGATATAGACGCCGTCGGCCCCGCCGCGCTCGACCACCTTAGTGTCGCCCGTGATTATGGACACGCCCGCTTCGTGCGCCGTTTCGGCCATCGTCTGCACAATCTGGTGGAGCTTATCCATGGGATAGCCCTCTTCGAGGATGAAGCCGCACGATAGGTAGCGCACGTTGGCGCCCGAGGTCGCGACGTCGTTGACGGTTCCGCACACGGCGAGGCGGCCGATGTTGCCACCGGGGAAGAACTGCGGCGAGACTACAAAGCTGTCGGTCGACATGGCGATGCGTCCGCTCGCGGGCAGCGTGGCGACGCCGGCGTCGTTGCCTTCGAGCAGCTCGGGCGACCCAAAGGCATCCAAAAAGACCTCATCGATGATGCGTTTCATCATCTGGCCGCCGGAGCCGTGGCCCAGCAGGACGGTGCTATCGGTAACGCTATGGGACATATCGAAAACTCCAATCGTGGGTGGTGCCGGTGTGCGGGTGTGTCCGGGCTAGTTGCGGTAGCGGTAGTACGCCGCGCAGCTGCCCTCGGAGCTCACCATGCACGGGCCGACGGGGTGCTCGGGCGTGCAGGTGCGGCCAAAGAGCGGGCAGTCGCTCGGCGTAATGGCCCCGCGCAGCACGTCGCCGCAGCGGCACCCGCGCGGCTCGACTGTCGCCTCAACGGGCACATCAAAGCGGGTACGGGCATCAAAGCGCGAGAATTCGGGACGAATGGCGAGTCCCGAAGCCGCAATCGGCCCCAGCCCGCGCCACGTGGTGTCGCATGGTTCAAACACCTGCTCGACCAGCTGGCGCGCCACGGGATTGCCGTCTGCGTTGACGCCACGGCGGTAGGCGTTGTCAATCGCCGGCCTGTCCTCGACAACTATCTGGACCAGCATGCAGATGCCCTGCAGGATATCGACCGGTTCAAATCCCGTGACCACGCCCGGGGTATTAAATTCGTCGACCAAAAAGCTAAAGGGCGCCAAGCCCGTGATGGTGGCGACGTGGCCCGGCAGGATAAAGCCGTCGATGGTGGTCTCGGGGTCGTTGGCGATGGCGCGCAACGCCGGCGGCGTGGTCTTGTGGGCGCAATAGACCGAGAAGTTCAAAAGCCCGCGCGCCTCGGCCTCCAAGATGGCGGCGGCGATGGTGGGCGTCGTAGTCTCAAAGCCCACGCCCATAAAAATGACCGGGCGATCAGGGTTTTGCTCGGCAATGTCGAGCGCGTCGAGCGGGGAATAGACGATGCGGATATCGCGCCCCGCCGCCTTTTGCGCAGCGAGCGAGGTGGATGATCCGGGCACGCGCATCATGTCGCCAAAGGTGGTGATGATGGCGCCGTCTATGTTGGCGAGCGCGATTGCGTGGTCGATGTCGCGGTTGGCGGTGACGCAGACGGGGCAGCCCGGGCCGCTCAGCAGCTTGAGCCCGGCCGGCATAATGGAGCGAAAGCCATAGCGCCCGATGCTCACGGTATGCGTGCCGCAGACTTCCATAAGGTTGATGGTGCGGTCGCCGACAAGCTCATGAATGCGCTCGATGAGCTCGCGAGCCAGCTTGGGATCGCGGAATGCCGAGAAATCGATACCGGAGCGCGCCGGCTGCTCGGGCGCCACTAGTAAGCCTCCGCCGGGTTGGTGGCCAGCTGGTCTTCTTCGACCAGCTCGGACATGGCATTAACAAGCTCGAGCGTTTCCTGTGCTTCCTGCTCGTCGACAATCTGGATGCCAAAGCCGGCGTGTACGAGAATATAGTCGCCAACCTGCGCCGTCGGCACGAGTCGCAGCGACACGGGGCGCTCGATGCCCATCATGTCGACGGTGGCCTTGAGGTCGTCGTCGCGTTTGACTACTTTACCGGGAACGGCAAGGCACATATTGTTCCCCTTTTATACGCTTTGCGCTGGACGGGCGCTCAATAATCCATCAGTTGATGGTAGCGCTCGCGGGCGCTGCGGGCAAACGCGCTACACCTGTGAGACGGTGGCTTGTGGGCTGGCCGAACAGCCTATTGCGGTGCGACCTGTGCGAGGCGGGTGCGTGCGACTGCCGCCTGACCGTAGGCGATGCAGCCGTCGTTGACGGGTACGGAGTGAGGAACCAAGACAGTGAGACCCATGCTTTTGAGCTCGCGGGTGAGGAGCTGGAGCAAAAGTCGGTTCATGAACACGCCACCCGAGAGCGCGACGGTATCGATGCCCTCGTGCACGCAGATTTCGCTGGCGATGCGCGCCGAGGAGCGCGCGACGGCGACATGGAAGTCGAGTGCGAGCCTGTCGGCGGACGCTCCGGCTTCAATTCCTCCCAAAAGTGCCTCAAAGAGTGCTTTCTGGTCCAGAACATAGGGGCCGTCCAGCCACGATGGGCCAGATGCGAAATAACCGGCGTTGTCGTCGGGAAAACGGGCGATTTCGTTGTCGAGCGCGCGCCAGGCGGCGGCTTCGAGTTCTATGGCGGGTTCGCCCTCGTAGGTTGCCTTGTCGCAGATGCCCAGAATTGCTGCCGCGGCATCAAAGAGACGCCCCATGCTGTTGGTACGCGGGCTGTTGATGCCGCGCTCGATCATGGTGGCTGTCACGCTGCGCGTTTGTTCGTCGAGGCTGTCCAAAAGCCGAGCGGCACCTGGGTGCTCGAGCAGACCGAGCTCACTGAGCAGGGCAAAGGCGTTGCGGCGGGCGTCGCGCACGGAGGCCGCCCCGCCGGGGAGCGCCCAGGTGCGCAAATGCGCGGCGCGCTCAAAGCCGCCAAGGCCGGTGACAAGAAACTCGCCGCCCCAAATGGTCCCATCGGTGCCGGCGCCGGTGCCGTCAAAGGCGATGCCAAGGACGCGCGCGTCGGTTGTAAGCTGGCCCGCGGCGATGGCCTCGGCCATTACGCTCGCGATATGCGCATGATGGTGCTGCACCTCGACGAGCGGCAGATTGCATTTTCGCGCCTGCTCGCGCGCCCACTGGCCCGATAGATAGCTGGGGTGTAAATCGCAGGCCAAGGCGGCGGGCGCCAAGTCAAAGAGATCTTCCAAGCGCGTGCGCGCGGCGTTCCAGGCATCGAAGGTCCCGCCGTTTTCAACATCGCCGATATGCTGCGACACAAAACAGGTTGCCTCGCCGTTCGTCCCTTCGCGCGTGAGCGCAATCGTGGCCTTTTGTTGTGGCCCGCAGGCGAGCACGCAGGACGGAGCGCCGTCGAGCGCCGGCAACGGCAGCGGCTGGGGTGCATATCCGCGAGCGCGGCGCACGGGCATAACGGCGCCGTCGACCACGCGCACTACAGAGTCGTCGTAGCGCGAGAGGATCGCGCGGTCGTTACCGAGCAACGCGTCGGCGATGCCGGCGGCAGCGAGGTGTTCCCAGGCAAGATCGTCATCGGTCTCGATGGGCTCTTCGCTCAGGTTACCGCTGGTCATGACGAGCGCGTGCATACCGCAGGCTTCTGCCGCGGCAAGCAACAGATGTTGAAGCGGCGTATAGGGGAGCATGACGCCGAGCTCGGGCAAGTCGTGCGCGACAGATGGCGCGAGGGCGAGGATGTCGGGGGAACCGCCGTTGCCCTCGCCAGCAGTGCGCTGGCGCAGCAGCACAATGGGGCGGATACTGCCGGCGAGAAGCTCGCGCTCAGCGTCGTCGATATGGCACAGGCGCCCGGCATCGGCAAGACTGCGCACCATGACGGCAAGCGGCTTATTGCTGCGACGCTTGCGACGGCGCAACTCGGCCACCGCCTGCTCGTTGGCAGCGTCACAGGCTAGATGGAATCCGCCCAGGCCCTTGATGGCGACGATGCCACCGCTGGCCAGCAGCTCAACACAGCGCTCGATGATAGCGTCGCTGGCCTCGCATGTGGTGCCGACGGCCGGTGTCGCGGACGAATTCCCGCACGCATCGCCGTTCACAGCCTCGCGCCACGTAATATGCGGTCCGCAATCAAAGCAGGCATCGGGCTGTGCGTGAAAGCGACGGTCGAGTGGATCGGCATACTCTGCGGCGCAGGCGGGGCACATGGGGAAACGGTCCATCGAGGTAGCCGCTCGGTCATAAGGCAGCGATCGGATGATGGTAAAGCGCGGCCCGCAGTTGGTGCAGTTGATAAAGGGGTAGTGGTAGCGTCGGTCGGCGGGATCGAACAACTCGCACAGGCAATCGTCGCAGGTGGCGATATCGGGCGAGACGAGCGTCGTGTGCGCGGTCTGGTTCTGCGAGGCTACGATGCGAAAACCCTGTTCATTGGCGGCATCCCAACCGTTGGCTGCCAAGTCCACAACCTCGACATGCTCTACGCGAGCCGCCGCGGGCACATGCTCAGAAAGTGCAGCGACAAATCCGTCAACCGCCTCGGCACAAGCGTGCGCCTCGATATGCACGCCGTCGCCCGCGTTGAGCACCCATCCGCAAATGCCATGCGCTATGGCCTCGCGATACACAAACGGTCGCATGCCAACGCCCTGCACAATGCCCGTCACATGAATATGCACATGCCGCATGCGACACCCCTCATCAAAACCGACCAAAAAGGGACAGGTTTATTTTGGTAGGTAAAACTTCTAAACCTGCCAAAATAAACCTGTCCCTTTTTGGCAGGTGCGCTGCGGGAAATCCAGCTACAGCCCCAGGCTCTGCTTGGTGGCGGCGCACGTGAGCTCGCCGTGCTTAACGCCGCGCAGGCCCAGCAGGCGGTCAGCTAGTTCGTAGACACGCTCGCCGCGACCCTTGAGCGCCAGGATCTCCAAGCAGTTGTGGTGATCCAGATGCACGTGCATGGTCGATACGCTCTCGTCGGTGTAGTCGTGCTGCACTTCGTCCAGACGGCGCGTCAGGTCGCCGGTATGGTGGTCGTAGATCATGGTGAGCGACCCGATAACATGCTCATCGGGCGTGCGCATCTGCTCCTTGGCAATCGAGGCGCGAATCAGGTCGCGCACGGCCTCGGAGCGGTTGGCCACGTCGCCGCGGCGCGCGATCTGTTCGTCAAAACGGCGCAGCAGGTCGTCCGGTGCGGTAACCGAAAAGCGAACCAGCTCGGAGCCGGAGCCACTACAGTGGCAGCCTGCGTCACCGTCCGCCCCGTGCGGATGCTCGTGCTCGTACCCGCAGCCGTGCTCGTGTTCGGCCACTTTACACCAGCTTCACGGAGCCGACAGAGTTGTGGTCGGCCTCGATGGCCTCTTCGTAGCCCTCGAGTGCGTCGTGGGCCTCGTGCAGCGCGGCCATGGCGGCCTCGAGCTTGGCGCCGATGCGCTCCATGTCAAAATTCTCGGTCGCATGCAGCAACTGATGGCTCCATTCGTGAGCGAGCTCGATGGTGTCGTCGACCTGCTTGACGCTCATGGCAAGCTGGCTCATGTTCATTCCAACATCATGCATGGAAAATCTCCTTTTGTATGGGGCAGTTCAGTGGTTCAGATTTTACTACGGAGGGCTCTCGCGCCCGCCGCCGTATGCCAGCTGTCCTACGGTGCCAGTGAAGCAAGTGGCGCGACTACGACACCGTCTTCCCGTCGGTAGGCAGTCGCGGTTCCAGTGAGAACGAGCAAGAAGGACGCTTCGCCTTGGTGGGTCGCATCGATTTTAGATGCGAGTTTCTTGAGATTGGCGGCAGCGGTGTCTATAGGCTTTGAACCAAGCTTGACCTCAACCAGAGCGTACCTGCCGTCATCTAGCACGAGTACGGCATCGGCTTCAAGGTCGGTCTTGTCCCGATAGTGGTAAACCTTGCCGCCAAGTAGATCCATATAGGTGCGCAGGTCACGGATGCACATCGATTCAAACAGAAGCCCAAATGTTTCAAAATCTTCCAGGAGTTTTTGAGGCGTTGCCCCCAGGGCTGCGACCGCAAGCGATGGATCGCAGAAATGGCGCGTCGGACTTGTCCGTACGGCGGTTTTTGAGCGGAGCCGCGGGGCCCATGCCTCGAGATCTTCGAAAACGCAGGAGCGGGTCAAGGCGTCGACATATTCAGAAACGGTATTTCTTGAGGGAGGTTCTCCTTGCATGTCGGCGGCGATTGTGGCGAGCGATGCCTCTGTTGAGATATTGCGAGCGTAGCTTCGAATAATCTGGGCCATCCAAGTCTTATTTCTCCGCAGTCCATCAATCTCGTCGATATCGGAATCAAGCAGTTCCGAGATGTAATCAGGGGCCATGGATAGCGCAATCCCATGGTTTGGCTCGATAACCGCTTCAGGCCAACCTCCTCGGCAAAGTGAGTAGACGATACGTTCGATATCGAAGTCGACCATATCGGCAACATCGGTGTTTCCATCAAACAGGCTTGCCAGCGAAACTGATCCTGTTGACTCGCGTGATTCAAAAAGTGACATCGGGCGCATGTTTATACGTGCTATGCGGCCGACTCCTGAGTGTGCCGGCATTTCGCTTGCCCGAGGCGTTGCGGAGCCGGTGAGGATAAACCTGCCTCGTCCTTTGCCGCGGTCGATCGCGAACCTTACGGCGTCCCAAAGCTGTGGGGCCATTTGCCATTCATCGATGAGGCGTGGCTCATCTCCTTTGAGCAGGAGAGAGGGCTTCGAATCGGCAAGCTGGATGTAGCTCGGACCGTTATCGGGGTCTTGCATGTAGATGCTGCTTGCGGCTGCCTGTTCAGCCGTTGCGGTCTTGCCGCACCATTTTGGCCCTTTGATTTGGACAGCCCCGGAAGATTTTAGTTTTCTGGCGAGCACTTTGTCTGCGACTCGTGGTAAATAACCGTGTTCAATCGAATTCATGTCACCCTCCTTGCTAGCAGGGTATTATATCGTTGATTTGTGCAAGTTGGACGATTTAAATTGTGCAAGTTGGACGATTTAAATTGTGCAAGTTGGACGATTTAGATTGTGCAAGTTGGACATTATATCTAGTAAACATTCATGATGCCAAAAGAGAAGCCCTAGAGTCTCCAGGCC
>DBFBKG010000167.1:0-8318 GCA_048203815.1 Collinsella sp. | reverse complement strand
GTAGTATCGAGCATGGGAGCCCCTTCCATGAATGCGGCGTGGCCGCCACGGTTGGATTAGACACTCACCATTGTCGGCCTAATCCGCGGTCTTTCATGCAGCAGGGGCTCTCAATGTTTTTATGTCCTGCTCATATCGTCTGTGCCGGCACTTTGGGACACTCCTTGCGCCAAGTCTGCCGGCCCACACCGGACTCATCCCATGCTTTACCAAGATAAAGTGAACGTGCAGATTCGTAACCCACTTGCAACCGTTCTATGGCACGATATTGAACGAATGCATGCTATGCGCCCAAATCTTTTGGGCAGAGTAGGAGACAGTATGGTCAAGCTGTACGAGGACGGCATCTACCTGCGCGGCGGCAGCGAGGTTGTGCCTGCGGCCGAGGCTGCCGAGCGCGGTATTACGCAGACGCCCGAGGATGCCAAGCGCGGCACCATCGCGTATTCGATCCTTCAGGCACACAACACGTCCGGCGACCCCGAGGCGCTCAAGATTCGTTTCGATGCCATGGCGAGCCACGATATCACCTTCGTCGGCATCATCCAGACGGCGCGCGCCTCGGGCATGGAGCAGTTCCCGCTGCCTTACGTGCTCACCAACTGCCACAACTCGCTGTGCGCCGTGGGCGGTACCATCAACGAGGACGACCATGTCTTTGGCCTCTCGGCTGCCAAGAAGTACGGCGGCATCTTCGTCCCGCCGCACATCGCCGTCATCCACTCCTTTATGCGTGAGAACTTCGCCGGTTGCGGCAAGATGATCCTGGGTTCTGACTCGCACACCCGCTACGGCGCCCTGGGCACCATGGCCGTGGGTGAGGGCGGCGGCGAGTTGGCCAAGCAGCTGCTGCGTGACACCTACGACGTCGCCTATCCCGGCGTTGTTGCCATCTACCTCACGGGCGCCCCGCGCCCCGGCGTCGGCCCGCACGACGTGGCGCTCGCCATCATCCGCGCCGTCTTTGCCAAGGGCTACGTCAAGAACAAGGTCATGGAGTTTGTGGGCCCCGGCATCGCGAGCATGACGACCGACTACCGTAACGGCGTCGATGTCATGACCACCGAGACCACCTGCCTGTCGAGCATCTGGGCCACCGACGAGGACACGCACACGTTTCTGACCATGCACGGCCGCGGCGACGACTACCGCGAGCTCAAGCCTGCCGATGTTGCCTACTACGACGGCTGCGTCGAGGTCGATCTGTCGAGCATCAAGCCCATGATCGCGCTGCCGTTCCATCCTTCCAACGGCTTCGAGATTGACGAGCTCAACGAGAACCTCGAGGACATCCTTCACGAGGTGGAGCTCGAGGCCGCCAAGATCGGCGAGGGCAAGACGCACTTTAGCCTGCTCGACAAGATCGTCGATGGCAAGCTGCACGTGCAGCAGGGCGTTATCGCCGGCTGCTCGGGCGGCAACTACGACTCAGTGGTCCAGGCTGCCCGCGTGCTCAAGGGCGCCAACACCGGCTGCGGCGAGTTCTCGCTGTCGGTCTATCCCACGAGCCAGCCCGTGGCACTCGAGCTTACACGCCGCGGCTATATCTACGACCTTATGGAGGCCGGCGCGATTGTGCGCACGGCATTCTGCGGCCCGTGCTTCGGCGCCGGCGACACGCCCGCCAACAACGGCCTTTCGATCCGCCACACTACGCGCAACTTCCCCAACCGCGAGGGTTCCAAGCCGGGCAATGGCCAGTTGAGCGCCGTGGCCCTGATGGACGCCCGCTCCATTGCGGCGACGGCTGCCAACGGCGGCGTCCTGACGCCGGCGACCGATTTGCCCGAGGAGACTTGGGACGAGGCCTGCGAGTACACCTTTGACGACGCGCCGTACAAAAAGCGTGTGTACTGGGGCTTTGGCAAGGCGGAGCCTGCCGACGAGCTGGTCGAGGGTCCCAATATCAAGCCGTGGCCCGCGATGGAGCCTCTCGGCGACGATATCCTGCTCAAGGTGTGCTCCAAGATCATGGACCCGGTCACCACGACCGACGAGCTCATTCCTTCGGGCGAGACGAGCTCCTTCCGCTCCAACCCGCTGGGCCTGGCCGAGTTTACTCTCAGCCGCCGCGATCCGGCCTACGTGGGTCGTTCCAAGGAGGTCGACGCGGTGGAAAAGCGTCGCGTGGCCGGCGAGGCCGCGGGTGACCTGGCGGCGCTTGATGCCGAGCTTGCGGGCGTGTTTGAGGCACTGGCCGGCGCGGGTGTCGCTGCCGACGCCAAGGCGACCGAGTACGGCTCCATGCTCTATGCCAAGAAGCCCGGTGACGGTTCTGCCCGCGAGCAGGCCGCGAGCTGCCAGCGCGTGATTGGCGGCCTGGCCAACATCGTCCACGAGTATGCCACCAAGCGCTATCGCTCCAACGTGATGAACTGGGGCATGGTGCCCTTCCAGATGGAGGCCGAGCCTAACTTTGAGGTGGGCGACTACGTCTTTGTGCCGGGTATCCGTGCCGCGCTCGATGGCGACCTGAAGGACATCGCCGCCTACGTGGTGCGCGCCGACGGCACGGTCGAGCGGATTGAGCTTTACATTGCCGATATGACGGCAGAGGAGCGCGCCATCGTCAAGGCCGGCTGCCTGATCAACTACAACAAGTTCAAGGCCGCTGCCGAGTAACGCACTTAATTGTCCGCCCGGGGCTTACCCTTTCCCGCCCGCTCACGCGCTTCGCGAGGGTCGCGTTCGGGAAAGGGTAAGCCCTGGGCTACATTTCTGCGTTCTCGTTGGGTCTTGAGGGACGCCAATAAATAGACTTGCTTGATGCCGCCTCTGTTAATGGGGCGGCTTCTTTTTGTCGAAAACCACCACAAAGGGAACAGGCGCCTTTGTGGTGGTGGGGAACGAGCTCGATGTTGTTGTGATTGTTGAGCGGTATGTTAATGAGCGTCTCTACAGGATTTCATCTGGGCTGGCGGGCTTGATTGTTTTGGGGATGCCGAGTTTGGATGACGCGAAATCGTCAACATTGTCCTTAATTCCGTCTTTGGTGTAGACAGTGACCATATAGGTGCTGTGTCCGAATTCGCCCTTGTCGCGTGTTGCCCAGGCATCCCAGTAGGCGGCCCCGTTTCGCCCTTTGATTTTTCCGACACGGCGGAGTTCTGTTCGCTTTAATTTCCGGTTGCTATAGATGGTTCGACCGGCTTCCGCGGTGAGCCCGCACTGTCCAAGCAGCTTGTCGAGGACTTGGTTCATGTGGCGCTCATCGGTGTTTGGTGCGTAGTCGTAGGCGAGGGTGATGGAGTCGAGTGGCTGGTCGTCGATCAGATAGTTTAGCGCCTGAGGTTCAAGGCAGAAATAGGGGGAGCATCCGTCGACCTTGCCGAGCAACGGTAACTTGGACTGCCAACTTCCGGTGGGAATTGCATATTCGTAGAACACGCCACGGCAGACAAAGGAGAGCGAGGTGGCACGCGAGCCGGCGTCGATCATCCCGCAAAGATCGAAGGGCGAGGCGATACCAAAAGAAAAGGGCGTGATGACGATAAGGAAGAGCATCACGATGGGTATGGCGAGAATGGCGATGACGTTGCGACCGGTGGAATGAGACGGCTTCATATGCGCTCCTCGAGACAAAGATCTGTTGAGGATAGGCAGAAATGGATATGTTCAGAGAACAATTCAAGTTTAATCTCATGGCGCGAGATGGTCGACCGTTAGCGTCGAAAACCACCACAAAGGTGCCTGTCCCCTTTGTGGTGGTGAGGAGCGCGCGGCTTCTTTTGGTAATAGTGTTAGCTGGCGGTATCATTAGTGCAGGTGGCGAAGGTTTGCATTGTGGGGTGTTTTGCCGTGAGCCGTTCTACCCGTATTGGATTGATTGTCTTGGCGCTTGCGATCGCTGTGGTTGGCGCGGGCGCTGTCGGTATGGCATTTCTACCTGCTGCGGTGACGGAGCCGTTGGTCAAGCCTGTGGCTCAATCTGTCGAACTTCTGACCGGCGACGACAAGCCCGAGACCATTACCGTTGATTTTGATGAGCAGCCGGCTGTGCTGGGTATTAGCAATTATCCGAGTATTCAGCTTGGGGCCATGCGCTATACCACGGATACAAGCCTGATCGATAGGGCGTCCGAGCTACTCAAGGGCAAAACATTTAAGCGTTGGTACGGATATGCGTCCTATCGGGCAAAAGCGAACGACATGGTTGGCGGATGTCACTCTTCCATCGAGCTGGACACTGCAAACGGCGCAAAGTTATGTGATGTCTCGTACGATCCGGGTTACGAGGGCAATGAGGGTCCGGGTATTTACATCATGGCCGGCGATGCAGCCTATGTCATGGAGGGCGACCAGGCCGAGCTCAACGATTTTATGGGCCAGTGTATCCAAGATGCCTATGAACAGACCTGCTTGCCCGACCCGCAGACTGCACGCGATAGTGGGTCTGCCCGTTATGGCTCTTCGAGGATGAGATGCCCTGGACCGTCGAATCGGGAAGTACGGGTTCGGCGAAGGAGTAGAGACCGCGACCACCACAAAGGTACCTGTCCCCTTTGTGGTGGTTTGTCATGTCGTGGGAACACTCAGAAAATCTTATATATAGAGACTTAGATTTGTGTATAAGATCGCGCAAAGCTGGCAACAATACTTCTCGAACAACGTGAAGCCGCCCCGTAGGGCGGCCGCCCCAAGAGAGGTGATTCCATGAGAATCGATAAGCTAGCAATGACGTCGCGCGAGGCGCTGCAGACCGCCATGAGCACGGCTGCCGACGCGCAGGCCGGCGCGGTGGAGCCGATTCACCTGCTGTCCGCCCTGCTCGGTGCCGGCGAGCGCAATATCTCCGTGATCATAGAGCGCATCGGTGCCGACCCGGCTCAGCTCGCGCGCTCCACACAGGATGCCATCGACCACGCGCCCAAGGTTTCGGGCGAGGGTCAGCAGATGGGTCTGTCTAACGAGCTCGTCCGTGTCATCGAAAAGGCCGAGAAGAAGGCCACCAAGATGGGCGACAGCTTTGTGGTGACCGAGCATCTGCTGATGGCACTTGCCGAGGACAAGGGCGAGGCGGGCCGTGTGCTGCGCGATGCCGGCGTGACCAAGGAGCGCATCGAGCAGGTCTACGAGGAGCTGCGTGGCGATGACCGCGTGACGTCTGCCGAGGACAAGACCCAGTTTGAGGCACTGGAACAGTACGGCCGCAATATCTGCGACCTTGCCCGCGCCGGCAAGCTCGACCCGGTCATCGGCCGTACCGACGAGATTCGTCGTACCATCCAGGTCCTGTCCCGTCGCACCAAGAACAACCCCGTGCTCATCGGTGAGCCGGGCGTCGGCAAGACGGCCATCGTCGAGGGCATCGCCCAGCGTATCGTGGCCGGCGACGTGCCGAGCACGCTGCGCGACCGCGACCTCATCGAGCTCGACATGAGCGCGCTGGTCGCCGGTGCCAAGTACCGTGGTGAGTTCGAGGACCGCTTGAAGGCCGTGCTCAAGGAGGTACAGAAGTCCGAGGGCAAGGTCATCCTGTTCATCGATGAGCTCCACACCATCGTGGGCGCGGGTGCCACCGAGGGCTCCATGGACGCCGGCAACATCCTGAAGCCTGCACTCGCCCGTGGCGACCTGCACGCGATCGGCGCGACCACGCTTGACGAGTACCGCAAGTACATCGAGAAGGACGCGGCGCTCGCGCGTCGTTTCCAGACCGTTATGGTGAGCGAGCCTACCGTCGAGGACACCATCTCGATCCTGCGTGGCCTCAAGGAGAAGTACGAGATTTTCCACGGCGTGCACATCACCGACAGCGCGCTCGTGGCCGCCGCCGACCTTTCCGACCGCTACATCGCCGACCGCTTCCTGCCCGACAAGGCCATCGATCTGGTCGACGAGGCCGCAAGTCGTTTGCGCATGGAGCTCGACAGCATGCCGGTCGAGATCGACGCCACCACGCGTCAGCTCACCCAGCTGCAGATCGAGGAGCAGGCACTCATGAAGGAGACCGATGACGCCTCCAAGGAGCGTCTGGAGGCCCTACGTCAGGAGATCGCCGAGGTCCAGGAAAAGCTCAACGTGCAAAAGGCCGGCTGGCTCAACCAAAAGAACGCCATCGACCACGTGCAGGAGCTTAAGGGCCAGCTTGACGAGGCCAAGAGCGAAGAGGAGCGTGCAACGCGCAACGGCGACCTGGGCCGTGCGTCCGAGCTGCGCTTCTCCGTGATTCCGGGCCTGCAGCAGCAGATTCAGGATTCCGAGGCTGCGCTCGAGGCACAAAAGCAGCAGGACGGCGAGGGCCTCAACGAGCAGGTGACCTCCGACGAGATCGCCGAGGTCGTGAGTGCCTGGACCGGCGTGCCCGTGTCCAAGATGATGCAGGGCGAGCTCGACAAGCTCAAGGGCCTGGAGGGCGAGCTGCATAAGCGCGTCATCGGTCAGGACGAGGCCGTCTCCGCCGTCGCCGCGGCTGTGCGTCGCAGCCGTGCGGGCCTCTCCGATCCGGACAAGCCCATCGGCAGCTTCTTCTTCCTGGGCCCCACTGGCGTGGGCAAGACCGAGCTCGCCAAGGCGCTTGCCGAGTGCCTGTTCGACGACGAGCGCGCGCTCGTGCGTATCGATATGTCCGAGTACATGGAGAAGTTCAGCGTCCAGCGTCTGATCGGTGCGCCCCCGGGATACGTGGGTTACGACGAGGGCGGCCAGCTCACTGAGGCCGTGCGCCGTCGTCCGTACTCCGTGATCTTGCTCGACGAGATGGAGAAGGCCCATCCGGATGTCTTTAACGTGCTGTTGCAGGTGCTCGACGACGGCCGTCTGACCGATGGCCAGGGTCGCCAGGTGTCCTTCAAGAACACGATTATCATCATGACGTCCAACGTGGGCTCCAAAGCCATCGCCGATCTGTCCGGTAAGGACGAGGAGGAGATGCGCCATCAGGTCGACGCTGCCATGGCTCAGACCTTCCGCCCCGAGTTCCTCAACCGTATCGACGACATCGTGGTGTTCCATCCGCTCGGCATGGCGCAGATCGAGAAGATCGTCGACATCCAGCTTGCCGACGTCCGCGCGCGTCTGGCCAAGGAGCGCATGACGCTTGCCATCACCCCGGCGGCCAAGCAGATGCTCGCCGTGGGCGGCCTGGACCCGGTCTTTGGCGCCCGTCCGCTCAAGCGTCTGGTCCAGCGCGAGGTCGTGGACGCCATCGCCGCCGCCATCATCGACGGCACGGTGCGCGAGGGCGATCAGGTGACGGTCGATGCCGACAAGGACGGCGGCTTTACCGTCGTGTGCGATAACACGCCGGCGGCCACCTACGAGGTCCCCGATGCCGAGTAGATTTTTGGGACATGCCTTAAAATCTGCCAGCCGTTTCTAAACGCCAAGGGCGGCGGATCCAATTGGGTCCGCCGCCCTTTTTCGTGCGACAATCGATGATGTCGAGCACGATTGCATGGCAAGGAGATATGCAGATGATAGACAAGAACAAGACGAACACGTCGGCGACCGATGCTGCACCCGCCGCACCCAAGCCTGCACCTAAGCCGGCGCCCAAGCCGCGCGATCCCTACATTCGCGCCGAGAACGAGGACGATGACGGCTACGATCCCTACAGCGATCGCCGCCCCGAGCGTGAGCCGATGTTCGAAGCCGATCCGTGGCGCTGAGTGCCACCCAAAAGGCCACCAATAAGTTGCGGTGAAATAGGGACTGTTTTGCGGTTTGACCAGCAAAAACCGACCCTATTACACCGCAACTGCGTTAGGGATTTTTCTACAGGGGGAGGGTAGTCAAAAAAGCCCCGTCCCAAATTGACTGCTCGGGGAGTCGCATTCGAGCTCGGTTGTCCTCTTAGCCACTCGATATCCTTCGGAGCAATAACGGTGATAAAACTTGCTTAAGTGCTAATCAAACTACACACAATCTTGCTCTCTAGCTAATCAAGAATCAGTATAATTTTGATTAGCTAGAGAGCAAGATTGGAGAATCATGGCATTCAACGACTTGATCGCCCAGAAAATAAAGGACTTTGAACAGCAGGGGGTTCCGCGGGTCTTTGAGCGAGACCTTGATCTGGGAAACCCACAGGAGCCAAAGCGCGACAACATCGTAAATGTGGTTGTGGGGGCCCGCCGTTGTGGAAAGACGTATCGCCTGTATCAGGAGATGCAGCGGCTTCAGGGCCGGGGCGTCGAGCTTGACCGGATGCTTTACTTTAATTTTGAGGACGAGCGCTTGCGCCCGTATGAGTCATCGCTGCTGGCGGACGTGCTCGACACGTTCTATGCGCTGTATCCTGCTGCTCGAACCGAGGGCGCTTACATTTTCTTTGACGAGATCCAGGAAATTCCCGAATGGGGTGCGTTTCTGCGGCG
>DBFBKG010000166.1:0-6068 GCA_048203815.1 Collinsella sp. | reverse complement strand
GGCCAGACTGATCTGCTCGGAGATGTCGGCGGCGGGGATTACGCGCTCGGCGGCGGTGACGTTGTAGTTCTCGATCATGACAACCTGCAGGTAGGGGGCCACGTCGGGGTCGTTTGCTATCCACTGGGACAGCGTCAGGATTAGATGAATGATGTCTTGGGCGATGGTGTAGGCAGGGGCCGCCTTGCCGCCAAAGATGATGGTGACGGGGTGCTTAGGCTTATTGCCGTTCTTGATGTCGAGATACTTCCAGATGATGTAGAGCGCGAGCATCTGCTGGCGCTTGTACTCGTGGATACGCTTGACCTGAACATCGATGATGGCGTTGGAGGGAATGGTCACACCCTGCTCGAGCGCCATAAACTCGCGCATGATGGCCTTGGCCTCGGTCTTGGTGGCAGCCAAGCGCTCAAGAACACCTTTGTCGTCAACGAACTCGGCAAGCTTGCTCAGGTCGCCGGTGCTGCGCCAATCGGTACCGATTACATCGTCGAGCAGGCTGGCAAGCGCGGGGTTGGCTCCCTGGATCCAGCGGCGGAAGGTGATGCCGTTGGTCTTATTGGAGAACTTTTCGGGGTAGATCTCGTAGAACGGATGAAGCTCGGTATCCTCCAGGATTTTGGTGTGGAGTGCGGCGACGCCATTGATGGAGAAGCCAAAGTGAATGTCCATGTGAGCCATGTGGACGGTGTCGTGCTCGTCGATGATGGCGACGCGCGGGTCGTCGTGCTCGGCCTTGGCGACCTCGTCGAGCTTGACGATAATGTCGGCGATGGCAGGGGAGACCTTCTGCAGGCTGGCGAGCGGCCACTTCTCGAGCGCCTCGGCAAGAATCGTGTGGTTAGTGTAGGCGACCATGGAGCGTACGATGGTGACTGCCTCGTCAAACTCGATGCCATGCTCGGTGGTGAGCAGGCGGATGAGCTCGGGAATGACCATGGTGGGGTGCGTGTCGTTGATCTGGACCACGGCGTAGTCGGCTAGATCGTGCAGGTTGCTGCCGCGCTCGACGGCCTCGTCAATCAGGAGCTGAGCGGCGTTGCTCACCATGAAGTATTCCTGGTAGATGCGAAGCAGACGGCCCTGTTCGTCGGAATCATCCGGATAGAGGAACAGGGTGAGGTTCTTGGCGATCTCGGTCTTGTCGAAGTCGATGGAGCTGCCGGGGACCAAGCCGTCGTCGACACTTGCCAGGTCGAACAGGCGCAGGCGGTTCTTGGTGGGCTGGCCATAACCGGGCACATCGATGTTGACGAGCTTGGAAGTAACGGCAAAATCACCGAACTCGACGGTGTAGGAGCGGTCGTCGTCGATCAGGATGTCTTGCTCGCCAAGCCACTCGTCGGGGACGGCCTTCTGCTGGTTGTCGACAAAGCGCTGGCGGAACAGGCCGTAATGGTAGTTGAGGCCCACGCCGTCGCCGGTAAGGCCCAGCGTGGCGATGGAATCCAAGAAGCATGCGGCCAGACGGCCCAGGCCGCCGTTGCCGAGCGAAGGCTCGACCTCGAACTCCTCGATCTTGTTGAGGTCGTGGCCGGCGGCGACGAGCTGGTCCTTAACCTCGTCGTAGATGCCGAGGTCGATCATGTTGTTGATGAGCAGCTTGCCGATCAAAAATTCGGCGGAAATGTAATAGAGCTTTTTCTTGCCGTTGTTGAGCGGGCAGGCGGCGGAGCGCTCCTGCACGAGTTTGACCAGCAGCTTGTAAATGCGACGGTCGTCGAGCTGCTCGAGCGAGGTGCCAAAAGACTGCTCGGCGAGTTCCATGAGGTTAATTTGGGGCATGTTTTCTCCTGTGATGGGTTGTTTCATGTCTGCAATTCATAAGAAGCCCGCGCGAGGGGATTGGGGTGGCCTCGCGCGGGAAAAGCAAGCGCGTCCGCACGGTGGGGAGGGGTCGGGCGCGGTAGCTCCTATTGAGGAAGCTCGATTTCGGCTTCCGACGGGATGCGGAAGTAGGTCTCGGTCCAGTCGGTGAGTTTGTGCTCGAGCTCGCGGGTGATGGCGCCGTCGAGCATGCGCCAGGTCCAGTTGCCGCCCAGCGTGGCAGGGGTGTTGATGCGCGCCTCGTTGCCCAAGTTGAGCAGGTCCTGCATGGTGTAGATGCACGTGTCGCTCACGCTGGCGGCGATGGTGCGGTTGAGTGCATCTGCCATGGGTTCGCCGGCCTGCTGATGGGTGTACAGGGCTGCCTGCTCGCGCTGACGGGGGGTGGCCGTTCCCTCAAACCAACCGCGCGCCGTCTCGTTGTCGTGGGTGCCCACATAGGCGACGGTGTTGGCGATGTAGTTATGCGGCAGGTAGTACGAGTTGGTGCCCTCAAAGGCAAACTGCAGGATCTTCATGCCGGGGAAGCCCGAGTTGTCGCGCATGTCGATGACGCCGGGGGTGAGGAAGCCCAGGTCCTCGGCGATGATGGGCAGCGTGCCGAGCTTTTCCTCGAGCGTCTTGAAGAACTTGAGGCCGGGACCCTGCGTCCACGAACCGTAGGACGAATCGGGCGAGGAGAACGGCACCTCCCAATAGGCCTCGAAGCCGCGGAAGTGATCCAGGCGGATGACGTCGTACATGTCGAGGGCGGCGCGAATGCGGCCCTCCCACCAGGAGAAGCCGTCGGACTCCATGGCGTCCCAGTCGTAGATGGGGTTGCCCCAGTACTGGCCGGTGGCCGAGAACTGGTCGGGCGGCGTGCCGGCGACGCTCACGGGATTGCCGGCGGCGTCGATCTTAAAGAGCTCAGGCGTCGCCCACATCTCGACGGAGTCACGCGAGACATAGATGGGCAGGTCGCCGATGATGAGAATGTCGCGCTCGTTGGCATAGGCCTTGAGGCGGCTCCACTGGCGATCGAAGAAGTACTGCGTCATCTGGTGGTAGAGCATACGCGCCGGATGGTCGGCGCAGACCTTGGCGGAAGCCTCGCTGCGGGTGCGGAGCTCCGCGGGCCACTCCCAAAACGCCTTGAGACCGCACTCCTCTTTGACGGTCATGAACTCACAGTAGGGGATGAGCCAGTCCTCGTTGGCCTGGATAAAGTCATCGAAATCGGCCGGCTTGTCGGCAGCAAAGCGCTCAGCGGCGCGGTCGAGAATCTGACGGCGGCCGCCAAAGATAGCACCGTAGTCGACATTGCTGGGGTCGGATCCCAGATACACGCCATCGATATCGCGCTGCTCCAGATACCCTGCCTCGATAAGCTCGGCAAAGTCGATAAAGTTGGGGTTGCCTGCGCGGGCCGAGAACGACTGATAGGGCGAATCGCCATAGCTGGTCGTCGTAAGGGGCAGAATCTGCCAGTAATGTTGTTTGCACGAGGCGAGAAAATCGACGAAGTCGTAGGCATTCCAGCCAAAGCCGCCGATTCCGTATGGTCCGGGCAGAGATGAGACGGGCATGAGGACGCCGCTTGCACGCTCCATGAATGCGCTCACCAACCTTCTTGTTGTGGGGTCGGCCTGCCGATGGGTGTGCAGTCCGCCTCCGATGTTCTGATTCGATACGCCTATTGTAAAACATGTTGTTTAAACATGTACAGGCAAGATAAAAAAGTTGGTCGATTTTCGGCGAATGGTTACATGCCATGAAAAAGCCCCGACCTCACAACGTGAGATCGGGGCAAGAGCGGTATGTAGGTTTTGCTACTCGGCGTCGGCGAAGCCGTTGGGGTTGTGGCTCTGCCAGTTCCAGCTATCGCGGCACATGTCCGCGATGTCGTACTGGGCCTTCCAGCCCATCATGCGCTCGGCCTTGGAGGCATCGCACCAGTTGGCGGCGATGTCGCCGGCGCGGCGCTCGCGGATCACGTAGGGCAGCTCCTTGCCACAAGCCTTGGAGAAGGCGGCGACGACCTCAAGTACCGAGGTGCCGGTGCCGGTGCCCAGGTTAAAGATCTCGACGCCGGTCTTGCCGTTCATCCAGTTGAGGGCGGCAACGTGACCAGATGCCAGGTCGCACACGTGGATGTAGTCGCGCACGCCGGTGCCGTCGGGGGTGGGGTAGTCGTTGCCAAAGACCTGAACGGCCTCGAGCTTACCGACGGCGACCTGGGCGACGTAAGGCACCAGGTTGTTGGGGATGCCCTTGGGGTCCTCGCCGATCAGGCCCGACGGATGGGCGCCGATGGGATTGAAATAACGGAGCAGCACGACGTCCCACTCGGGGTCGGCGGTGCGGACGTCCATGAGGATCTGCTCAATCATCCACTTGGTCCAACCATAGGGGTTGGTCGCGGGCTTCTTGGGGTCTTCCTCGGTGACGGGCGGATTGTCCGGATCGCCGTAGACGGTCGAAGAGCTCGAGAAGATGATGGACTTGCAACCATGGTTGCGCATGACATCGATGAGTACCAAGGTGTTCTCGATATTGTTGTGGTAATACTCGACGGGCTTGCTCACCGACTCGCCAACGGCCTTAAAGCCGGCGAAGTGGATGACACGGTCGATCTGGTGGGTATCGAAGATCTTGTTCATCGCATCGCGGTCGAGCACGTTGGCCTCGTAGAAGGTGAGGTTCTTGGCGGCCTCGTCGCCCACGATGGTCTTGACGCGGTCGATAGCAACGGCGCTGGAGTTGGAGAGGTCATCGACGACGACAACCTGGTAGCCACCCTCGAGCAGCTGAACGACGGTGTGCGAGCCGATAAAGCCGGCGCCGCCGGTAACGAGGACGCAGGTGTCTTTGGGGTCGAGTGCTTTGGACATGTAGTCTCCTATCGAATCAGGAACACTTCTTGAGGGGAGTATAGCGCAGCTGGGGGCGCCCAAAACACGCGGGGAAGGAAAACCAGAGGATTGATGTTAACGTACTCATAGGGTGTTATTTGCATAATCCTTACCTTTGGCGCGGGGCGTATTTGCGAGCCGCTGACCATGCTTTTCCAGCCGTTCGTGGAAATAGTTGGGACAAGCGCGATGTGCGTTAATATGTTTGAGTTGAGCGACATATAAATAAGCATGTAACGGAGTACATATGTCACCAAACAACGATTCCATTTTTACGCAGGAGCTTTCGCGCCGCACTGCCCTTAAGGCTCTTTTCGGCGCCGCTTCTGCGGCTGTCCTTTTTGGCCTGCCCACCCGCGCCCATGCGGCTGAGGCCAGCCAAGAAACCACCGACAAACTGAATGCCGCCCAGGCCCAGCTCGACGAGGTCCAGGCCCAGCTCGACAGCATCGCTAATGAGTACGCGGCGCTCGCCAACAAGAATGCCCAGACCCTCAACGATATCGAAGGCGTTCAGGGTCAGATCGACGACACCCAGGAGCAGATCGACACCAAGAAGTCGGAGCTCAAGAAGAAGCGTAACGACCTTTCCGATCGCGTGGCGGCAAGCTACAAGTCGGGCGGTACCAATATCCTGTCGTTGCTGCTCGCTTCTGGCTCGTTTGAGGAGCTCGTCGCCAACGCGCATTACGTCGAGAAGATCAACAAGAGCGACCGTGACGCCATCGAGGACATCCAGACCATTCAGAAAGAGCTCGATACACAGAAGTCCGAGCTCGAGTCGCAAAAAGCCGACTTGGAGAAGCTCAAGGACCAGCAGACTGCTCAGATGCAGGACATGCAGGCCAAGCAGCAGGAGGTCCAGACGGTTCTGAACGGCCTCTCCGACGATGTCAAGGAGCTCATGGCCCAGCGCGATTCCGAGATTCTTGCTGCCGCTCAGGCTGAGGAGGCTGCCAAGAAGGCTGCCGCTGCCGCGGCTGCCGCAAACAAGAACAATTCCTACTCGGGTGGTTCAAGCTCGGGTGGCGGATCGTATGCGCCCGGAACTCCGCAGCAGAATGCCGGCTCGGGCAAGCAGCAGGCCGTCGTCAACGCGTGCTACTCCACGCCCTCGCCTGGCCAGAACTGGTGCGCGGCGTGGGTTACCAACGTGTTCCGTAACGCCGGCGTGGGCTACTTTGGCGGCAATGCGTGCGACATGTTTAACGCCTGGTGCTATAGCTCCGACCGCTCGGCGCTGCAGGTGGGCATGATCGTGGCCGACTCGTCGCACAGTGGCACCGGTACGCCGGGTCTGCTGTACGGACACGTGGGCATCTATGTTGGCGGCGGCATCGTTATGAG
>DBFBKG010000165.1:0-6586 GCA_048203815.1 Collinsella sp. | reverse complement strand
CAGCGTGTACGTGTGCGTACCGGGCGCCTCGTAGCGGATCGGGCTCAGCGTAACGTTACCGTTGGCGTCGTTGGTGCCACTAGCGACAGTCACGCCGTCCTCGAGCAGCTCAAACGTGAACTCGCCAGCTGCAAGGTCGCGGCCGGTCAGACGCTTAACCGTCTTGACCTGATCGGTCACGGAAGAATCGGTAGGTGCCACGCCGTACGTGTTGGTGAACGTAAAGGCCGCACCGTCGCCGCCGTCGCGCTTGACGATCAGATGTCCGGCACCGTCATCGGTCACGGTGTAGGAAACCTTGCGCGTGGCGTTGGTGTCGTTGGTCACGCCAGGGGCGCTACCGGACTCGGCCACCGTGTAGGTAAAGGTGTGCGAGCGCGGGGCAGCGGGATCTGCGGGCTCGGACTCGTCGCTGGGCTCGTCGGCGTTGGCATCAGCGTCGGCGTCGGCCTCTTCAGCCTCTGCCTCGTCGGCCTCAGCCTCGTCAGCTTCGTCTGCCTCGGCCTTATCGGTCGCATCGTCCGTCACGCCCAGGGCGCGGTTGAGGTCCTCGAGCGTAAAGTGGATCTTGCCAAAGTCCACGTTGCCGGCCGCGTCGTTGGTTGCGGTCGTGCGCTCGGGCATCGGGGCACCCGCCTCGTCAGCGGTCACGGTAAAGGTAAACTTACCCGCGATGTCGGCCGGGGCCAGGCCCTCGGCTGCCTGGAGCTTCTTGGTGCCGATGAGTGCGGCATCCACGGCCTCGGCGCCGTAGACGTTTTCGAACAAGGGCTCGACGCCACCGTAGTCGACCGTTGCCGTCAGGGTACCGTCACCGTTGTCGACAACGATAACCTTAAAGCCAAAGCTCCACGTTGTAGCGGAAACGCCATTCGGCAGCCCGAATAAATCTTCGTAGGCCGTGTAGTTAATGGTCCAAGCGAGCTTACCGTCCTTGTCGGTACGATGGGCAAGCCCAGCCGCCTCAAGATTGGCAAGCATCTCGGTGTCGTAGTGCAGCGCATCAAAGCTCACATGCCCGCCGATATTAGGCTTGAGGTTTTCGTAGCCCACAAGCTCGCCCTGATAGGCAATGCCGAACCAGAACTCGCCGTCGGCCATCGGACGACCGGTCAGGGTCTTGGTGGCGACAACCTGAGCAGCGGTACCACCAGGCGTATTGGTCGTAGCGCTGTAGCTGTTGTGGAACGGAACCAGGGCACTCTCGACCTTGTTCTCACCGCTCTTGTGGACCGTCGTATGCGTACCCTCGGGACCGCCGGAGACGGTCGTCGTGGCGGTAAGCGTACCGGCACCGTCATCGGCGACGGCGATCGTCACGGTACGCACGGCGTCGTCGTAGGTGTAACCGGGCTTGCCATCATTCTTCTCGGCTACGGTGTACGTGAAGGTCTTGCCGGCGTCAGCCTGCGTAAACTTGACCTCATGGCCAGCCAGGATGTCGATCAGGCCGACCGTTGCCTCTGCCGTCGCAGGGGACTTGAAGTTGTTGGCTCCGGGCAGCAGGCCAAGCGCGTTGGCCGAGGCCTCGTCGGCAGGCGTCACGGTAAACGTGAACTGGCCCTCGGTCATGGGGCGGCCGTCCAGATACTTGCTGAGCCACAGACCGCCGGCCGCGGTGTAGTTAAGCTCAGTGCGGTACGTGTTGGTAAAGCGTCCGTTTTCCTTCTTGGTGACATTGGCGGTCAGCTTGCCCTCGCCGTCCTCGGTCACGGTTACTTCGGCGGTCGCGACGTGGGAGTCATACGTCATGCCGACCGTATTACCCGCGTTCTCGCGGATCTCGTACTTGTAGGTTCCGGCAGCCGTGTAGCGAATCTTGCCGAACTTGATGGCGGCAATGCCGTCCTTCGCATCGTGCTTGCTCACGGTTACGGTTGCAGGATCGGGTAGCGGAGCGCCATCGGGGGCGGTAATGGTAAAGCCGAACTCGTCCCCATCCGTCCACTCGCGACCGTCGATGGCCTTGCTCAGGTCAAAGTCGAGGTCTGCATCGGTCGGGGTCACGCTGTAAGTGTTCTTGAAGGTTGCGGTCTTGGCGTCCTTCAGGACATGCTCGGCCTTGAGGGTGCCGTCGCCGTTGTCCGTGATGGTGGTCTCGATGGTGTACTCGGCGTCACTGTAGGTGATGCCCTTGCTGGTGGTTCCGCCGTTGGCCTCGCGCAGCGTGTAGGTGTGCTTGCCGGCCTTGTCGTACTTCACGGCGCCCATCGTGATCTTGCCCTCGGCGTCGTTCTTGCCGGTGGCGACGACCTTGGCGTCCTTGCCCTCGCCCTCGACGAGCTCGAAGGAGAACTCGCCGGCAGCAAGCTCGCGTCCGGTCAGGACCTTATTCGCGGTGATCTGGTCGGTGACGCTGAACTCGTCAGGATTCGGCTTGTAGCTGTTGTTGAACTTCGCCTCGTCGGCTCCATTCAGGACATGCTTCGCCTCGAGCGTGCCGTCGCCCTTGTCGGTGATGGTCGTCTCAATGGTGTAGGTCTTGCCGTCGTAGGTGATGCCGTTGTTGGCGTCGCCCGGGACCTCGCACAGCGTGTAAGTATGCTTGCCGGCAGCGGTGTACTCGATGGGGCTCATCTTGATCTTGCCGCGGTCGTCATTCTTGCCGGTGGCGACAACATCGTTGCCCTCGACGAGCTCGAAGGAGAACTCGCCTTCCTTGAGATCGCGCCCGGTCAGGACCTTGGTCGCCGTGATCTGATCAGTAACACTGAAGCTCTTGGGGGTTACGGTGTAGGCGTTCTCGAAGGTCGCCTTGTCAACATTCTGCAGCTTGTGCTCCACGCTGAGGGTGCCATCGTTGTTATCCTTGACGGTGGTCACAATAGTGTACTCAGCGGTGCTGTAAGTAATGCCGTTTTCGGTGGTGCCGGCCTTGGTCTCGCGCAGTATGTAGGTGTGCTCGCCAGCCGCAGTGTAGGTGACGGGATCCATTACGATCTTGCCGTCGGCATTGTTGGTACCGGTGGCGACCACGTTATTGCCCTCGACGAGCTCGAAACGGAAATCGCCAGCCTTGAGGTCGCGCCCGTCCAGGACCTTGTCCGCGGTGATCAGGTCGGTGACGCTGGAGCTCTTGGGGGTCACGTTGTAGGAGTTCTTGAACTCGGCAACCTTGACGTCCTTCAGAACATGCGTGGCGCTGAGCGTACCGTCGCCCTTGTCCGTGATGGTGGTCTCGATGGTGTACTTGGCGTCACTGTAGGTGATGCCCTTGCTGGTGGTTCCGCCCTTGACCTCGCGCAGCGTATAGGTGTGCGTTCCGGCCTTGGTGTACTCGATGGGGCTCATCGTGATCTTGCCATCGGCGGCGTTCTTGCCGGTGGCAACGACCTTGGCGTCCTTGCCCTCGCCCTCGACGAGCTCGAAGGAGAACTCGCCCTCAGCCATGTCGCGGCCGGTCAGGACCTTGGTCGCGGCGATCTGGTCGGTGACGCTCGTCTTGACAGGCGTCACGCTGTAGGTATTGGTGAACGTAAATGCCACATCGCCGTCCGGCTTGCGGGACACCCTCAGATTGCCCTTGCTGTCATCGGTCACGGTGAAGGAAACCGTACGCGGAGGCTTGGCGTCGTTGGTCACGCCAGCGACCTCGCCGGATTCGGTCACGGTGTAGGTAAAGGTATGCTCGCGCTTCTCGGGCTTCTCGCCCAGAGCCTTGTTAAGGTCGTCGAGCGTAAAGGTAATCTTGCCAAAGTCGACCTTGCCCTTGGCATCATTGGTCACGCTCGCGTTCGCGGGCAAGGGTGCGCCCTCTTCACCGGTCACGGTAAAGGTAAACTTGCCGGCAATGTCAGCCGGGGTCAGGCCAGCAGGAACCAGCAGATTCTTCTTGCCCACAAGCGATGTCTCGGCAGACTCGGCAGTGTAGGCGTTCACAAACTCGTTGCCGGTATCGCCGTAGACAGCCGTCGCCGTCAGGGTACCATCGCCGTTGTCGACAACGGTTACATATGCGTCAATTGCCGACACGGTGGCGCTCACGCCCGCAGGCAGCTTGTCGGTCTGCTCGGCAGCAATGTAGCGAATGGTCCACGTGGGCTTGTCTGAGCTAGCGTCAACCGACGCCTTGTCTTCCTTGACCAGCTTGGCAAGCGACTCGGTCGTATACGTCAGCGGACCGAACTCAACCTTGCCGCCCTTGTTGGTTGCATCCAGCAGAACCTCGTCGTGCCCCGCATAGCTCAGCGCAAACTTAAATTCGTCATCGGCCATCGGGCGCCCCGTGAGCTTCTTGGTTGCCTCAAGAGTCAGCGGGGTTTCCGTCTTGGCGCTATAGGTGTTCGTGAACTTAGTCTCACCCGAGGTCTTTTCAACGTCGTCCTTAAGCTCGCCCTTGGCGTTAGCCGTCACAGTCACCTTGAACGTGGCAACGTTCTTGCTGTAGGTAATGCCACCGGCGTCGCCCTTGACCTCGCGGACCTCATAGGTGTACTCGCCCGGCTTGTTGTAGGTGATCTCGCCGAAGTCGATAGCTGCCTTGCCCTTGTCGTCCAGGGCGGCATTGGTCACGGTCGCGGTCGCGGATGCGGGCATCGGGGCGTCATTCTCGGACGTCGCGGAGAGCTCAAACTTAAACTCGTCCGCATCCGTCCAGCTGCGGCCCTCGAGCACCTTGGTCAGGCCAAAGCTGGCCTTGGTATCCACCGTTGTCGGCGTCACGTTAAAGCTGATCTTGCCGTTGTTTCCCAGGTAGGAATTGACATGCGTCGCGGTCGCCTTGGCGGACACGTTGTTCCACTTGGGATTGAGAACGTCAGTCGCGGTACCAGTGTTGTTGCCTCCCACACTCTCCTTGGTGGTGTGGAGCTCATCAATAAAGGCCAGGCGTGCGGTTCCCTTGCTAAACGACAGGTTTCCACTCGCGTCGCGCACGACGGCGCCCTCAAAGTTCGCAGCGTGTTCACCGGCAAACTCAATAACAGCAGTACGGGATTCGGCCTTTCCGTCTGCGCCCAGCGCCTCAAACTCATCCTTGTAGTAATACTTGCTGCCGACAGCCAGCGAACCCGTTGCGGGCGTCGTGCAGTTCTTATCCGTGTAAATGGGAGTCTGCTTCTGGAAATAGTAATAGCGGTTGGTGTCGGCAGGCTCAAAGTTCGCGATCGTGTCGCCCAGCGCGCCAGCGTTCCACTTGTTCGCGTAGAAGTTAACGGTCTTGGAACCGTTCTCCGCGGTGGTCGTATTGCTCTTGATGTAGTCCTCGAGCCCCTTTACGTTCTTGGGCGTAAACAGGTTATCGAGCGCTTCTTTCTTAACGCTTGAGGTGTAGTTCACCTGAATGGGCTCAGTATTGTCGACCGTAAGCACGCCGTCGGTGATCTTAAAGTGGCGCAGCGGAATCAGCGACGCAGGAATCTTAACCGTTACGATATCGCCGGTCTGAGGCTCGCCCTCTTCGGCATGCTGAACGGTGATAACCAAGTTCGCGGCGGCACCAGTAAATGTATAGGTGTCGACATTGCTCTCAGTCTTTATTGCCGGTTTGGCAAACGTTTCGCCGTTGTACACGACAGACGTAAAGTTGTCGACCTGCATAAAGTCGCCCAGCTCGTCAGTAAACGTAATGTAGCCAGACTTATGCTCGCCATAACCGCCGTGAACTTCGGTCGGGTAACCAGTTTGGATAATGCTTCCGGAGATCTCTTCGAAGATTTTCTCGAGCTCAGAGGCGCTGGTTGCCGACTTGTAGTAATCGGAGTTTTCCGCACGTTTGCCATAATCGATGGTCCACACTTCACGGCGATTCTTGTAAGTAATGCTTGACGAGGCAACAGGATAATTGCTCGACACGGCATGCATGAACTTATTCTCTTTGCTTGTGCCTTCAGCCGTGGGGACGGCACTGGGGTTTACGCCGCTAAAAATACCGATCGTATAAATGTCGGCACCTTTATCCTTGATCTTCTTGGCGCTGTTGATAGCGTCATTGGCAACTTCGTTCTCGAATCCGTCCCAACTCGTGGGCGAGCCATCGGTGAAGAAGACAACGACCTTCTTGGCATCAGCACGCTCAGACGAAATGCCCTCGGCCAGCTGCAGGCCATAGTCGGCGTGCGTGGCACCGGCAGGCGTAATGGAATTGATTGTTTCCTTGAGGCTCTTTGCACCATTACCCGAGCACGCCGTCAACTTTTGCATTGTCTGCGAGTAGTTGTAGGTGTTGAGGCCTTCGCGATACTTATCATTACCGACCTCATCGCTCTTCTTCTTGCCTGCAAATTTAACGATGGCAACCTGATGCTGCTTGTTTTCATCCTTGATCTTCTCGTTTTGCTTGGCGATGGTACCGATGAAGCTGTTGGCGGCATTCTTGAGCGCAACGATACGCTGGGGGGAATCTCCAGCGCCCATAGGGTCATTCATCGAACCAGAAGCGTCCAGCACCAGCACGATGTCGAGCGGTTTGCCGGAGACCGTCGTATCGGATGTCGAAGAGATAGCAGACAGCGTGGTCAGGAAATCCGACTCTTCGTTTGCCGCGGTTTCCTTGACCGTCTTGTCGGTCCAGATTCGGCCGACGTTTTGAGTTGTTACTTCCTTGCCGTCATAGCCGCCGGCCCAGAACTTCCAGTAGTTGCTGGTA
>DBFBKG010000164.1:0-6214 GCA_048203815.1 Collinsella sp. | reverse complement strand
CTCAGGGATGACCCCGCCGCTTTGGTCGTTGCTGTAGTGATCGGGGCCGTCGCTACCGGACTCGACATAGCGGGCTATAGCCTTGACAACGGAGTCGCTGATGTAGATGTGTCCGCCAGCGACGTTTGGCTGGTGGTTTCTGGTAGAGATTGCAACCGAGAATTTGCCTTCCGCGAACGCGTCCACGATGGAACCATTCTTGATGACGATGTCGTCCCCGTCAGTGATGAGGGCGATGGCCTGGCCGCCGCTCGCGCTTGTACGGACCGTCACGGTCGCGTGATCGAGCGTAACGCCCTTGTAGGCATAGACACCATATTCAACACCGCTTGCGTCAAGGGAGGCGTTCGTGACCGCGAGACTGCCCTCAGTGTCGACGGCAAGATATCCCTCGGCGTTTGCCTTAACCTGGCTGCCGTCCGAGATGTTGATGCCGTCTTTAGCCCAAATCGCTGCTTCTTCTTCTATAGAGATAGAGCTTGCTTCTACCTTGCCACCGCCTTTGATGATGAGGTCACTGCCCGCGGCGATGCCGTAGCCTTCGCCTCCTTTAGCGATCACTGTGCCAGAGGAATCGATGGTGGTCTCGCCCTTGGATTGGATGCCTTCGGTGCCGCCCATAGCATTCACGGTGCCCGAGCCCGTGATAGAGAGATCGCCCTTTGCCTCAATTCCGTCGGAAGAAGTGCTTGTGGTGTTCACAGTGCCTGGGCCAGAAATGGAGAGGTCGCCTGTGGATTTAATTGCATCGGCCTCGGCTGTCACATTGAGCTCATCCGAGCTCTTCGAGCTCGTTATGTTCAGCTCTGCCTTCTGGTTAGTGCCATCCTGCGCCTTGATGGCGGCTCCAGTGTAATCGGGCTCGGTTTTCACGGTGTTTTTGCCCTCGTAGGCAATGTTGAGCTTACCTGCAGCCTGGATCGCACCGCCGTCATAGCCGTTGAGCCTCATGTCGTCGGCGCCGTCCCAGCTCCAGGTGCCGGCCTCGTCGCCTGCCGCGGTGCCGGCGTTGTACTGGGTGCCGCCAACGTCCACCCACTCGGCCGCGAGCGAGACGCTTGGCATGAGCAGCGAGCTTACCGTAAGCGCGCATACGGCGCCTACAACGATGCGGCGCGTCACGCGGCGCCAGCTGCCGTGTGCGAGCAGCGTGCGACGGCACACGTCGGGCTCGACAAAATGGGCTCCAGAGGTTTTGTCATTGCGCTTGGGGGTTGTGAACAAGGCGGCCATGGTTACTCCCATCCTCATAGGGCCTATGCGATTACGCCCAGCATATCTGCAGGATGTAGCCGGCGGTAGTGCCGTTTGGAGGGCAAAATGTCCAAAACTCGGGAAGCAATATATCGCGCGTCCGTGCGTTGCCTGGACTTAAAAGAAAAGCGCGGAGCCGCTCGATGCGACTCCGCGCTTTGGTGTTCTGCTTTGGCAGCTTTGCCGCTACGCTACAAAGAAGTAGACGAGGAAGGCGAGGGCTGCGATCCACATGAGCGGCTTGATCTTGGAAGCCTCGCCCTTAAAGAGCGCGACGACTACGTAGGCGATAAAGCCCAGACCGATGCCGGCAGAGATGGAGTAGGTGAAGGGCACGCCGGCGACAATCATGAACGCCGGGAAACCCTGCGACACGTCGGACCAGTCGATCTCGGAGGCCTCGCTCATCATGAGGTAGCCGACGTAGACCAGAGCACCGCAGGTGGCGGCGCTGGAAACGATGGTGACGATGGGGGAGAAGAACGCGGCGAGAATGAACAGCACGCCGGTGGTGACGGAGGTGAGACCCGTGCGGCCACCGTCGGCAGCGCCAGAGGTGGACTCGACGAAGGTGGTGATGGAGGAGACGCCCATAAAGCCACCGGCAGCAGCGGCCACGGAGTCGACGACCAGGATGGGACGGATGTCCTCGACATTGCCGTCCTCGGTCAAGAACTCGCCCTGCTTAGCGACGGCCATCGCGGTGCCCATGGTGTCGAAGAAGTCACTCATGAGCAGCGAGAAGGCAACGACGAGCAGCATCGGGTCGGTCAGAACCTTCACGATGGCCATGTTGCCGTCGGCGGTGCTGGCAAACGGGGCGCCAAAGGTCGAGAAGTCGAGCGGTGCGATGAGGCCCTCGGGGGCGTGGGTGACGCCCAGCGGGATACCGGCGATAACGGCGACGATGATGCCGATGAGCAGCGAGCCCGGCACGTTGCGGGAAGCCAGGGCAACCGTCACGACGATGGAGATGATGCCGACGATAAAGGTGGGGGAGGCGATGTCGCCCAGGCCGACGAGCGTACCGGCGCCAGCGGTGATGATGCCGGCGTCGCACAGGCCGATCATGGCGATAAACAGGCCCAAGCCAACCGAGATGGCGTGGCGCAGGACCACGGGGATGGCGTCCATGATGGCCTCGCGCAGGCCGCACAGGACGAGCAGCAAGATGACGATACCCTCGAGGAAGATAACGCTCATGGCCACGTGCCAGTCGCCGCCGCACATGGTGGTGGCGATGCCCGCGATCATGGCGTTGATGCCCAGGCCCGAAGCGCAGGCGAGCGGGCGGTTGGCGAAGATGCCCATGCAGATGGTCATGATGCCGGCGCCCAGGCAAGTGGCGCAGGCGAGCGCTCCCGCATCGATGCCGGCGCCCGAGAGCACCGCGGGGTTGACGGCAATGATGTAGGCCATTGCCAGGAACGTTGTCAGTCCAGCGCGAAGTTCGGTCCCGATTGTGGACTTGCGCTCGCTGACGTGAAATAGTTCGTCCATGCATACCCTTTCCTTGTTCGGCCCCGAGTTTAGGCCGATTGACACGAACTCACTCACTATATCGCCTTTACAACCTTGCTGTTCCTCACATGTTGATGTTCGGCGCTTTGTAGCGGACGGGCGGTATTTTCCGTATGAAAATGTGTGGGTACCGTATACTTAAGCAGTTACAACGACCCCTATGGAGGAACGTATGATTAAAGAGCTCTGCCACGACGAGGCTATTCTGTCCCAGCGTTGCGAGGTCGCGACCGTCGAGGACGAGTCGGTGGCACAGGACCTGATCGATACCATCAAGTCGCTCGACGATGCCGGCTGCCTTGCCGCTAACCAGATTGGCGTTACCAAGAAGGTCTGCGTCTATCTGGACGACGCCGGCGAGCCCCACGTGCTCTACAACCCCCGTCTGGTGTTTGGCCTGGGCGCCAGCAAGATGGAGGAGAGCTGCCTGACGCACGAGGAGGTCACCAAGTCCACGCGCTATATCAAGTGCAAGGTTGCCTTTGACCAGATCGTCGACGGCAAGATGCGCGAGCGCAAGCAGGACTTTGTGGGCTTCGAGGCTCAAATGATTCAACACATGATTGACCATTGTCTCGGCAAACTTGTCTAGAGTGATTTGATCGGGGATTGAACCTGTGCTTTTGGCCCGGGCATGACATTGTTGTCATGTCCGGGCTTTTGTGTTTAGCGCCTTTTTGTTTGGAGACAATGAAATTAGCAAGAACGTAAAGCTAGGAGGCGCTATGTGTACGAGTATTCGATTTACCGATAATTCTGGTCACATGTATCTGGGCCGCAACCTCGACTGGAGCTTTGACTACGGCCAACAGGTTCGCGTGATGCCGCGCGGGTTCCACATCCCGTATTCGTTTATCGACGACGCGACAGCGGCACACGCGGTGATCGGTATGTGCATCGATTACAGGAACTACCCTATGTTCTTCGATTGCGGCAACGATGCGGGCCTCGCCGTGGCGGGTCTCAATTTCCCGGGTTATGCCGAGTATGCCGAGGACCCTGTCGACGGCAAGACCAATATCGCGGCCTATGAGTTTCCCCTGTGGGTGGCGGCGACGTTCTCGACGGTCGATGAGGTCGAGGCCGCGCTGCGCGACACGGTGATTGTCGCCAAATCTGCCGGAGAGGGGCTGGGCGTGTCGCTGCTCCATTGGATTATCGGCGACAGCCAGCGCAGCATCGTGGTCGAGATGATGGCTGACGGCCTGCATGTATACGACGATCCGGTCGACACCCTTGCCAATCAGCCCACCTTCCCGTGGCACATGGAAAACCTCCGCACCTATATCACCGCCACAAGCGATTTTCCGCAGACGGCGACATGGCGTGGCGCCGAGCTCAAGCCCTATGGAGCCGGTGCCGGCATGCGCGGCATTCCGGGCGATTGCTATTCGCCGAGCCGTTTTGTAAAGGCAGCGTACCTCAATGCCAATTACCCGCAAAAGGAGAGCGAGACCGAAAACGTCGTTCGCATGTTCCGCTCGCTCGAGGGCGTGGTGATGATCGAGGGGGCGTCCAGGATGGGCGATGGCAAGTTCGAGAAGACTATCTACACCGGATGCTTTAGCGCGCGCACGGGCAATTATTACTACGCGATGTATGGGGATCCGTCGATTCGCTACGTGAGCCTGATGGATGCCGAGGGCGCGAGCCCCGATAGGCTCGTGGTTCCCGAGCCGCGTCGTTCGTAGCCGTTAGCTTTACCGCAATGCAAAGCGGCCCTGCGTCTCTCGTGAGGTGCAGGGCCGCTGTCGTTGATTTGTGACGTCGCTAGAAGTTGGCGTCGTTGAGCTGTTCGATCTCGAGACCGTCGAGCTGTTGCTGTTCGGGCGTATCGGCGACGCTCTCGAGCAACTCGGTGGGATCGACGTTCATGTCCTTACCGGCTGCGTTGCCGTTGACCAGGTCGTCCGAGAAGATGTCGACTTCCATTTCCTCGGCCTCTTCGATCAGGATCTCGAGCGGCACCTGGGTGCGTACGAGCTTGACTGCCGGACGCATGCGGGCAAAGAGCGGTACGTACTCAATGATGATGGCCGAGTTCTCGAGACCATACCAACGTGCCGGGCTTCCGCAGGCGCGGCGGACGGCGTACTTGATGGCCATGACGCGATGGTCGTTGCGGTTGATGTCCGTTTCGGGGGCAAGCATCTTGCGCAGCATGCAAAAACGGAAGTCGCCCACGTTGCCGCGGGTCTCGTAGATGGAGTAGGTGTGGTGTTGCGGCGGCAACTCACCCGATGCCATCAGGTCGCCAACGATCTGGCGCAGGTAGGCGTTGATGCGCTGATTGACCTTAAAGCCCAGGTCCAAGCGCACGCGGAACAGGAAGTCTGTGCCAAAGGTCTCAACGGAATACTCGTGCGTATAGGGCTCGTCGGTAACGTGCACGTTGATGAACCAATATGCCTTGGCGCGCTTGGGGTGCTTGTCCAGGATGGAATAAAGCACGTCGCGGTCGAGCGTGAGCGGGTCGGGGCTGTTGGTGAGAAATACCAGATTGTCGGCGAGCACGGGATAGGTCTCGTCGTTGCGCAGGCGGTTGAGCTGATCGATGTACTTGGAGACGGGCAGCAGAATCGTCTGCGTGCGCTCGATGGCGGTGCCGCGACGCCACACATACATAAGGCCGAACAGCAGTGCGGCCAGGAAGATCATGACGTAGCCGCCGTCAAAGAACATGGTGAGGCACGAAGCGAAGAAGCACAGCTCAATGGCACCAAAGAGCAGGGCGAAGACGCAGGCACCCAGCTTGTGCTTGAGAATGCCGGCGATATAACTCGTCAAAAGCGTCGTGGTCATGAGCATGGTCACGGTAATGGCGAGGCCATAGGCGCTCTCCATGCGCTCGGAGTTCTGGAACAGCAGCACGATGAAGATGCAGCCGACCCACATGATGTTGTTGACGAGTGGAATATAGAGCTGACCCTTGGTATCGCTGGGGTAGTGGATGCGCAGGTGTGGCATAAGGTTGAGGCGCGTTGCCTCCGAAACCAGCGAGAACGAGCCGGTGATGAGCGCCTGCGAGGCGATGATGGCCGCTACGGCCGAAAGCACGATGGCAAAGGGGCGCAGGGGCTCGGGAAGCATCATATAGAACGGGTTGACGATATCCATCGCGAGCATCTGGGGGTTGGAGTTATTGGCGAGCAGCCATGCTCCCTGACCCAGATAGTTGAGGATAAGCGCCGCCTTAACAAACGGCCAGGATGCATAGATGTTGGCCTTGCCCACATGACCCATGTCCGAGTAGAGCGCCTCGGCGCCGGTCGTCGACAGGAAGACAAAGCCGAGCACCATGATGCCCGAATGGTTGATGGGCGAGAACAGGAACATGATGCCGCGGATGGGGTTGAGTGCGCGTAGGATGGACAGGTTGCCGAGCATGTTGAACAGGCCGGCGCCAGCCAAGAACAGGAACCACAGCGTCATGAGCGGG
>DBFBKG010000163.1:0-27297 GCA_048203815.1 Collinsella sp. | reverse complement strand
GCGGTGGCGGCGGCGGAACGTTCTAGCGAGCGCTTGCTTTGGGGTGGACCTTTCTGGGCGGTTGCCAGGGAAGATCCATCCCATTTTTGTGCATCGAAACGGGCCATACTTTCCGCTGCGGACCTTCGCGCAAGGGGCAGTGGGCAAAAAATGCCAAATATGAGTACTGTTGCCTAGATTGTCACATTTGCTTGTACTAAAAAATGGACTCCTAACGAGATTGTTTCTCGTTAGAAATCCATTTTATTGTACATTTGGGGAGATACGTTAGTTCATCCAACGCGTCGAGAGGTCTAAGAGACCCGAAAAAGCCGAATTTCGCTGCCACTAAAAAGGTAACAGTACTCATATTTGATGTTTTTTGACCACAGCTATATGTGAACCCCTATATAGCGACCTCAAGAAGGGCTTCGTCGGTCGTTTTGATCAAGACTGTCCCCAACGACTAGTCATTTAAGAACGTCCCCAACGACTAGGTGCGGCTGCTGCCAAGGAGTGTCCCGGGGTGCCGGCACAAGAGGAACGTCCCTAACTGCCGGGTTTTAGACTGTTAGGTCCAGTTCGTAGAGGAAGCTTTCGCGCGGCATGGCGTGGCGGCGTTCCTCGCGGTTGGCGCGGTGCGTGGCAGTGCGCTTAAAGCCGTGCAGCTCGTAGAACTTCCACGAGCAGTTGGAGTCGGTGTACAGGTGTGCGCTGGTCGCCCCGCACGAGGACAGATGCGAGATAGCGGCGTCGAGCAGCACCGTGCCAACGCCCAGGCCGTGGACATCGCGATCCACGGCGAGCAGCGTGACCTCGTTGTCATGCGGCAGTGGGCTTTTCTCGAGCAGGCGGTTGTTGGTTCGGATGGTGGCGCGCACAAACGAGAGGTACTCGGCGCAAGCTTCGGGCTCCAGCTCGCGCATCTGCGACAGCAACGCGCGTTCGGTATCCATCCAATGTTCGTTGATAGTGACGCCGGAGCTCTGTCCTGCGCGTGCAAGCGCAATGCCGCGCGCCTGACCGTCGATTACGGCAACCTGTGAAAACGTCGAGGAAGAAAGGCAGTAGGCAAGGTCGCACGCGGCTTCGAGGCGGTTGTACTCATCGTTATCCGAGTTGTTGTGCCAAAGCTGCTGCAGGATCAGCGCGATGGCGTCGAAATCTTCGGTATCAAACGGTCGGTAGAGAACCCGCGAGACCATGGTGCCTCTTTCTATTGCGGATGCATATCGAGCACAGTTCTACCACGCCATTGGCATCTAATTATGGTGCCCCTGTGTTCCATGAACTCACCGTGCCCAGTGCCGTGCCCATCCCCTCCGCTCACAAACTTTTTCTGCACATGCGCCCGTTGCGGGGTGCATCGATGCGCTCGATGCGCTACATTGAATCAGTATTTTCAATGCCGCTGCGCGAGCGCTGCAGATCGACGTATCACCGACTCACAGAGCACGGCGGCGTACCAGACAGGAGGACTGCATGGGATCTGATGTGAAGATCGCACGCGCGTTGATCTCGGTTACCGATAAGACGGGCGTCGTCGATTTCGCACGGACGCTGGTCGATGACTTTGGCGTCGAGATCATCTCTACGGGCGGCACGGCTCGTGCCATTGAGGACGCGGGCGTTCCCGTAACCCCCATCGAGGAGTTCACGGGCTATCCCGAGATGATGGACGGCCGCGTTAAGACCCTGCACCCCAAGGTTCACGGCGCGCTGCTGGCCCGCCGCGATTCCGAGCAGCACATGCAGGAGGCCGCTCAGCACGGCATTAAGCTGATCGACCTGGTCGTCGTCAACCTGTACGAGTTCGAGAAAACCGTCGCCAACCCCGAGGTCACCTTCGCGGACGCCATCGAGCACATCGACATCGGTGGCCCCTCCATGCTGCGCTCCGCCGCTAAGAACGCCGCGAGCGTTACCGTCATCTCCGACCCGGCCGACTATGATGCCGTCCTGGCCGAGATGCACGAGACCGGTGGCTGCACCACGCTTTCCACCCGTCGCCGCCTGCAGGTGAAGGTCTACCAGACCACCGCCGCCTACGACACGGCTATCTCCCGTTGGCTTGCCGCCCAGGCAAGCGACGTGGCGGACACTTCTGCCAAGCTTGAGATCTCGCTGGAGAAGGTCGATGACCTGCGCTATGGCGAGAATCCTCAGCAGAAGGCTACGGTCTATCGCTTTGCCGAGGGCTGCGAGAACACCGCGAGCTCGCAGTTCCCGCTCGTTGGCTCCGAGCAGATCCAGGGCAAGCCGCTCAGCTACAACAACTATCTGGATGCCGACGCCGCTTGGAACCTGGTCCGCGAGTTCGACGAGCCTGCCTGCGTGATCCTCAAGCATCAGAACCCCTGCGGCTCCGCCGCGGCCGAGGACATCACGGCCGCCTACGACCGCGCGTTTGCCTGCGATCCCAAGAGCGCCTTTGGCGGCATCATCGCCTGCAACCGCGAGGTTCCCTATGAGCTGGTCGAGCACTTCGCCGATCAGAACAAGCAGTTCGTCGAGGTTATCATCGCCCCGAGCTACACTGCCGAGGCGCTCGAGCGCATGGCCAAGCGCCCCAACCTGCGCGTGCTGGCTACCGGCGGCGTGGACCACGGCGCCCAGGTGGAGCTGCGCTCCGTCGACGGCGGCATGCTGGTGCAGGAAGTCGACCACGTGACCGAGGATCCCGCGACCTTCACGTTTCCCACCGACCGCAAGCCCACTGACGCCGAGATGGCCGAGCTCGAGTTTGCCTGGAAGGTCTGCAAGGGCGTCAAGTCCAACGCCATCCTGGTTTCCAAGGGTAAGGCCGGCATTGGCATGGGCCCGGGTCAGCCTAACCGCGTTGACTCTGCGCTGCTTGCCTGCGAGCGCGCCGAGGACTTCTGCGAGCGCGAGGGCGTGGAGAAGGGCGGCTTTGCCTGCGCAAGCGACGCGTTCTTCCCGTTCCGCGACAACGTCGACGTGCTTGCCGAGCATGGTGTGACCTGCATCATCCAGCCCGGCGGCTCCAAGCGCGACGACGAGAGCATCCAGGCCTGCAACGAGCACAATATTGCTATGGTCTTTACAGGCGCTCGCCACTTTAGGCACTAAGTTTCGCCTCGGGACAAAATAATCTCTGCAAAAGACGGTCGCTCCGTTTGGAGGGCCGTCTTTTTGGTATAAGAGGACGGAATGACTAACACGAAAGGTACAACCATGCCCCAGATTGATGATGCCGAGCTGTTTGGCAATGCCGAGGATCAGCGCGCGTACGAGGACTTTTGCGCCAATCAGGAGGCGGTCGAGAAGTTCACGCTCGACAAGCCCGCGCTTGTCTGCCGTTGGCGCATGTCCAACAAAAAGGTGCCCATGCTCAACCGCCACATTCGCGCACTGTCCGAGCGCCTGGTGCAGGGCGAGCCGCTTACCCATAACATGCTCAGCTGGGCCAAACAGCACGTTGAGTGGTCGCTTGCCGAGGGTGATTACACCGCACGCGACGGCGTGCTCATGCTGGTGATCGACATCAACGGCAACGCCGCCATGACGGTGGGGGAGTACGAGCCGCTCGCCGATACGTCGGCCAAGGCGCTGCGCGCCCGCTCCGCCGAGGCCCGCTCCGAGGCCGACGAGACCGGCGTGGCGCCCGAGCTGCTCGCCGCCGTCAACAACGGCGAGCTCGCCTTTGTGGCGCCGGCGGACGAGTTCCTGTGTGGCACGGCGACGCTCATCGAGCAGTTGGCCCAGACCAAGGGCATCCCGGTCACGCGCGTAGACATTCCCGCGCAGCTTAAGGGCGCGCTGTTCCTAGTGAGCGACGAGCACGGCGTGGTCCCCGCAACCGAGACGGACGCCACCGAGGCCGACGCCGCTACGGTTGCCTTCTTCGCCGAAGGCTACGAAAAGCTCCGCGCCCGCCGCTAAATGATTTTCTGGGACGGGGATTAAAGAATCATTTTGGTCCCCGCCACCGCTACGAGTGCGAGGCGGACAAAACGCCCCCGCTCGCGAACAGTTCTGTCACCTTGGCACCGCGCGCGGTGCACACCTGCAGTTTCGCAGCCATAATGGTGGCAAGACAACCAAGGGGGGAGCGGAATCCATGGCGCTGATCTATATCGTTGAGGACGACGAGCCCATTCGTCGCGAGCTTGCCGATATCCTTGCCCGTGCGGGTTTTGAGGTCGAGGCATGCGAATCATTCGAGCACGTTTCGCGCGATATTCTCGCCGCCGCGCCCGACCTGGTGCTGCTCGACCTCACGCTTCCCGTTAAGGACGGCCAGCATATCTGCCACGAGGTTCGCCGCGAATCCGAGGTTCCCATCATCGTCCTCACGTCGCGCACGACCGAGATCGACGAGGTCATGGCCATGACGCTCGGCGCGGACGACTTTGTTCCCAAGCCCTACAGCGCCCGTGTGCTCGTGGCGCGCATCAATGCCTTGCTGCGTCGCACCGCGGCGGCAGGCGAGCGCAGCACGCTCGTCCACAAGGGACTGGAGCTTGACCTCGCCCGCTCCATGGTCACCAATACGCAAACCGGCACTAGTACCGAGCTCACCAAAAACGAGCTGCGTATCCTCTCGCTGCTTCTGAGCCGTGCGGGCAAGATCGTTTCGCGCTCGGCCATCATGCAGGACTTGTGGGACTCCGACGCCTTCGTAGACGACAACACGCTTACCGTCAACATCAACCGCCTGCGCACCACGCTCGAAAAAATCGGGATCAAGGGGTATTTGACGACGCACCGCGGCCAAGGCTATTCGGTCTAGGGGCCGGCTATGTCGTTTGGCAAGTTCTTTAAAGATGCGCTGCTTCCCGTCGCCGTGTGGACCTGCGGCGTGCTACTGAGCTGCTTTGTGCTGACGGTCGCCGGCGCACCCGTTTCTATCGTGGTCGTGGCGGTCGGCGTGTCCTTTATCTTCGGTATGCTCGGCATCGTGATCGAGTACGCGCGTCGTCGTCGTTTTCTGCGTCAGTTGGAGCGCGCGGCAGAGGAGCTCGAGAGTCCCGCATGGGTGCAGGAGATGGTGCAATGCCCGACCTATGCCGAGGGCGAGCTCGAGTACGAGGTCTTGCGCCGGGTGGGCAAAGCTGCCTGCGACGAGGTTGCCGAAGGCCGCCGTCAGACCGATGATTATCGTGACTATATCGAGAGCTGGGTCCACGAGGCCAAGCTGCCGCTGGCGGCGGCCCATCTGATTTTGGAAAACCTGGACGGCAGCGAAGGCGACCTGTCGCGCGTGGATGACCTAGGCCGTGAGCTGGCTCGCGTGGAGCGCTATATCGACCAGGCGCTGTACTACGCGCGCTCGGAAGTCGTGGAGCGCGACTACCTGATTTGCCGCTGGGATCTCAAGACCTTGGTGACGGGCGCGATTAAGGCCAACGCGCGCGAGCTCATCGCGGCGCACGTGGCTCCGGTGTGCGAAAACCTCGACTTCGAGGTCTTTACCGACGAGAAGTGGCTCGAGTTTATTCTGGGCCAGCTCATTCAGAACAGCATTAAATACGCACGTGAGGATGGTGCGAAGATCACGTTTTCGGGCGCGTTGCTGGACGAGGGCCTGTCAAGCGAGCGCATCGAGCTTACCGTCGCGGACAACGGCTGTGGTGTGAGCGCGGCCGACCTGCCCCGCGTGTTCGAGAAGGGCTTTACCGGCGACAACGGCCGCACCACCAAGCGCGCAACGGGCATCGGCCTCTATCTGGTGGCACGCCTGTGCTCCAAGATGGGCATCGACGTCACCGCGGCATCCGACTCCGGCGAAGGCTTTGTCGTAACATTTGCCTTCTCGACCAACAAGTTCCAATACTTTGAGTAGTCGGGTCGTATGGCGTAGCCGTTCAGGATCTTCCCATTTAAGAAGAAATCAGGCTTTTCGGCAGCTATATTCCTGAACGGGAACATTGCTAATGTAGTCAACACTATATTCCCGTACATGAACATAGTGCTACAGGTTTATACTATGTTCACGGACAGGAATATAGCTGGAGGCGTCATGAGAACGGTGACAACGATTAAAAAGCTGGATGGGCGCATCAGGCTCAAACCGTCGGAAGTCGCTTTCTCGGAGCGCACGGTTTTCGATCCCGCCGAGATAGGGAAGGCCCTTAGGCTCAGAAGGCGTGAGCTCGGTTTGACTCAACGTGACGTCGCGACTATGACGGGTCGCAGCCTTCGTGTGATTGGTGATATCGAACGGGGGCGGACAACGGTCGGAATTGGTGTCATTTTCGATTACGCCTCCATCGTGGATATTGATTTTATTCTGAAGGTGAGGGGGAACTAATGGATGGCACGCTGTTCGTTCACCGTGAGTTTAATGGGTCTTACCAGCTGGTTGGCATACGCACCGGCGAAGGTCGGTCTCTACCATACGGGCGATGACCCATGTGGCGGATGGTACCTGCCTCATGGAGCGGCCCCATCTACGCACATTCTCAAAGCGGGGTCGAAAACGTTCCCAGGCGAGACGGTGTGTGAAGCGATGTGCGTGAGAGCCGCCTCCCTGATGGACCTGTCGGCCGAAGAGTGTTTTCTTATCCGAGTTGAGGATGCCGAGCCAATTATCGCCGTGAGACGATTTGACCGAGTAACGCCTGATGCCGGATGCTCGGTTGACGGATTGCCAAGTCCATACCGTTTGCACCAGGAAGATGTTTGTCAGGCCAAGGGCATTTCGCGTGAGCTTAAATATGAGCCCACGGGCGTCAATTACCTGGGGCTTATCGTCGATGCGGTGCGAAGGGCGTCGACGAATCAAATGGAGGACAGGTTCCTTGTCGGCTATAACCAGCTGTTCGACTATGCCGTAGGTAACTGCGATAACCATCTAAAGAACTGGTCGCTCGTATGGGGCGAAAGTTGGAAGCAGGTGAGGTTGGCGCCGCTCTATGACGTGCTGTGCACAACGGTTTACCCCAGTCTCGTTCGTGAGATGGGCGTCTCGTTTGGTGGGAGCCGCAAGATTGACGACGTAACGCGCGGGTCGGTGATGAGCCAAATGATTGGGGCGGGTTTGCCCGGGGGGAATTGTCGCCGGAATGATTGCTGATACCTGCAATGAGGTTCCAGACGCGCTAAGAGACGCCGCGCGCGGTCTCAAAGAAGAGGGTTTTCCCGAGGCGGAGGTAATGTTCGAGAAGATCATTCCAGAAGTGCAAGCTCGTCTAAGCAGGATCGCCTTATAACAAAAACGTGCCGCCCCAAACAAAAACGTGCCGCCCCAACCGGGGCGGCACGCTATCTTTTATCAGCCAACTCGTTGAAGTACGGTGACGAAGGCGCAAGGCCGGGAGGGGTTATCTAAGCCGACATCCCGCAGCCGCGAAGCGGCGAGGACGTCGGCGTGATAACCCCGCAGGCCTTGCGCCGACGGGAAGGAACCTACTTCACGACCAGAATGTCGCAGTCCGTATTGCGCAGCAGGAACGTCGAAATCGAGCCCAGTAGCGCGTACTTAATTGAGGACAGGCCGCGTGCGCCGCAGAGCACCAGATCGGGCTTGACCACGTCGAGCATCTCATCCTTGAGCGTCTCACGAATGCGGCCGGTGCGAATCATGACCTCGACCTCGGGAATGTCGGGATTGGCCTTGGCCTCCTCGAGTTGCTTGGCGATGGAGTTGTTAAAGGCCTCCTCCAAGCCGTTGACCAGGTCGACCGGATAGGAACCGGCGCTCTCGAGCGCGGTGGAGTCGATAACGTGGCCGATGATCAGCTTAGCGCCGTTGTTCGCGGCGACCTTGATGGCGCGTGCGAGCACAAAATCCTGCTGCTCAGTACCGTCGAGTGAAACAAATACCTTGGTATAGCCCTCGTTCATGGTTTCCTCCTTGGTCTATCGCACGGGCGCGGGGCTCGTGCGTCGGGCGGGCGCGGGCGCGTTGGCCGCCGGACACTTTATCTTGTTGCAGTTATACCCAAGGATTTCGGTTTGACCGCTCGCAATTCTGTGAACGGGCGAGTTTTTTGGTAAGGGTAGGCACAGGCGTGCCGCCAACGGTTGATAATGGGACATCGCCCGCACCGTCCGCAGAACATCTACCGGCGGGTGTCTAATGAGGGGGTCCCTTTGGATATCATCGAGCTTCTAAAATCTGCCTTCATGGGCCTGGTCGAGGGCATCACCGAATGGCTGCCTGTTTCGTCGACCGGTCACATGATCTTGGTGGACGAGTTCGTCAAGATGAACGTGAGCGAGACGTTCTGGAATATGTTCCTGGTTGTGATTCAGCTTGGTGCCATTTTGGCCGTCTGCGTCCTGTTCTTCCATGAGCTCAACCCGTTCTCGCCCAGCAAGGGCAAGGAGGGCCGTCGCGACACCTGGGTGCTGTGGGGCAAGATTGTGCTCGGCTGCATTCCCGCCGCGGCGATCGGTCTGCCGCTCAACGACTGGATGGAGGAGCATTTCTACAATGCTCCCGTCGTGGCGCTGGCGCTCATTGTGTACGGCGTACTGTTTATCGTGATTGAGAACTGGCGCGCGAGCAAGCGCGAGGAAATGGCCGTTGCCGGTTCGTTTGGTTCGCGTGCTGTGGTGGCGGGCGGACGTCCCGCCGGTGCGCACTTTGCGGCGCCCGCCGCGGCTACCGCTGAGGATGAGGACGATGACGAGAATTTGGACTTTGGCTCCATCGCCACGCTCGAGGACCTGAGTTGGAAGACTGCGCTGGGTATCGGCTGCTTCCAGGTGCTTTCGCTGGTGCCTGGTACGTCTCGTTCCGGTTCTACCATCATCGGTGGCCTGCTTTTGGGCTGCACGCGTTCGGTGGCGTCCAAGTTTACGTTCTTCCTGGCCATCCCTGTCATGTTTGGCGCGAGTGCGCTCAAACTGGTCAAGTACTTCATCAAGGGCGGTACGTTCGGCGCCAACGAGGTCGCAATCTTGGGCGTGGGCTGTGTTGTGGCCTTTGTGGTTTCGCTCATCGCCATCAAGTGGCTCATGGGCTTCGTCCGTCGTCACGACTTTAAGTGCTTCGGTGTTTACCGCATCATCCTGGGCATCGTAGTGCTCGCGTACTTCTTTGTCCTGGAGCCGATGCTCGGCCTCTAACTTAGTAGTCGCTCTGGCAGCCGCTCGCTGTCGTATTCGAATATATCTATCGGAGTTGCGGTGAAATAGGGATTAAAAGGCCTTGTTGAAGGCTCCAACAGTCCCTATTTCACCGCAACTTTTTTGGTGCATTGGGGTCAAGTTACTTTGCACCAACTTGGTACAGACAAACCCGACCTCTTTGCACTTATTATTCGGCCACGGTGTGCTTGGGCTTGCGGTTAAAGACGAGCTTGTCTACTACGGCCTGTAGCGACATGCGACGGACGGTGTCGTAGGCTTCCTGCGTGCTGTAGGCGCAATGGGGTGTGACGATGCAGCGCGGATGCGCGATCAGGGCCTGGTTGGGCGCGGTCTCGTCGGCGAGTACGTCGAGCGCGGCGCCGCAGATGCCGCGCGTGCCACCGCTGGCGATGCCCTCGTTCAACGCGGCGACCAGGGCATCCTCATCCACGATGGGCCCGCGGGCCGTGTTAATCAAAAATGCCGTGGGCTTCATGAGTGCAAGCTCGCGCTTGCCGATGAGTTTTTCGGTCTCTGGAATCAGGGGACAGTGCAGACTGACGATATCCGATGTGCCGAGTAACTCATCGAGCGTTTGTGCTTTGGCACAGCCTGCCGCAGCGAGCTCTTCTGCACTTTTGGTCGGCGCCCACACCAGCACCTTCATGCCAAGCGCTTGTGCGATGGGCGCCACGGCACGCGCGATGCTGCCAAAAAAGACAAGCCCCAGTGTGCGACCCTGCGTGCGGTGCATGGTATAACCGGCAAGTGGATTCCAAACGCCGTCACGCACATCGCGGTTAAGAAACGTAACTTGGCGCATCAGGTCAAGCATCAAAGCGATGGTGTGTTGAGCGACGTCGTCTGAGCAGTACCCAGGGCAGTTGGTGACGGTGATGCCATGAGAGGCTAGGAGTTCGACGGCAACGTGGTTAAGGCCGATAGACATGTTCGAGACAATGCGCATCCCCGTGGCGGCCATGGCGTCGGCACATGCATCATCGACGGGGCCGAACTCGCCGACAAAGCCCTCGCAGCCTGCCAGCTGCTCGACGGTGGGGCAGACATTGGGCTCGTGCGCGCAGCCCACCAGCTCAATCTGATCGCCACCTTCGATTGTGCCGAGCGCCGCCTGACCCGCCTCGGTCGAACCATCGACCATGTAATAGAGCACCCTATGCTTCACGGCAACCCTCCTGCCATGTGGGGACGGGGTAGAAATGGTAGACATTCTATCCCTCCGAGCCAATCGAAGTTGCGGTGGAATAGTTCCTGTTTGGGGGCCAGAAGGCTGGTTTCAGGAACTATTTCACCGCAACTTATTTGGTGATGCTTGGGTGGTGGTGGCGCACGGAGTCGTGGTGTGATTTGCGTCGGTGTCCGCGCGGCTCGGTATACTGGTACGGCTCAAACTATGGCGCTGCCCGCAGGCGCGCCGTCCGTCAGATGAGGAGTCGCCCATGACCCAGCCCTTGCCCTGGGAAAAGAACGCCACGGTACCCGTGTCGCCCGCGCCGGAACCCGTGCCGCTCGATGCATACACCGCCCCTGCAGCGCCGGAGCCCGAGCTCGTCCCGCTCGACATCTACGACGCTCCTGCGCCGGCGCCCAAACCCGCCAAGCCGCTCGTCGATATCGATAGCCTGAACCCCGCCCAGCGCGAGGCGGTCCTGACCACCGAGGGCCCGCTGCTGGTCCTTGCCGGCGCCGGCTCGGGCAAGACCCGCGTCCTGACCTTCCGCATCGCGCATATGCTTGGCGACCTGGGCGTCAAGCCCTGGCAGGTCCTGGCCATCACGTTTACCAACAAGGCCGCGGCCGAGATGCGCGAACGTCTGGCGGCGCTCATCCCTAGTGGCACTCGCGGCATGTGGGTGTGCACCTTCCACGCCATGTGCGTGCGCATGCTGCGCGAGGACGCCGACCTGCTGGGCTACACCGGGCAGTTCACCATCTACGACGATGACGACTCAAGGCGCATGGTTCGCGACATTATGCAGGCGCTCGGCATTGAACAAAAGCAGTTCCCCATCAACATGATCCGCAGCAAGATCAGCTCGGCCAAAAACGCCATGATCGGGCCCGAGGACATGCTCAAATCCGCCGACAGCCCTAATGACAAAAAGGCCGCGCAGGTCTACCTGGAGCTGGAGCGCCGCCTGCGTGCCGCCAACGCCATGGACTTCGACGACCTGCTCGTGCGCACGCTCGAGCTGCTGCGCACCCGCCCCGAGGTGCTCGACAAGTACCAGGAGCGCTTCCGCTACATTAGCGTCGACGAGTATCAGGACACCAACCACGTCCAGTACGAGATCGCCAACCTGCTGGCCGCCAAGTACCAAAACCTCATGGTCGTGGGTGATGACGATCAGTCCATTTATAGCTGGCGTGGCGCCGACATCACCAATATCCTGGACTTTGAGAAGGACTTTAAAGACTGCAAGACTGTCAAGCTGGAGCAGAACTATCGCTCTACGGGCCATATCCTGAGCGCCGCCAACGCCGTGGTGCGTCACAACTCGCAGCGCAAGGACAAGCGCCTGTTTACGGCCGAGGGCGACGGCGAGAAGATCCAGGCCTTCCAGGCAAGCGATGAGCGCGACGAGGGCCGCTGGATTGCCGGCGAGATCGAAAAGCTGCATGCCAAGGGCACGAGTTACGACGACATCGCCGTGTTCTACCGCACCAACGCCCAGTCGCGTATTCTCGAAGATATGTTTCTGCGCGCGGGCGTGCCCTACAAGATCGTGGGCGGCACGCGATTCTTCGACCGTGCCGAGATCCGCGACGTCATGGCTTACCTCAAGATGATCGTGAACCCGGCCGACGAGATGAGCGTCAAGCGCGTCATCAACACGCCGCGCCGCGGCATCGGCTCCACCTCGATCCAAAAGATCGAGCAGCTGGCGCGCGATAACCGGTGCTCGTTCTTCCAGGCCTGCGAGATCGCGTGCGCCGAGACGGGCATGTTTAGTGCCAAGGTGCGCAACGGCCTGTCGAGCTTTGTGTCGCTGGTGCGCGAGGGTCGCCGCATGGACGGCGAGCTCAAGGACGTCGTCGAGATGATCGTCGACAAGACGGGCCTGCTGCAGGCTTTCCGTGCCGAGGGCACCATGGAATCCGAGAGCCGTGCCGAGAACATCCAGGAATTCCTGGGCGTCGCCGCCGAATTTGAGGAGACGCACGAGGATATCGAGGGCACGCTCGAGAGCCTAGAAGAGCTGCGCGCGGCCGGTGTTGCCGACGTGCCCGCCGGCGCCGAGCCCGAGCCCGTCGTGGTGAGCGCGCCTGCGCCTGAGCCGGGACCGTCCGCCCCGGCATCCTCGTTTGAGGCGCTGGTCGGCGCTCGCGACGCCGCGGGCTCCAATCCGCTCGATAGTCTGGCCGCTCCGGCGCTCTCACCACAGGATGCCCTGGCTGCTGCCATCGCGGGCAACGCCTATGCCGCGCCGACGGAGATGCCGGCGGGCGCCGTGCATGCCGACGAGATCGAGCGCACCTACGGTCCGCTCACCTGCAAGGCGCTTCCGGCACTCATGGAGTGGCTGGCCCTGCGCTCCGACTTGGATTCTTTGGCAGGCGAGACGCATGCCATCACCATGATGACCATTCACTCCGCCAAGGGCCTGGAGTTCCCGGCGGTGTTCGTGGCCGGTATGGAGGAGGGCATCTTCCCGCACGTGCACGACTTTGGCGGTAGTGACGATCCGGGCAAGCTCGAGGAGGAGCGTCGCTTGGCCTATGTCGCCATCACGCGTGCTCGCAAGCGCCTGTTCTTGACCTATGCGGCCACGCGTCGCACCTACGGCTCGACCTCTGCCAACCCGCGCTCGCGCTTCCTCAACGAGATTCCGTTTGAGGATATCGAGTTTAGCGGTATCGGCTCTGCCGGTTTTGAGGGCACGGGCTGGGAGAAGCGCGGCGATCGTCACGGCACCTTTGGCTCGGGCATGGGCTCGGATATGTATGGCGGCAAGGTGTTCGGTTCGCATACGCGTTCGACCGGCGGTTCCGGTTCGCGCGGCGGATCGAGCTTTGACGACTTCTTTGGCGGCAGCAGTTACGGGACCGAGCGCCATCGTGGGGTTTCGCCCGACGCCGGCCGTGTTGCCTCGACCTTTGGCTCGGGTGCGCCGCGAGCCAAAAAGCCGTCGTCCAAGGTGTCGCCGACGGTGGAGCGCAAGGTCGATCGCGCCAGCGCGTCGCAGGACTTTGCCGCAGGCGATACCGTGAGCCACAAGACCTTTGGCACGGGTACCGTGATCTCGGTCGCCGGAGACATGATCGAGGTCCAATTCGAAAAGACCGGCCAGACCAAAAAGCTAATGAAAGGTTTTGCACCGATCGTCAAGCTGTCGTAGTCTCGGCGGACCCGGGCGGGCGTATGGGGCAACATCGCCTGCTCGGGTCCTTGGGTAACGTTGCTGGACGATCGTTGCTCTGCTTGTCCGCTTTTTGATCTGGAGAGCCGGGTGGGCTGATAGATAAATAGATGTGAGTAGGGGCTCCCCCGCACATGGACGGGGGAGCCTCTTGTTGCGTTTTGGTTGTTGGTGCGACCTAGAGGTGTGAGACGATCAGTTCCATCTTGCCTTCGAGTTCGATCTGGTTCACGGTGCTGGGTGCCAGCAGGTGGCTTCCCTTGTGGACGGGGTCGCCGCAGATGGTGCCTTCGCCGTCGATGACCGACAGGCACATGAAGGGCCAGCGCTGGTCGAGGGTCTTGCTGCCGTTGACGCGCACGCGATCGACGGTGTAGCAGGGGTTGGACTCGAGCTCGGTCACACCGTCCACCTCGGGCGCGGTCACCGTGCCGTCGGTCGGAGCCTGAGCATCAAAGTCGATGCAGTCGAGGCTCTGCTCAATGTGCAGCGGGCGCAGCTTGCCGTCGGTGCCGGGACGGTCGTAGTCGTACAGGCGATACGTCACGTCGCTCGACTGCTGCGTCTCCAAAATGAGCGTGCCGGTCTTGATGGCGTGCACGGTACCGGAATCAATCTGGAAAAAGTCGCCCTTGTGGATCGGCAGTACGTTGAGCATGTCGTCCCAGCGGCCGTCCTCGATCATCTGCGCGGCCTCGGCGCGGTCATGCGCACGCTGGCCGACGATGATTGTGGCGCCGGGCTCGCAGTCCAGCACATACCAGCACTCGGTTTTGCCCAGGCTGCCGTTCTCGTGCTTGGCGGCGTACTCGTCGTTGGGATGAATCTGGATCGAAAGGTCGTCCTTGGCGTCCAGAATCTTAATGAGCAGCGGGAACTCCTTGCCCTCGCAGTTGCCAAAGAGCTCGCGGTGCTCGGCCCACAGCCACGAAAGCGTGTGACCTGCATACGGGCCCTCCGCAATCTGGCAGTCACCGTTGGGGTGGGCCGAGATGGCCCAACACTCACCGATGGGACCATCGGGAATGTCGTAACCAAATACGGTTTCGAGTTGACGGCCGCCCCAGATCTTCTCGTGGAAGATCGGTGTCAGTTTAATCAAATCGGACATGTTCATACTCCCATTGTGCTGCGTGGGCGCCGCGTAAAACTGCTCAAAACGAGCGCCCGCATGACTACAGAAACCTATGCCAACGTTACGTTGTGCAACTCAAAGCGGTCGCCAACGTTGCGCGAGACCGAATACTCAAAGGCGGCGCCGCTGTCCAAAAAGCCAATCTGGGTGAGCTCGAGCAGGGGAGAGCCAGGTTTGGTGTCCAGACGCTCGGCTTCTTCCTCGGTTGCTGCCACGGCGCGAATGGTACGGTGAAAGCTCGAAATCTTCAGGCCACATTGCTCGCGGATGAAGCGGTAGAGCGATCCGTACAGGTCCTTCTTTTTAAGGCCTGGAATCAGCTCGAGGGGCATGTAGGTGTACTCGATAACGATGGGCTTCTCATCGGCCTGACGCACGCGCACGACGTGATAGGCAAAGTCATCCTCGGCAATTCCCAGCTGGGCTGCGATGTTCGCCAGTGGATTAACGATCGAGAAATCGTAGACCACCGAGGTCACCTTCTCCCCGCGGTGCTCATACGAAAAACCCTGGGCACGGTCGTTTTTGCCCTGGAAAAACGCCTGGCCGGGAAGTCCCGCCGTGTCCTTAACGTAGGTACCCGATCCGCGTCGGCTGGTAATAAGACCTTCCTCGGTGATTTGCTCGATAGCTCGTTTGACGGTGATTTTGGAAACGCTATAGAGCTCGCAGAACTCAACGACGGTGGGAAGCTTGTCGCCCGGTTTAAGAGCGCCATCCTCGATACTTCGACGAATATCTGCAGCTATCGCCTCGTATTTGGGAATCATGGAACCTCCTTTCCGACATATATGAATACAAAAAGTAAGTATAACCCTCAACAGGGCATCCATATTACTTTTATCTAAGAAGTTCGAGAAAGAAAAAAGAAAAAGACGCTTTACTTTTAAAATTAGAGCGCTATAGCTTAAGCAACGAACGGAATCCTTCCGCACAACAGGATCGACCGTTTGGGGACGGTTTTGTTTTGGCGGGTTGGATATCGGTATGGCCGGTGCGCGCCCGCGCCGGATAACCTGCCAAAGCAAACCCGTCTCCAACCGGAAGCTCTAGAACACGAAAGCGAGGACTTTGATGGCACAGTATCAGCTGCCCAACGACTTCTTCTTTGGCGCTGCTATGTCCGGCCCGCAGACTGAGGGTCAGTGGAACCAGGGCGGCAAGCTCGAGAACCTGTGGGACACCTGGTCCATCCAGGATCTGGGTTCGTTCTACAACCGCGTTGGCTCTTACGCCGGCAATGACTTTATGGCCAAGTACCAGGAAGACCTTCGCATTTTGAAGGACTTGGGCCTGGATACCTATCGCACTTCCATCCAGTGGAGCCGTCTGCTCGATGCCGACGGCAACCTCAACGAGGAAGGCGCCGCGTGGTATCACGAGTTGTTCCGCGCCTCTCGCGAAGCCGGCCTGGAGCCGTTTGTCAACTTGTACCACTTTGACATGCCCACCTACCTTTTTAACCGTGGCGGCTGGGAGAGCCGTGAGGTTGTCGAGGCTTACGCACATTACGCCGACGTCGCCTTCCACGAGTTTGGCCAGGAGATTAAGTACTGGTTCACCTTTAACGAGCCCATCGTCGAGCCCGAGCAGCGCTATCAGGAGGGCGTGTGGTTCCCGCAGCTCCACGACTTCAACCGCGCCCGCACCGTGCAGTATCACATCTCGCTGGCGCACGCGCTGGCCGTGGCCAACTATCGTCGCGCCTATGACGAGGGCGCTATTCGCGCCGATGCCAAGATCGGCATGATCAACTGCTTTACTCCGGTCTACACCAAGGAGAACCCCAGCGAGGCAGACCTCGAGGCCGTGCGTATGACCAGCGGCATCAACAACCGCTGGTGGCTCGACCTCATCACCAAGGGCGAGCTTCCTGCCGACGTGCTCGACAGCCTATCCGAGGGCGGCGTTAAGCTCCCGTTCCGTGCCGGCGACCAAGAGATTCTTAAGCAGGGTGTTGTCGACTGGCTCGGCTGCAACTACTACCACCCCACGCGCGTTCAGGCGCCGGCGAGCAAGATTGACCAGTACGGCCTGCCGCACTTTGCCGACGAGTATGTGTGGCCCGACGCCGTTATGAACGAGAGCCGCGGCTGGGAGATCTACCCGCAGGGCCTCTACGACTTTGGCATGGACTGCGCTAAGAACTACCCCGATCTTGAGTGGTTCGTTTCCGAGAACGGCATCGGCATCATGGACGAATACAAGAACCGTGACGCCGAAGGAACCATCCAGGATGACTACCGCGTCGACTTTGTACGTCAGCACCTGGAGTGGGTGGCCAAGGCAATTGCCGAGGGCGCCAAGTGCCGCGGATACCATTATTGGGCCGTCATCGATAACTGGTCTTGGGCGAATGCCTTTAAGAACCGTTACGGTTTTGTCGAGGTCGACCTTATGGACGGCTACAAGCGCCGCCTTAAGAAGTCGGCAGCTTGGCTCAAGCAGGTCGCCACGACTCACGTGGTTGATTAGCGAACGGGCGAACGCCCAGACCGCGCGCCGCTGCGCGCAACACATGGCACATCTGGTGGCAGAGGGCGACAGACCACCGTGCGCATAGGAAAAGGCCGGATTTGAAAGTTAGGAGCAATCATGGCCAGTGACAACGGAAAGAGCTTCCTCGACAAGTTTGCCGAGGTCTCTGCGAAGGTGGGAAACCAGGTTCACCTGCGTTCCCTGCGTGACGCCTTCGCGACCATCACGCCGCTCTATATCCTTGCGGGTATCGCGGTTCTTATTAACAACGTCGTGTTCCCCCTGTTCCCGCTCGATGCGGCGGGCCTTGCCAACCTTCAGACGTGGGGTTCGGCAATTACGCTGGGCACCCTCAACGTCTCTGCCATTATCCTGGCCGGATTGATTGGCTACAGCCTCGCTAAGAACAAGCGTTTCGATAACCCGCTCGCTTGCGTGGTCGTCGCCATCTCTGCTTTTGTCATCATGATGCCGCAGCAGGTCACCGCCACGCTTGCCGCCACGAGCCCGCTGCTCACCGACAAGATCACCTCCGCCGAGGTCACGGGCGCCCTTTCGACTGCCAACACCGGCACCAACGGTCTGTTCTCGGCTATTATCATCGCCCTGCTTTCCGTCTCGCTCTTCATCAAGATTTCTGGCGTCGAGAAGCTCAAGGTTAAGCTGGGCGAGGGCGTGCCCCCCGCGGTCTCCAACTCCTTCAACGTCATGATCCCGATGCTGCTCAACCTCGCAATCTTCGCTCTTGCCGCAGCTCTGCTCGCCGTGTGCGCCGGCACCGATCTGTGTACCATCATCTCCACGTGCATCTCCAACCCGCTCAAGAACATCATGAATGCCGGTCCGTGGGCTGTTATCCTCATCTACACCCTTGCCAACCTGCTGTTCTGCGTCGGTATTCACCAGTCCACCATCTCTGGCGCTACCGTCGAGCCGATCCTGACCATGCTCATCGTCGACAACATGGCTACCTTTGCCGCCGGTGGCACCATCCAGCCCGATCACTACATGAACATGCAGATCGTTAACAGCTTCGCCCTCATCGGCGGCTCGGGCTGCACCCTCATGCTTCTGCTCGACACGCTCCTGTTCTCCAAGAACAAGGCTTCCGAGACCGTTTCCAAGATGGCTATCCTGCCTGGTCTGTTCAACATCAACGAGCCGGTTATCTACGGTTACCCCATCGTGTACAACCTGCCACTCATGATTCCGTTCGTCCTTCTTCCCGACCTGTTCATCGGCATCACCTATGGCCTTACCTGCGCAGGCATCATCAGCCCCTGCATCGCCCAGGTGCCCTGGACCATGCCTCCCGTCATCAATGCCCTGCTCGCTACGGGCTTTGACTGGCGCGCCGGCGCGTGGCAGGCTATCGAGCTTGTCATTGGCATGGCTGTCTACCTGCCCTTTATGAAGATTTCCGAGAAGGCGATCGCCAAGCAGGAGGCTCTCGCCGAGTAGAACGCCTAACGTTCGTCCCTTTTACCTTTGCGGGCGCCGGTACGCGGTGCCGGTGCCCGCGGCTCTCTCCCTTGTGTAAAGATGCAGGGGGGGGGTGGGCACAATAGCCGCAAGGAATACAACCAGTTGTCGTCTGCGCGCCGCGCAGTTATAAGGAGGAAACCATGAAGAAGATCATGCTCTGCTGCAATGCCGGTATGTCCACGAGCCTGCTGGTCCAGAAGATGCAGGCCGAGGTTGCAAACCGTGGTCTGGATATCGAGGTCGAGGCTCGTCCCATGAACGAGGCCCACGATCACCTGGACGAGTGCGACATGTTGCTGCTTGGCCCGCAGATCGGCTACACCAAGGGCGATTTTGAGAAGGAAGCCGCCGGTCGTTTTCCGGTCGAAGTCATCAACATGGTCGACTACGGCCGCATGAATGCTGCCGGCATCATCGACCACTGCGTCAGCGTGATGGGCTAGGTGCTCCGCATGGAGGATATGAACGAACTGCAGATGACCTGCTTCGAGATCATCAGCTACGTCGGTACCGCCAAGAGCATGTACATCAATGCCGTGCAAAAGGCCAAGGAGGGCGATTTTGACGCCGCCGAGGAGCTTATCAAGCAGGGCGATGAGGCCTATAACGGTGGCCACGATGTTCACATGGGGCTTCTGAAGAAGGAGGCCAACGGCGAGCGTAACGGCGAGGCCCCGTTGATTTTGCTGCATGCCGAGGACCAGATGGCTGGCACCGAGACCATGCGCGTCATGGCGACGGAGCTCATCGAGATTCACAAGCAGTTGCAGGCACTTAAGGCCTAATCGGCGTTATCGCCGCGACGGACCGTGAGGTCCAATAGACAACATAGTCCCTTTGACGGGCGCCGGGAGCCTCCGCCTCCCGGCGCCTTTATTTTTGGGGATGGTCTTGCGCGGCCTGTTGGGCAGCCATTTGCGTTTCCCCAGATAAAACCTGCCAAAATAAACCTGTCCCTTTTTGGTAGGTTTTTGCCTTGGGAGCGGTACCATACAGGCAATGTTTAAACGAGAAAGGTGGGCTCCCATGGAACCTAAGCAGTACTACATCGGCATCGACGTCGGCGGCACTTCGGTTAAGGAGGGCCTGTTCGACGAGGACGGCAACCTGCTTGCCAAGGCCAGCGTGCCCACGCCTCCCATCGTTGACGCTGCGGGCTTTGCCGCGGTGACCGAGGCTATCGACCAGGTGGTCGCCAAGGCCCAGATTCCGCGTGCCTTTGTGGCGGGCATTGGCCTGGCCGTTCCGTGCCCCATCCCGGCGTCGGGCGATGCCAAGGTCAAGGCCAACATTGCCATTAACCTGCCCGAGCTGAGGATCGCCATTCAGAAGCACTGCCCCGACGCGGTCGTTAAGTATGAGAACGATGCCAACGCCGCTGCCATGGGCGAGGCCTGGCTCGGTTCTGCCAAGGGCGTGCAGAACGTGGTGATGGTCACCATCGGTACCGGCGTGGGCGGCGGCGTTATCGTTAACGGCGACGTGGTATCGGGCGTTGTGGGCGCCGGCGGCGAGATTGGCCACATGTGCCTGAACCCGGCCGAGGAGCGCACCTGCGGCTGTGGCGGCCATGGCCATCTGGAGCAGTATTCCAGCGCCACCGGCGTGGTGAGCAACTACCTTGCCGAGTGCAAGAAGGCGGGCGTCGAGCCCATCGAGCTCACCGGCCCCTCCGATTCCAAGGACGTGTTCCAGGCCTGCCGCGAGGGCGACAAGCTCGCGCTGGCCGCAGCCGACACCATGGCCGACTACCTTGGCCGCGCCCTGGCGCTTATCGCCAACGTGGTCGACCCCGAGATGTTCCTGATCGGTGGCGGCGCGTCCGCTTCGGCCGATGTTTATCTCGACAAGGTTCGCGAGCACTTTAAGCAGTACGCGCTCTCTGCCTCGCACGAGACGCCCATTAAGGTCGCTTCGCTCGGAAACGACGCCGGCATCATCGGTGCCGCCTACGTAGCCCTGCGCGCCGCCGGTAAATAGTCGGTGCAGGAGGGCGGTGGTACAAGGGGGCAGACTTCGCCCCCAGGCTCGCCCCAAATTGCGCCGCGGCCCTTGCGTCTCATAAGGTTCGGCGCCAGCGTGCTACCATAGCTACGTCCAAGTACACATATCAAGTGGAGGATATCCATGGCAAACGTTCTTGTCTTTGGTCACCAGAACCCCGATAACGACGCCATCATGAGCGCCGTCGTCCTGTCCCAGCTGCTCAACCAGGTTGAGTATGCCGGCAACACCTACGAGGCCTGCGCCCTGGGTCAGCTTCCGGCAGAGTCCGCCAAGCTGCTCGCCGACGCCGGCATCGCCGAGCCCCGCGTGATCGAGTCCGTCGAGGCCGGTCAGCTCGTCGTCCTCACCGACCACAACGAGTCTGCCCAGTCCGTCGCCGGCCTTAAGGACGCCACGGTCTTTGGCGTTGTCGATCATCACCGCATCGGCGACTTCGAGACCGCCGGCCCGCTGCACTACATCTGCCTGCCCTGGGGTTCCAGCTGCACCATCGTCACCAAGCTCGCCGGCGTGCTCGGCGTTGAGCTTTCCGACGTCCAGGCCAAGCTGCTGCTCTCGGCCATGATGACCGACACGCTTATGCTCAAGAGCCCCACCACCACCGATGTCGACCGCGCCGTCGCCGCCAAGCTCGGCGAGCAGGTGGGCGTCGACCCGGTCAAGTTTGGCATGGAGGTCTTCCTCACCCGTCCGTCCGGCTCCTTTACCGCAGCCGAGATGGTCGGCAACGACATCAAGATGTTCGAGCCCGCCGGCAAGAAGCTGCTCATCGGCCAGTACGAGACTGTCGACAAGAGCCGCGCGCTCGGCATGATTGACGAGATCCGCGAGGCCATGCGCGCCTACGCCGCCGAGAAGGGTGCTGACGGCATTGTCCTGTGCATCACCGACATCATGGAGGAGGGCTCGCAGGTCCTGCTCGAGGGCGAGACCGAGGCTGCTCAGAAGGGCCTGGGCATTGCCGACGAGCACGACGGCGTCTGGATGCCGGGCGTCCTCTCCCGTAAGAAGCAGGTCGCTGCCCCCATCATGGCCGCCTGCTAGGTTTAGTTGACCGAACGCCACGACCGGATCGCGGACGCCCCGCGCTCCGGTCGTTTTTTGTGCATGCGCCGCGTCGTCTCTTGGACAGGCGTGCCCGTGCCGTTGAGCAAATAATGTTCAACCTGTGGTTCCGCTTTTCGGCCACGCCTGCGTGCTTGTCGTGCAGGGTAGGCTAGATGCAAGCGTAATACGTTAGAGCGCGGCGCCGCCACTTGGGCGGGCCGTGCTTTTTTAAGACGGGAGCTTTCCCGTGAAAGGAGCCGCCCATGGCAGCAACCGAGCAGCTGTTCAACGTCCGTGAGCGCAAGCGCTTTGAACGCCACGACATTTGGGAGCGCATCGCCGAGAACGGCACGATTTCCGCCGCGGTTATGGTCATCGCCGCCATCGCCGCCGTCATTTGCGCCAATACCGATGCCTACGAGGCCATCCATCACTTTTTGGAGACCCCGCTGTATGTGGGTCTGGGCAACCTTACGGCCGGTCTTACCGTTGAGCTTTTCGTCAACGACTTTCTCATGGCGATTTTCTTTTTGTTGGTGGGCATTGAGCTTAAGTACGAGATGACGGTCGGCGAGCTCAAGAATCCGCGTCAGGCCATGCTTCCCATGCTGGCGGCCGTGGGCGGCGTCGTCGTTCCTGCCTGCATCTACCTGATCTTTAACCATGCCGGCGCCCGCAACGGTTGGGCCATCCCCATGGCAACCGATATTGCCTTTGCGCTGGGCGTGCTGTCGCTTTTGGGCAATCGCGTGCCCAACGGCGTGCGCGTGTTCTTCTCGACGCTCGCCATCGCCGATGACCTCATCTCCATCGCCGCCATCGCCATCTTCTACGGTCAGAGCCCCAATCCGTTTTGGCTGGGTGCCGCCGCGCTCGTGACCTGCGCGCTCGTGTGGCTCAACAAGACGCAGCATTACCGCCTCGCCCCGTATTCGGTACTGGGCCTGCTGTTGTGGTTCTGCATGTTCAAGAGCGGTGTACATGCCACGCTCGCCGGCGTCATCCTGGCCTTTACCATTCCGGCCAAGTGCGGCGTCAAGCTCGATAGCCTCACCGATTGGTTGGGCGAGTGCCTGCCGCTGCTCGATGACCGCTACGACGACGAGGCGCACATCTTGGGCCAGCATGACTTTACCGTCTCGACCACCAGGGTCGAGCGCGTCATGCACCGCGTGACCCCGCCGCTCATCCGCATGGAGCGTCTGATCTCCACGCCGGTCAACTTTGTGATTCTGCCGATCTTTGCGTTCGTGAACGCACAGGTTCGCCTAGTGGGCGTGGACATGAGCACGCTGCTCACCGACCCGGTGACGCTCGGCGTGTACTTTGGCATGCTGCTGGGCAAGCCGATCGGCATCTTTGGCATGACGTTCGCCTTGGTCAAGCTCAAGGCCTGCGAGCTACCGCGCAACGTCAACTGGCACATGATTGCCGGCGTGGGTATTCTGGGCGGCATCGGCTTTACCATGTCGATTCTCATCAGCGGTCTCGCCTTCCCGACGGCCCAGTTTGAGGTTCTGGCTGCCAAGGCCGCCATCCTTGCCGGTTCGGTTACCGCTGCCGTGCTCGGCATGATCTACATGAGCGTGGTCTGCAAGCACCCCGCGTCCAAGGACGAGTAAAAGCTCGAAAACAGACACCAGAACCGGTTTGGATGCGTTCGAAACTCGGATCAGGGTGCTACTGGCCCCCTGCCAGATGCCCCCGTGGTCAAAAAACGCCGTTTGTGAGTACTGTCACAAACGGCGTTTCATTTTAGGTGTGGAAAATAATGAACAAAGTTATAAGAGCTGTACGTTAATGAGTGACCATCGACTTCCAATTCGGCGCTAACTGACGGTGATTAAGGAGTTTCAAGTCCAGCTTTGCCGATTTCGACCAAGAATCGCTGCTACTAAAAAGGTAACAGTACTCATATTTGCCCTTTTTTGGCCACAAGCCCTAAAACAAGCCTCGCCAGGGTCGGGAAACGGGCCAAATCGTCGGCCTCGAGGTTTATTCCACGGTGCCGTAGACGGCGCCCCAGCCGTGGGCGGCCAAGGCGGAGTTGAGCTGGTCGCAAAGTGACTGGCGGTCGTAATAGCCGGGCGGTAGCAGGTTCACGATTTCCATGAGATCGGGCGCCAGGTCCAAGATTTCGGCCTGCACGATGAGATCCAGGCGGTCGATGGCGTGGCGGTCGTAAAACAGCCCGTCGACCAGGCGCTGCAGGTCGCCGAATTCCTCGGCCTGAAACGATCCGTACTCCATAGTGCCTCCTTGGGCGCCCCACGCCGGCATGCGCGGCGATTCGTAAATCATTGCGATGAACTTAATCTATCACGGCTTCATGCCGTTGCGGCGGTGGCGGTCTATACTTAGACGAACTGCAACGTCCCGCTTCGCGAAAGGTCGCACCCATGCAGACGATCTACCAGAAGATGGAAACCACCGAACTCGATGCCGCCATCGAGGCGCTCAAAGCCGAGGTCGCCGAGGTCAAGGCCAAGGGCCTGGCGCTCGACATGGCCCGCGGCAAGCCGTCGCCCTCCCAGGTGGACATCTCTCGACCCATGCTCGATATCCTCAATGCCGATGCCGATCTGCACGACGGCAACGTCGACTGCTCAAACTACGGTTGCTTTGAGGGCATTCCCTCTGCGCGCAAGCTGGCGGGGGAGTTCCTGGGTTGCCCTGCCGAGCAGACGCTCGTACTGGGTTCGTCGAGCCTTCTGATCGAGCACGATATCGCCGGCATGTTTTGGCGCTGCGGTTCGTGCGGCAGCGAGCCTTGGGAGGCTTACGAGGCCGCGCACGACGGCAAGAAAGTCAAGTTCCTGTGCCCTGTTCCCGGCTACGACCGTCACTTTGGCATCACCGCCGACCTGGGTATCGAGAATGTCCCCGTCGCGATGACCGATAATGGCCCCGACATGGACGAGATCGAGCGCCTCGTTGCCGCCGACGATTCCATCAAGGGTATCTGGTGCGTGCCCAAGTATTCCAACCCCACGGGCATCACCTTTAGCGAGGACACCGTGCGTCGCCTGGTCGAGATGCCCACGGCCGCGCCCGATTTCCGCATCTTCTGGGACAACGCCTACTGCGTGCACGACCTGTACGACGAGACCGACGAGCTCGCAAACATCTTTGACCTCGCTCGCGCGGCGGGCACCGAGGACCGCGTGGTGGCCTTTGCCTCGACGTCCAAGATCACCTTCCCGGGCGCCGGCATCGGCTTTATCGGTGCGAGCCCCGCGGTCATCGCGGAGTTCTCCAAGCGCCTGAAGGCCGGCCTTATCAGCGCCGATAAGCTCAACCAGCTGCGTCACGTGCGCTTCCTTCCCACCATCGAGGCGGTCAAGGAGCACATGAAAAAGCACGCCGAGTTTTTGCGCCCGCGCTTTGAGGCCGTTGAGCGCAAGCTCACCGAGGGCTTGGGCGATACGGGTTGCGCCACCTGGACGCACCCCCGCGGCGGCTACTTTGTAAGCTTCGATGGTCCCGAGGGCTCGGCCCAGAAGGTCGCCGCGCTCTGCGCCGACCTGGGCGTCAAGCTCACGCCGGCCGGTGCTACCTGGCCCTATGGCAAGGACCCGCGCGACACTAACATCCGCATCGCACCGAGCTATCCCACGGTCGAGGACCTGGAGGCCGCGCTCGATGTGCTGGTGCTGGCCGTCAAGCTCGTCGCTGCCGAGCTTGCGCGTGCCGAGCGCGCCTAACGCGCGGCTTCCCGTACTATCCGCACTTTCGATACGTAAAGGAGCGTATACATGGATTTGGGTATTTCCACCAACCCCACGCCAGAGCTCTACACCATTAAGGTAACCGGCGAGATCGATATCTCTAACGCCGATAGCCTGCGCAATGCCATCGACCTAGCGCTCGAGCAGCCCACTGAGGCCGTTGAGCTCGATTTTGCCCAGGTGAGCTACATCGATTCGACGGGCATTGGCGTGCTCGTGGGCGCCGCACACCACGCGGTCGACCACGGCAAGCGCTTTAGCTGCACCAATGTGCAGCCCCCGGTGATGCGCGTGGTCCAGCTGTTGGGTGTCGACCAGGAGATTTCGATCACCGCTGCATAATCTTTGCCCCCAAAAGGGCGTGCCGTTTGGCATATGTTTGTGATGCGCTCGGACGTTTTGGCGTCCGGGCGCTATACTTGACCGAATGAATAGACGAGTTCCGGCCGAATGGCGCGGTGCGGGCTCGACTCACATCGAGCCTTGGAGGTATGTGTGTTTGGTATTGGAGAGGGTGAGCTCGCGATCATCGTGGTCTTCGGCTTTTTGCTGTTTGGCCCGGATAAGCTCCCACAGATGGGCCGCACGATCGGCCGTGCCATCCGTCAGTTCCGCGAGACGCAGGAAAAGATGACGGCCGTTGTTCAGTCCGAGATTATCGATCCGGTGAGCGAGGCCGCATCGGCCCCGGTCAAGCCCAAGAAGGCTGCTGCGACCGACGACGATTCCGATGCGGACGAGGATGCCGCCGAGACGGCAGCGCCCGCCAAGAAGGAGACCTTTGCCGAGCGTCGCGCCCGTCTTGCTGCCGAGAAGGCCGCGAGCGAGGCTGCCGCCGAGGGCGAGGGTGCTGCTGAGGAGTCCGAGGCCGAGAGCGCCGAGCCTGCCGCTGCCGCCGAGCCTGTCGTCGAGCCCGAGCCTGCTGCAGAGCCGGAGTCCGAGCCCGAGCCGGCAGAGCCCACGACGGCCGACCTCTATGCCCGTCGCCCCCGCAAGCGCAAAGCCGTCGTCGACCAGCTCGCTCGCGAGCTCGAGGCCGAGGACGACGCCGCTGCCGCCGACGCCCCGAAGGGAGGCGACGAGTAATGCCTATCGGACCTGCGCGTATGCCGCTCTTCGATCACCTGGGGGAACTCCGTCGCCGCCTGACCATCGTGGTCGTCTCGGTGTTTGCCGCCGCTATCGTGCTGTATTTCGCCACGCCCGTGGTGCTCGACATTCTGGAAGACCCCATCCGCTCCTTTGTACCGGACGGTAAGTTCTACATCACCACCACGCTCGGCGGATTTGGCCTGCGCTTCTCGCTGGCCATCAAGATGGCCGTGGTCATGTGCACACCCATGATTATCTGGCAGATTCTGGCGTTTTTCCTGCCGGCGCTTCGCCCCAACGAGCGCAAGTGGGTCGTGCCCACGGTGCTCGCCTCGACGGTGCTGTTCTTCCTGGGCGCCATTTTCTGCTATTTCATCATCATTCCTGCGGGCTTTGAGTGGCTCATCGGCGAGACTTCGGCCGTCGCCACGGCGCTGCCCGATCTGGAGAACTACGTCAACATGGAGCTGCTCTTTATGATCGGCTTTGGTGTGGCGTTTGAGCTGCCGCTCATCATCTTTTACCTGTCCGTCTTCCATATCGTGTCCTACGCGGCCTTCCGCAGTGCCTGGCGTTACGTATACGTTGGCCTGCTTGTGGGCTCGGCTGTGATCACGCCCGACGGCTCGCCCGTTACGCTGGGCCTCATGTATGGCGCCCTGCTCTCGCTCTACGAGATTTCGCTTGCCATCGCCCGTGTGGTCATTACCGCGCGCGAGGGCAAGGAGGGCTTGTTCGTGAGTCGTCTGGACCTGTTCTCGGACGACGAGGACGACGAGGAGTAAATCGGTATGCACGAGGTTGGCATTGTCAACGGCATACTCGATACAGTGATTCGCGCGGCGCGTGGGGCGGGGGCCTCGCGCGCCGTTTTGGTAACGCTGCGTATCGGGGATATGACCGAAGTTGTGCGCGAGGCGCT
>DBFBKG010000162.1:0-2874 GCA_048203815.1 Collinsella sp. | reverse complement strand
CCTGCTGGCTGGCCTTGGGGGCGAACTCCTCCAGGATAGCGGGGCCGTTGGAGCCGGACTGGACAGCGACGTTCTTGTCGGCCAAGTCGTCGACGCTCTTGATGTCGTCGTTATCGGCGAGCACCAGGATGGCCTGCTGCGTGTAGTAGTAGGGGCCGGCAAAGGAGACGAGCTTCTTGCGCTCGTCAGTGATGGTGTAGGTGGCAAAGACAGCGTCGACCTGGCCGTTCTGCAGGACGGACTCACGCGTGTCCGAGGTTACCTGGGTGATCTCGACCTTGTTCTCGCCCAGAATGTAGTTGGACAGGAGCTGTGCGATACCGGCATCAAAGCCGCGGGTCTGACCGTCTTTCTCGTTGAGGAGGGAGAAGAGCGTGGAGGTCTGAACGCCACCGATCTTAAAGACGCCGGCGTCCTTAACGGCCGTGGCCCAGGTGCTGGCAGCGATGGCGTCGTCATCGGCCTTGGGGCCGTTGTCGACGAGCTTGTCGAATGCCTTAGCGTCGAGCGTGGCGGAAACTTCGGTATCCTCGGAGCTCTTGGAGGAACCGGCGGCGGAACCCTTGTCGGCCTCGGCGCTGGTGTCGGAGCAGCCGGCAAGACCAAGGCCGGCGACGGTTGCGAAGGTAGCGGCGACAAAGCCGCGGCGGTCGAGAACGACCTGCTGGGAGAGGTTCTTGCTCATGGTAGAACACCTTTCTCAATAAAATCCCTAGCGGTTGAGTAGAGTTATACCCCATCGCGCTCAAATGGGTCAACACGAAATAACTCAGAAACATACTTACCTTATGGGTTATTGTGTCTACCAAAAAGGGACAGGCACCTTTGTGGTGGTTCTGGCCGATGCGGCGGCATGCCTTACTGTTCTGTCTCAATCTGTAACATCTGCAGCCTTTTTTGCCGAGTAGCTGTTACAGATTGAGATTTTCTCTTCAGGAGAATTCGAATGTCTCAATCTGTAACAGTTAGACGGGAATTCGGGCCCTAGATGTTACAGATTGAGATAATCGCGTCGCGAAAATAAAAACCTCCGCAGGGATGCTTCCCTTGCGGAGGTTTTCTTACTCGTTGAGTAGTCTCACGGCTTCGGCGGCCATGTTCTCGACCGTCATGCCATTCTGCGCGAGCAGTTCGTTGGGGTCGTAGCGGTCGGGGAAGCCCTTGGCGATGCCGAAGGTGCGCGTGCGCAACTGCGTGCATGCCAGATAACATGCCACGCGCTCGCCCCAGCCGCCGTCCAAGATGCCGTCCTCGAGGGTGACGACGACGCGATGCTCGGCGGCAAGGCTGTCGAGGAACTCGCGGTCAAGCTCGGCTGCGAAGCGCGGATTGACGAGCGTGGCCTCGATACCGTACTCGGCAGCCAAGCGGTTTGCCACGCGCTCGCCCAGCTCAAAGAAATCGCCGAGCGCGAGCACGGCAACGTCGTGACCCTGACGCACCACGTTGTAGCGAACGGCGCTGTAGTCGGTGTCCTCAGCGGGCGCCAAATCGGGGCGGCTTACCAGGCCGATGCCCGGTACACGGATCGCCACGGGATGCTCGCGATGGTCGAGCGACCAGCTCAGCATGGACAGGTATTCCTCCATGCAGGCCGGCGCTAGGTAGTGCATGTTGGGAAGACCGCCCAGCATGGAAATATCAAAGAACGAGAGGTGCGTCTCGGACGTGGTGCCAAAGATTGACGCACCAAACACCAGGATGGTTGCAGGGGCGTCGTTGAGGCACAGGTCGTGCCACAGCTCGTCGTAGGCGCGCTGCAAAAACGTGCCGTACACACCAAAGACTGGTTTGGCGCCCGAGCGCGCAAGCGCGGTGGCAAAGGTCACGGCGTGCTCCTCGGCAATGCCCACGTCGACAAACTGCTTGCCGGCGGCAGCGCGAAGCTCGGGTGTAAAGCCCATGATGTAGGGCGTGGCGGCCGTGATGCCCACGACCTGCGGATCGCGCTCGATGGCGGCGCTGAGCGCCTCGCCCGTAATGTCGGCATAGGTGCGCGGCGCAGGCTCGCTCGGATGGCCCGGGCAGAGCTTGCGGCCGGTCGCCATGTCAAAGGGGCCTACGTGATGCCAGCGCTCGGGGTCGTTTTGGGCTGGCTCAAAGCCCTTGCCCTTGGCAGTGGAGACGTGCAGCACGATGGGGTGGTCGATGTCGCGCAGCTCCTGCAGCGCGTCGACGAGGGCCAACACATCGTTACCGGCGTCCAGATAGCGGTAATCGAGCCCCATCGCGCGGAAAATGTTGCGCTCACAGGCGCCGTTGCTGGCGCGCAGCTCGGCCAGATTGCGATACAGGCCACCGTGGTTCTCGGCAATGGACTGGTCGTTATCGTTGACGATGATGATCAGGTTGCTATCGAGTTCGGCGGCATTGTTAAAGCCCTCAAACGCCAGGCCGCCCGAAAGCGAGCCGTCGCCAATGATGGTGATGACGTTATACGTGTCGCCCGCCAGGTCACGCGCGTGGGCAAGGCCGCAGCCCAGGCTCACCGACGTGGAGGTATGGCCCATGGCGAACAGGTCGTGCTCGGACTCGTTGGGATTGGCAAAGCCAGAAGCCTCACCATAACGCTCCGGATTGATATAGGTGTACGCGCGCCCGGTCAGCGCCTTGTGGGCGTAGGTCTGGTGCGACACGTCAAAGACAATTTTGTCGGTGGGGGAGTTAAACACGCGATGGAGCGCGACCGTGAGCTCAACGACGCCCAAGTTGGGGGCAACGTGCCCGCCGACGGCGGCGGAGCTTTCGAGGATGGCGTGGCGAATCTCGCCGCAGAGCAGCGGAAGCTCGGCGCGGTCGAGAGCCTTGACGTCCTCGGGCGTTGTCGTTTGCGTAAGCAGCATCGTTGTGGGTTACTCCATGCGAATCGTGCGC
>DBFBKG010000161.1:0-11178 GCA_048203815.1 Collinsella sp. | reverse complement strand
ACTCGGCATCCTCGACCTCATACGAATCCGCCTCGGCGGGCTCATCGCTTGTCTCTGGTGCGGCCTCGCGCGCTTCGTCAAATGCCGCCTTCATGGTCTTGTTGCCCCACGTGAGCTTGCGAATGGTAAGTTCATCGGCCTTGTTGTGGGCTAGGCGCAGGTTCTCGGTGCTACGGCGCAAATCGTCCTTGGTCTTCTCGAGCTGCTTAATGGCGGCATCGATTTCCTTGATCGCCGATTCGAATTGCTTGCTCGCCAGGTTGTAGTTGCGCGAGAAGCCATCCTTGAACTTCTCCATCTTGGCTTCGAAGTTCGTGACGTCAATGTTCTGCTGCTTGTACTCCGCTAGCTCCTGTTTATAGCGCAATGAACCCATGGCGGCGTTGCGCAGCAGCGTAATCATGGGAATAAAAAACTGCGGACGGATCACGTACATCTTCTTGTAGCGATAGCTCACGTCCACGATTCCCGCGTTGTAAAGCTCGCTCTCGGGCTCGAGCAGCGTGCAGAGCACCGCGTACTCACAGCCTTTCTGGCGACGATCGTGATCGAGTTTCTTAAAGAAGTCCTCGTTTTTGTGTTTGGTTGCAGTCTCGTCGTTCTCATTTTTCATCTCGAACATAATCGAGATGATCTCGTTGCCGCTCGCGTCGCACTCGCGGAAGATAAAGTCGCCCTTGGTGCCCTCGGACGCATCGTTGTCTTTCTCGAAGTACGCATTAGGAAACGCGGTCATACGCAAACGATTGAACTCAGTCTCGCAGTGCTGCTCGAGCGACTCGCCCACCATCTTGGTGGACAGGCGTACCTTCATGTCCTTAAGACGCTCAATCTCTTCGTCCTTGTAGCGAATCAGCTCATCGCTCGCGCGCTTGGCCTGCGCAAGCTCGAGCTCGTGTGCCGCTCTGGCCTGTTCCTCACGCGAATCGCGCACCGCCAGCTCACTCGTGAGTTTTGCGCGGGCCTCATCACGCTCACGCTCCGCCGCGGCGACCGCTTCTGACAGGTTCATTTTGGCCGTCAGCTCCTGCTCGCGCAGCTGGGCGCGCAGGCCCTCGGCCTCCTGCTCGGACTGAGTCTTTGCGGCGGAAAACTTCTCTTGTACCTTTGCGCGGTAGTCAGCAAGCGCGCGCTCGGCCTCGCCGCGAGCGGCATCAAGCTCGCGCTGGGACTCGGCAGCGGCAGCGGCGAGCGCCATCTCCTGGGCCTTGTCCGCCGCGGCAAGCCTTGCCTGCAGCTCGGCAATCTGGGCATCACGTGCAGCTAAATCGTTTTGAGCAGCATTGCGCACCGCCGATTCGGCGAGCTTGGCTTCGTCATCCTTGCGTCCAAGCTGCGCGCGCAAGTTGTCGATTTCGCGCTGGAGCTCGGCATTCTCCTTCTGAGCGTCGGCGCGGGCTTCAACCGCCGCGCGCTGGCTTGCGCTCTCGCGCTCCGCGGCAGCTCCCTCGAGCTTGGCGCGCAGCTCGGCAAGCTCAGCGTCGCGCTTGGCAACCTCTTGTGCCAGCTGTTGAGCTGCAGCGTTCTTCTGCTCGACAAGTTGAGCGTTGCGCTGAGACTCTGCCCTTTGCAAGGCAGCCGACGAACGCGAGCGTTCAAGCTCCAGCGCCTGCTCGCCCTCGCGCTGGACTGCCTTCACACGCTCATCCAGGTCGCGCGAAAACTCGGCGTCGCGCACCTGCTTGACGATATCCGCATAGCCGGACGCGTCGACCTTAAATACTTCGCCGCAACGCGGGCACTTAATCTCGTTCATGGCAGCTCCTCGATGGACGCAAATTTCAACCGCCTACACTCTACCGCGCCACGCGGACAAAAAAGGCGCCGCCGCCATAAAGGCAACGGCGCCAGAACCACCACAAAGGTGCCTGTCCCCTTTGTGGTGGTTTGGGTCCTTACAGATCGCGGTAGTCGATAAGGCGAAGATCAGGTTGAGATTCAAGCCAAGCGCGAAGCTCGGGGTCGATCAGCGCATCGACCTCCTTGGTGCGGTCAGTCGTAAGCGAGCTGTTCTCCAGGATAAAACGATCGAGATAGCCTGGATGGCACACAAAGACGACCGTCTCGCCGTCCTCCATCTCGCGAACCGTCTGCATAATCGAGTCCTTGGGTTCGTAGCCCGGCTCCATCGAATGCATCACCATGCGCAGGTCGGTGGCACCGCAACGCACAACCGCCGTGGGGTCGAAGCTTGCCTTTTGCTCCTTAAGGCCCAGCTCCTGAGCAACCGCCGAGATCGCTCGGTTAAGGTTTTTGCTCATGACGGCATGGGCCTCAAAGTAATCGGGTTCGCGGCCCACGATCTCGACAAAGCGGTCATGCTGCGCGCGGATCTCGATGCAGGCCTCGTCGAAGTCTATCAACTCCTCGCCGCGCTTAAAATGCTCGCGGAAGGTACGGCTGCTATGGAACTCACCGTTCTCGCTGAGCATGCTCGGAATGAGCTCCGGGGCGGCACAAGGCTTGCCCAGACACACGTTGGTATGCTGGCCCACCGCAATGCCGACATCCGCCACGAGCGACCAGCCACGCTCGGCCTCGGGCATATTGGGCATAAGTCCCGCCGAGCGCACCAAGCCCTCATTGATACTGCGGGCAATCCCCAGGTTAACGGCATACGAATAACCGATATCGTCGGCACGAATGAGCAATTGCTTCATAGCGACTCCAATCTATGCAAGGACCACCACAAAGGTGCCTGTCCCCTTTGTGGTGGTTTGAGGGCTACAGTCCAAAGAAGCCCAGGATCTGGTCGCGGCTAACGGGCTTGTAGCTGTTGGCATCGAGGCCAACGTCGTAGCGAAGGACTGGGCGCTCGCGATCACGATTGCGCGCGTTGGTGCGGTCTCCCCTGCTGTGGATATGCCCGTGTAGCATGATGGCGCCGCGCGCCTTGCCGTTCCAGCTGAGCATGGGGTAGTGGCTCATAACCAGACGATGGCCCTTGGCATAGCCGGGGGCAATCTCCAGATAATCACGCACGTCTTCCCAAATTTGCGGCACGTCGGGATCTTCCCAATCGCCGTCATGGTTACCACGGATGAGCGTCACATTCTTGCATTCGATACGATCGCGCAGGCGCACCGCCTCCGCCAGGGGCAAACGATAGGTAAAGTCACCTAGGATATAGAGGCGATCGTCCGCAGCCACGCACTCATTGATGGCATCGATGACCTTGCGGTTCATCTCCTCGACCGAGCCAAACGGCCGGTCCATGTCGTGCAAGATATTCGTATCGCCTAGGTGCAGGTCGGCGGTAAACCACATCATCGTCTGTGTCCTCATTTCGTAACGTGTTCAACTCGTGCTAAGTATACAGACGCAGCGATGCGGCGGTTATCCAAAGAGCCCACCGAACAGTCCGCGGCGGCGTTTGTCTTTTTTATTCGCACCTTTGCCCTGGGCGTTCTTTTCTTGCCGTTTCTTACGGTCCTGCTCCAGCTCATCATCGTCGAGCAGCATATCCCACTCAAACGGGTCATCCATCAGATCAAACAGATCATCGCCATCAAACATGGCAGTCTCCCTAACCGATTAGCGAGCATCCACCACGTAGAGTCCAACACGCACCTGATGCCACGGGCTGCGCTCGGGAGCAACCTGTTGCACGCGAGCCTCAAATACGTCCTCATGGCCGTAATACATCATCAAGGACAGCGGGCCGACCTCGTTTCCCGGAACATAGCCAAGCTTGGTGTTGCCACAGTAGATCGCAACCGCCTCGGGATCATGGGGATTATCGCGCTCGGCGCACAGCGTCAGTTTATCGCCCGCTTTAAGATCGTCCAAGACCAAGGCGCCATCGGCATACTGAAATCCTGCAATATGAAACGACAAAAGAACACGTGAAGGCTCGTACATGGCAACTCCTCTACCGGCCGGAATACCCAGCGTTTAACCTTATTGAGAAGTCTACGGGCCCGTGCGGACACAAATTCATCTCGTCCGCATCTTTCAATCGCTTGCCGCAACGCTTGCGCGACGGGACGCTTGCAGATAAGATAGGAACACGGATGGCACCCGTGGCAGCGGGTCTTGCCAACTCCGATACACGTTTTCATCGTGAGAAGTGGCCGTCTTCGCTTACGCGGGGGCGGCTATTTCATTCGGCCGATAAACAGGCCGAGTTCGATAGCCGCGATCAACAACGCCAATAACGAAATAACATCGCTTACGTTCATACCAATTCCCTTCTAAAGGGAGTTGGCCCATCCGTGCTCCATAGCAGTAGTCTAACGCAAAATGCGGGTAATAGGAACACTTGTTCGTATTACCCGCGCTCTTTTCTAGTGTACAAACATGCGCACGAATTTGTGTTTCCAGCTTGCGTAGGGCGCATACCGAAACGGCACGTCGAGCCAGGTTGCCTTGTTCACGATGCTCTTCTTGTGACTAAACGTATCGAAGCTCTCGCGGCCATGGTACTGCCCCATACCGCTCGCACCCATGCCGCCAAAGCCCATATGGCTCGTAGCCAAGTGCATGATCGTGTCGTTAACGCAGCCGCCGCCAAAGGGTACGTAGCGCACAAAGCGCTGCTGAACCGCGCGGTCCTGACTAAAGATATACAGGGCCAGCGGCGTCTGGCGATTCAAGATGAACGCCTCGGCCTCATCCAGGCTCTCGAACGTCAGCACCGGCAAGATAGGGCCGAAAATCTCCTCCTGCATTACGGCGTCCTCAAGCGCCACGCCGTCTAGGATCGTCGGCTCAATCTTGAGCGACGACTCGCGCGCCGTGCCTCCCAGCACAACCTTATCGGAATCGATCAGCCCTCGCACGCGCGCAAAATGCTTGGCGTTGACGATATGGCCGTAATTCTCATTATCGAGCGGGTGCTCGCCAAACATGCGACGGACCTCCTCCTTGATGAGGCCCAACAGCTCATCGTGCACGCGCGCATCGACCAGCAGGTAGTCGGGCGCCACGCAGGTCTGCCCTACGTTGAGCCATTTACCAAAGGCGATACGCCGTGCCGCGACCTTCAAGTTTGCCGTCGCATCAACGATGCAGGGGCTCTTGCCGCCCAGCTCAAGCGTCACGGGCGTGAGGTTTTTGCTCGCGCGCTCCATGACGAGCTTGCCGACCGGAACACTACCGGTAAAGAAGATTTTGTCCCAACATTCATCGAGCAGTGCCTCATTCTCGGCACGTCCGCCTTCGACGACCGTCACCAGGCGCGGATCGAATGCCTCTTCACAGATTTGCTTGAGCACCGCGCTCGATGCCGGAGCATAGGCGCTCGGCTTGATGACCACGGTATTGCCTGCGGCAAGGGCGCCAGCGAGCGGCTCGAGCGTCAGCAAAAACGGATAGTTCCAGGGCGCCATGATGAGCGTGACGCCATAGGGCACGGCTTGCGTCTTGCACACACTAATGGCATTGGCGAGGTCGCAGGGGCGCAGGCGCGGGCGGCTCCATCGGGCCACATGCGCAATCTGATGACGAATCTCGGAAAGCGAGGTGCCGATCTCGCACATATATGCCTCGTCATGCGACTTTCCCAAATCGGTCTTGAGCGCATGGGCAATATCGCCCTCGTGCGCACGAACCGCATCGCGCAGGCGCACCAGTGCGCGGCGGCGAGCATCGACATCAAACGTAGCGTGCGTCTTAAAGTAGGTGCGCTGATCGCCGACGATGCGCGCGATTTCCTCGGTGTTCATGGCAACCTCCTAGTTCTCGTCCTCAAACATACCACCTGCAACAACTTCGTACATATGCTCGAGCTCCAAACGGTCCATCAAAAGTGGAACGGGGTATAGCGGATTGGCCTCGGCATCGGCATGCGCCGCCATTTCGGGAATGTCGGAGCGGCGAATACCCGCTACATATTTGGGAATGCCCAAGGCGGCGTTCATGCGGTCGACCCAATCGATAAAGGCCTCAGCCGCCAAGCTGTCCTGCGCGTTAGCTGGCGCGATACCGGCCATGCGGGCAAGATCGGCGAGCTTAGGAGCAGCAGCTTCGCCATAGGCGCGAAGCATGTGCGGCAGGATGATCGCGTTGGCCAAACCGTGCAGAATCCCGTAACGCCCGCCCAAGCTGTGTGCGATGGCATGAACGTATCCAACATAGGAGCGCGTAAAGGCAACACCCGCCTTATACGCCGCCGATAGCATATTGCGGCGTGCCTGCATGTTGTCGCCATGCTTATAGGCCTCGAGCAAATTGTCGTGGATGAGCTGGACCGCTTGACGCGCCATCTTGCGCGTGTAGGGCGTGGTGCTGCGGCCGATAAAGGCCTCGACAGCATGCGTCAGGGCATCCATACCCGTCTGCCCCGTAATGGACGCTGGCAACCCGCGCGTAAACTCGGGGTCGTGCACCGCAAAGCGCGGGATGAGCACAAAGTCGTTAATGGGGTACTTGTAGTGTGTCCGGTCATCGGTGATAACCGCCGCGAGCGTGACCTCGCTTCCCGTACCGGCGGTAGTGGGAACCGCGATAAGCAGCGGCAGAAGACGGTGGACTCGCAACAGGCCGCGCATCTTGTTGATGGGCTTGTTTGGCTGCGCAATGCGCGCCCCCACACCCTTGGCGCAGTCCATGGCCGAACCGCCACCAAAGCCGATAATGGCCCGGCAGCCGTTCTCGCGATACAGCGCCGCCGCTTCCTCCACATTCGAGACCGTGGGGTTCGCACACGTTTCGGCATAGACCGTAACGCCGATTCCCTTGGACGCGAGCGCGCACTCGAGCGGTGCCATGAGCCCCAAACGTGCAATACCGGGGTCTGTCACGATAAGGACCTTCTGGATTGAGCGCTTTTGAAGCACCGCGGGCACATCCTCAGCGTGCTCCAGGATGCGTGGCTCGGTATAGGGCAGAATCGGCAATGCGATGCGAAAAACCGTCTGATATGTTCGGCACCAGGCACGACGGGCTAGATGCATAAAGGAAACTCCTTCATTTGTTGATAGGTCAACATTTGCTCGACCGATTGTACTCATCGGAGGTCGCACGAGGTCTAGCAATCGTTAATCAATCAACATCTTCACATGCCCAAAATTGTTTTATTAAAAATCATTCCTAATAGGCTTCACATTCGGTCTCATTTATGGATAATAGAACTCGTCAAGACGCACGTCCGGAGAGGGCCTTTACGGGACCGGACGAGCGCACCATCGCCATCGATCGAAAGGATCGAATCATGAAGTTTGTTTGCCCCGTTTGCGGTTATGTGGAAGAGTTCGACGGCGACCAGCTGCCCGAGGATTTCAAGTGCCCCCAGTGCGGCGTTCCCGGCTCTCGCTTCCTGAAGCAGGAGGAGGGTCAGCTCGAGTGGGCTGCCGAGCACGTCGTGGGCGTCGCCAAGATGGAGGGCGTCTCCGAGGACATCGTTGCCGACCTGCGCGCCAACTTTGAGGGCGAGTGCTCCGAGGTCGGTATGTACCTGGCCATGGCTCGCGTTGCTCATCGCGAGGGTTATCCCGAGATCGGCCTGTACTGGGAGAAGGCTGCCCACGAGGAGGCCGAGCACGCCGCCAAGTTCGCCGAGCTCCTGGGCGAGGTCGTGACCGACTCCACCAAGAAGAACCTCGAGATGCGCGTTGAGGCCGAGAATGGTGCCACCGCCGGCAAGACCGATCTTGCCAAGCGCGCCAAGGCCGCTGGCCTCGATGCCATCCACGACACCGTGCACGAGATGGCTCGCGACGAGGCTCGTCACGGCAAGGCTTTCGCCGGTCTGCTCAAGCGCTACTTTGGCTAAGCCAGCCGCCTGAGACATAACCTCTAGCTCGATGAGGCCCGAACCGTATTGGTTCGGGCCTTTTTCGTGGGCTTATTGCAGCTGCTCCTGAAGAACACTGAGCGAATGAGGGCTCAGGTCGTCGTATTGTATAAGGACGCGAGATGGAGCGATCTTAGTCGATGCCCGTTCACCCGTCCACAGGCAATCGGCGATGTTGACATAGGAAATACGAGCGCCAGCAAGAGCCTTCGCGAAGCTCTTCCCCGCCTTGTCCTCGGCCAGGGCAACGGTGCAGTAAAGACCCGCGTCTGCATGCTCGATCGAGACCTCCCCTGCTGGAAACGCTTTCCGTACAAGCGACGCCAGACCATCGCGTGTCTCACGAGCGCGAACGCGGACCCGGTTTACATGGCGCTCGTAATCACCCGATTCCAGCAAACGCGCCAAAGCGACCTGGTCAACAGAGCTCACCGACGAGGCGTAGAAACCAAGGTTGCACCTAAACCGCTCCATCAGCTCATCGGGCAGGACCATATACGCCAAACGCAGGGCCGACGACAGACTTTTTGAAAACGTGTTGGTGTAGATGACCGATTGAGCGGCATCGATCGAAGCAAGCGCGGGAATCGGCTTGCCGGCAAGGCGAAACTCACAATCAAAGTCATCTTCGATGAGATACCGATCTGGTCGCTCGGCGGCCCAGCTGAGCAGCGCGTAGCGACGCGCAATGCTCGTCACAAGGCCGGTCGGATACTGATGGGATGGCATCAGGTGAAGGACATCGGCCCCGGCTTTCTGCAAAGCGCTCAAGTCCACGCCCTCATCATCCAACGGGATATGTCGAACTTTGCAGCCCATAGCCTGATAGATGCGCGTCAGGCGCAAATAGCCCGGATCCTCAACGGCATACACCTTGTCCGCGCCAAGCAACTGAACCAACATGGTATCGAGCAGCTGGGCGCCCGCGCCGATAACAATGTTGTTGGGGTCGACATTCATACCCCTTGTCCCGCGCAGATGATGAGCAATCGCGCGTCGTAGCCGAGCGGTGCCCTGTGCCGGTGCGGGTGAGAAGATTTCGCGCTCGTCTTCGGATGCCAGCGTCGCCCGCAGTACGCTTTGCCAAAGCCGCGCCGCCTCCAAAGTGGAAGGAGAAAGTGCGTCGAATTGCTCGACCCGTCCGTTGACATCATGCACGCTGGGGCCCACAGAGACGGCATCTCGGTCGATGCCCTCCGAAGCCAAAGGCAAAACGGGTGCATCCGGAAGCTCGCAAGCGTAATAGCCACGACGCGGCATTGAACAAATATAGCCCTCGGCAAGTAACTGGCTATATGCATTCTCGATGGTAATGACACTGATTCCCAGATGACTGGCAAAGGCACGCTTAGACGGAAGATGCTCCCCCGCCGCAATGCGTCCAGCAACGATATCATCTCGAATTTGCTGGTAAACATACTCATAGAGCGATGTTCCGCCGCGTTTTTCCAAATTGTAGTCAAGCATGAGCCTATCACCTGACCTTATTAAGTCATTCAATCTGGTATTAGTCTGACCTTGTCATTATCTCGAAATCTGAGTATTTCGCCATACCCAGCTCCCCGATAGGATGTTCCGTCAAGCAATGCACATGCCAACCAAGGGAGCAACCATGGCAGAACAGACCAGCAAGGCCGATCGCGTCAAACTCAATCGCGAGCTCGCGCAGATGCTCAAGGGCGGCGTCATCATGGACGTCACCACGCCCGAGCAGGCACGCATCGCCGAGGAGGCGGGCGCCTGCGCCGTCATGGCACTCGAGCGCATCCCGGCCGACATCCGTGCCGCAGGCGGCGTCTCGCGCATGAGCGACCCCAAAATGATCAAGGGCATCCAAGAGGCCGTCTCCATTCCCGTCATGGCCAAGTGCCGCATCGGTCACATCGTCGAGGCGCAGGTCCTGCAGGCCATCGAGATCGACTACATCGATGAGTCCGAGGTTCTCTCCCCTGCCGACGATGTCTACCACATCGACAAGACCCAGTTTGACGTCCCGTTTGTCTGTGGTGCCCGCGACCTGGGCGAGGCGCTGCGCCGTGTTGCCGAGGGCGCCACGATGATTCGTACCAAGGGCGAGCCGGGCACGGGCGACGTCGTCCAGGCTGTGCGCCACATGCGCAAGATCCAAAAGCAGATCCGCGACGTTGTTGCCCTGCGCGACGACGAGCTCTTTGAGGCAGCCAAGCAGCTGCAGGTTCCGGTCGAGCTGGTGCGCGAGGTCTATGCCACGGGCAAGCTCCCTGTCGTGAACTTTGCTGCTGGCGGTGTGGCAACCCCTGCCGACGCCGCGCTGATGATGCAGCTGGGCGCCGAGGGCGTTTTTGTCGGCTCGGGCATCTTTAAGAGCGGCGACCCCGCCAAACGCGCCGCCGCCATCGTCAAGGCTGTGGCAAACTTCACCGATGCCAAGCTCATCGCCGAGCTTTCAGAAGACCTGGGCGAGGCCATGGTGGGCATCAACGCCGACGAGATCGAGATTATCATGGAGGAGCGCGGGCGCTAGTCCAGCAGAAAGGATCGCACATGAGCGATTATGCAGACCAAACGGTCGCCGTGCTGGCGGTCCAAGGCGCTTTTGCCGAGCACGAGGCAAGACTATCCGAGCTTGGCGCACACTGTATTGAGCTGAGGCAGGCGGCCGATTTGAAGCAAGACTTTGACCGTCTGGTACTTCCCGGCGGCGAGTCTACCGTTCAAGGGAAGCTGCTTGATGAGTTGGGCATGCTCGAGGAGCTTCGTGCCCGTATCGTTGAAGGCATGCCCGTCCTGGGCACCTGCGCCGGCCTGATTCTGCTGGCTCACGACCTTGCCGCCCATGACGATAAGGGCACGCCGCGTTTGGCAACCATGGATGTACTTGTCGAGCGCAATGCCTACGGCAGGCAGCTCGGCAGCTTTCGAACCAAGGGGCAGGTAACCGGCATCGACGGTGAAGTGCCGCTGACGTTCATCCGCGCGCCCCGCATCGTCGAGGTCCACGGCGACGCCAAGGCCTTAGCGAAAGTCGACGGGCGCATCGTCGCCGCCCGCCAGGGCAACCAGCTCGGCGTAACCTTCCACCCCGAACTCGATGAAGACACCCGCCTCCACGAACTGTTCCTACAAATGTAGGAAGAAGAGTAGAAACGAGCGTGGATTTTCGGACACATAACGAATGAGAGTGGATTATCTCCCACTTTGAGCTTGAATGCAGGCTCAAACCGGGAGATTATCCACTCTCATGCTATGTAGTCGTTTAAGAACGTCCCCAATGACTACTTTTTTGGCAGACTTGGATTAAGGCAACGCCGATGTCTTGGTACCGACAGACACTATGACCCAATCCGAGGGCACGGAAACGACAGGAGCCCCCGCTCGTGACCGCGGGTCGGGGCTGCGACAATGATGTTGAAGTGCCATAGGCGCAGCCGCGCCGCAACGAGGTTGGGAGGCTCCCATGCCAA
>DBFBKG010000160.1:0-8809 GCA_048203815.1 Collinsella sp. | reverse complement strand
TTCCTCGGCCTTGCGGAGGGCGTCGGCAGCGTCGGAGATTTGCATAGACAACTCGATGGTGCGTACGGTGTAATTGGCGGGATTTGCCGAAGGGTTGCGTTGCAGCTCGGCATACTCGCGACGCAAGGTCTCGAGCTGTGCGCGCGTAGCATCGGCAGTTTGTCGTGCGGCGGCGACACCGGCATCGCGCTCAGCCTTCACTTTGTCGCGGATACGCTTGGAATCCTCAAGGCGACGAACGAGGCGGTTGCCGGTCTCGCGCGAGCTCGCCTCGCGGGCTTCCACGGCGTCGAGTGCAGCCTTCAGGCGGAGTTCGGTCGCATCGTCCTCTGCCTTCATTTGCTCGAGTTGGCCCTTGAGCTCCGTCGCTTTGGCGGCATGGGCATCACGGTTAATTTCAGCTGCCGCAGCGGTCTTCTGTGCCGTGGCGATTACCTGGCGCTGGTCGGCGATGATCTGATCGTAGCGGCCTGCGATGTCCCGGCGCGTCTCGAGCTCCTCTGCCTGGACGGCGATGCGCTGCTCAAGCTCGGCTAAATGGGCGCGGGCATCGGCGAGTGCTTTCTTGGCGGCGTTCATCTCGCGCATGGCCGACGCGCCCTGGGCGATAAAAGTGCCCACGGCGTTAGCGGTATTTGAGACGGCGCTCCCCAGGTCGCGGTTCGTGGCGGGGGTGTGCGAGGTGGTCGGGTGTACGGCCTCGGCGGCATTCGTATCGGCAGTCTGCGGCGCGGCGATATTGCCGGTGCCGCCCTCGATCACGGAAAAGCCCGCTGCGTGCGGATCGACCGCGTCGGCGCCGATCGTGGGGTGCTCGAGTTGCAGGAACGAGGGCATGGTGCTGCCCTGGTCGGCAACCGGGGTCTCGCCGGGCACAAACGTCGAGGCGGCCTCGGCGGCTTCCTCTTCCTCGGCGTCGACATCGGCATCGGCGACGGCGTCCTTCATCGCTTTGACGGCATCCATCATAGAGTCCATAACGGCGTCGAGCTCTTCTTCCGAAGACACCTCGATGGGGCCCGCTGCTTGCGGAGCGTTCTCGGCCTTGGGCTCAGTATCGTTCGGGTTCGGCTGCTCTAGCTGCTCTTCTTTGTCTTGCTCTGCGGCGACATTTGCGTCTGCGGCCTCGTTTGCGGCGGCAGGAGCCTCCTCGACAGCAGCATCAATGCCGCCATCGCTGCTGGTAGAAGTATCGCAGTCGTCAATGGTGTCTGCGGAATCATCAATATGCTGTTGAGTCTGGGGGTCCAGCTCGTCTGTCATAGGCATGTGCTCCTCATCGTTGTTTGTCACCCTATGATAAAGTCTCGCGCCGACATCCCGCGCGCCGCAGCAAAGTTTCAAAACGTGTTCGATGGCTCGCGTCGATAGCAAAAACTCGGCCACTTTATCCAGTTTGTACTTGACAATCCCTTCGCCGAAAGACGTTGCGCCGTTCGCCTACCGAAGCCTTTTCTATTCACTTGAACCCGCTAAAGTTGCATGTCAGCTTTTGGCGCGTTCATTTGGATACGCGCAGTCGGCGGGTGCGCCCGTCGTGATTTGAAAGGACTTCGTATGGGACTTTTCACTGGTAAGACCGTGATCGTCACCGGCGGCGGCAAGGCCACGCTTAAGGACGGCTCTGCTGGCTCCATCGGCTACGGCATCGATATCGCTTTTGCCAAGGAGGGCGCGAATCTCGTTATCACCGGTCGCAACGTCGCCAAGCTCGAGGCTGCCAAGGAATCTCTTGAGGCCGAGTACGGCGTCAAGGTTCTGCCTGTTCAGGCCGATGTCTCGGCTGGTCAGGACAACGAGGCCGTCGTGCAGAACGTTATCGACAGGGCGATTGAGGAGTTCGGTCGCATCGACGCCGTCGTCAACAACGCTCAGGCCAGCGCCTCGGGTGTGACCATCGCCGACCACACTATGGATCAGTTTAACCTGGCCATTTACTCTGGCCTGTATGCCACCTACCTGTACATGCAGAAGGCCTATCCGCACCTGAAGGAGACCAAGGGCTCTGTGGTCAACTTTGCTTCGGGCGCCGGCCTGTTTGGTAACTATGGCCAGTGCAGCTATGCTGCCGCCAAGGAGGGCATCCGCGGCCTGACCCGCGTCGCCGCCAACGAGTGGGGCAAGGACGGCATCAACGTCAACATCGTGTGCCCGCTTGCCTGGACTGCTGCGCTCGAGAACTTCCAGGATGCCTATCCCGAGGCGTTCAAGGCCAACGTCCACATGCCGCCGGCGGGCCACTACGGCGACGTCGAGAAGGAAATCGGCCGCGTGGTCGTTCAGCTTTGCGGCCCCGACTTTAAGTATATGAACGGCGAGACCGTCACCCTCGAGGGCGGCATGGGCCAGCGGCCTTAGGGGTTACGGCGTTTTACCAAACGCCGTAACGGGCCGACGCTGCGCGGTCACCAGAGCGACAATTTGTCATTCAAAGAGGGCGGCATGACCAGAAGGTCTATGCCGCCCTCTTTTCATGCCAACTTGTTCGCTCTGGCGACCGCTCGCTGGCGTTGCCAGGGCATCGGCGTTTGCGTTGCTGACGAAAAGTAGTCGTTGGGGACGTTCTTAAATGACTAGTCGAAGGGGACACTCTTGCCGGCACTTGGGGACAGTCCCTGAGTGCCGGCAGATTGGGACACTCCTTTGCAAGATGGCGTTGAAGACTGTCCCCGACGGCTAGTCGTTTAAGAACGTCCCCAACGACTAGTTGTTTAATGCGTCAGTTTCTGTCGAGTCGGTGCGGGTTGCGGGTTGCCCGTATAATGGTTTGCGTATGAACCGCAACCAAGGAGTTCCAGTTTATGGACCAGAACCTTTTTAAATTCGACCTGATCGCCGAGGACCCGACGACGCATGCGCGTGCCGGCGTACTGCACACCCCGCACGGTGACATCGATACGCCGATCTTTATGCCCGTGGGCACCAAGGCAAACGTCAAGGGCATCCCCACCGAGACCGTCAAGCAGCTCGGTGCGCAGATCGTGCTCGCCAACACCTACCACCTGTCCATGCGTCCCGGCGAGGACACCATCGCCGAGCTGGGCGGACTGCATAAGTTTATGAACTGGCATGGCCCCATTCTTACCGACTCGGGCGGTTTCCAGGTCTTCAGCCACAACGACGCCGTCAAGCTCACCGACGAGGGCGTGCGCTTTATCGTCAACGATTACGACGGTCGCCACGTGTTCTGGACGCCCGAGGACAACATGGAAATCGCCATGAAGCTCGGTTCCGACATCTGCATGCAGCTCGACCAGTGCCCCGGCTATCCTGCCACGCGCGCCTACGTCGAGCGCGCCGTGGAGCTGTCGAGCATGTGGGCCGAGCGCTGCTATAAGGCCCACACCCGCGATGACCAGGCGCTCTTTGGCATCGTTCAGGGCGGCATGCATCTGGACCTGCGCCTGCGATCGCTGCGCCACCTGGAGGAGTGCGGCGACTTCCCCGGCTACGGCATCGGCGGCTACTCGGTGGGCGAGGACCACGAGACCATGTTCGAGACGCTGGCGCCGCTGGCTTCCGAGTACATGCCTAAGCACAAGCCACGCTACCTGATGGGCGTCGGCAACCCTACCACGCTCGTGCGCGGCGTTGGCGTGGGTATCGACATGTTCGACTGCGTGCTGCCGACGCGCACCGGCCGCATGGGCACGGCGTTCTCCAGTGAAGGCCGCCTCAACTTCCGCAACGCCCGCTTTGCGCACGACGACGGCCCCATCGACCCCACCTGCACCTGCCCGGTGTGCACGGGCGGCTACAGCCGCGCGCTCATCCGTCACATGGTCACGCAGAAGGAGATGCTCGGCGGTATTCTGCTGTCGATGCACAACATCTACTACCTGCTCAACCTTATGCAGCGTGCCCGCCAGGCCATTATCGAGGGCCGCTACGGCGCGTTTGTGAGCGACTGGATGAACAGTCCTGCGGCGGTGGACTACTAAGAGCGGCGCGGGCGCTTGCAGAGCGCGGGCAACGGCAAGGGGCGAGCGCCGGCCGGTCATCACGTTCGCCAACACTGTCTGCGCGACCGCTGACCGATAGCTTGCAAGCGCTTGATGCATCGTGGGTACCATACCGAATGGTTGATGTTCGGGCGGGTGTTTGGCGCATGGCGTCGACCCCGCCCGTTTTTCTTTTTCTCGATAGGAGTAGCCATGATTAAGAACGAGAATGTCGAGGGCGAGCCTGCCTACGACGAGACGTACCGCCGCGGTCCCGTGGTCATGCGCGGCCCCATGATTCCTAAGGACAACACCTACGCCAACCTGCTGGCGCCCGAGGACTCGACCGACTGGCTGCATGCCGACCCCTGGCGCGTGCTGCGCATTCAGGCAGAGTTTGTTGATGGCTTTGGCGCGCTTGCCGAGCTCGGACCCGCGGTGACCATCTTTGGCAGTGCCCGCACGCCCAAGACCGATCCGCTCTACAAGGCGGCGCGCACCGTCGGGCGTAAGATTGCCCAGCGCGGCGTGGCGGTCATCACTGGTGGCGGCCCCGGTATCATGGAAGCGGCCAACAGGGGAGCGGCGAGCGTCAACGGCAAGTCAGTTGGCCTGGGCATTGAATTGCCGCACGAGCACGGGCTCAACAAATATGTGAACCTCGGCATGGACTTCCGTTACTTCTTTGTGCGCAAGACCATGTTCGTCAAATACAGCTCGGGCGCCATCGTGTTTCCCGGAGGTTTTGGCACGCTCGACGAAATGTTCGAGGTGCTCACGCTGGTGCAGACACACAAGGTCAAGCGCATGCCGCTCGTGCTGGTAGGCAGCGAGTACTGGCAGGGCCTGTTCGACTGGCTCAACGGCCCGGTGATGGATGCCGGTATGATCAGCCCGCTCGATCCCGAGCTCGTACACATCACCGACGACCTCAACGAAGCCGTCGACATTGCCCTGAGCGGGCTGATGTAGGGCGAGCGTGCCTGTTGTTATGGCAATGTGAACGGCAGACTGATGCTATTTAACGTCAGCCTGCCATCTAAACGGGGTATACTGATGCAAAAGACGAGGCGAGGAGGTCGCGTATGTCTACTGCAACGGTTAAGCCTACGACGGTTCGCATCGAAGAGGGGCTCAAGGAACAGGCGACTGAGTTCTTGGATACGGTTGGTCTGAGTCTCAATTCGTATCTCAACCTTGCTGTTCGGCAGCTGGTAAATCAACGAAAGATTCCTTTTGAGATTGTAGGAAGGGCGGAAGTGCCCAACGAGGCGACGAGGCGTGCCATGGTAATCGCCGAAGCTCATGAGTTGGGAATCCTGCCGGACGATAGCCCGTCATTCAACAACGCCGATGAGCTTATGTCATTCCTCGATGAGGGCTAAGCGATGTTTGAGATTAAGGTCGAGGCTCAGTTTAAGGCCGACTACAAGCGAACGATGCAGAGTCATCCGCAGCTAAAAACCGAGTTTAAGGCGGCAGTTGCCGAGCTTGCGGCACATGGTTCGCTTCCGGCGGAGTACGGTGCCCACGAGCTCTCCAACCCGGGCGGAAACTACAACGGCCACATCGATTTCCACCTATCCGATGGCTTGGTCGATGTGGTCGTTCTATATCTGCCCCATAAGACTAACCCAGTGATCAGGCTGGTGCGAATGGGCACTCATCAGGAGCTTTTTCAGGGTCCGCTGGGCTGATCGCCGATTTCTAAGTTGCGGTGGAATAGGGACTGATTTGCGGCTGATAAGCCAAAAAACAGTCCCTATTTCACCGCAACTGATGTGGACGTCCCTAGCGAGTTGGCTGGTAGCGGGGGCAGTAGCTGATGGCGATGGCGTCGACGCCTACGTGGGTCGCGATGGTGCAGCCGATGGGGCCGGTGCCGGCGTCTACGTAGTCCTGGCCCGCGAGCGCCTGGTTGACGAGTTCTTGTTCCTCAGCGGCGCCGGTCGTGAGCACGCGCACGCTTGAGCCCGGGTGCTCGGTCAAAAATGCGAGGCAATCGGCCATGGTGTTGGCGACGATGCGCTTGGCGCCGCGGCCCTTCTTGATGGCCTTGATCTCGCCCGATTTCCACTCCGGCGAAACGGCCAGGCGAATGTTGAGCATTTGCGTGAGCTGGCCGGCGAGTTTAGGTGCGCGGCCGTTCTTAACGAGGTTTTCGAGCGTGCGGGGAATCAGCAGCAGGTGGGCGTCGGGCAGCGTCGCGCGGATCTGCGCCTCGGTCTCGTCCAGGCTGCGGCCGTCCTCGCGCATGGCGAGCGCGTACTCCACCAGCAGGCCCTCGGCGCCCGAGCCGGTGCGCGAATCGATGCAGCGCACGTCGAGCTCGTGGGTATCGGCAACCTGGCACGCGTTGGCGTAGCAGGCAGACCACTCACTGCACAGCGAGATAAAGATGGCGCTGTCGTGGCCGTCGGCGCGCACGCGATCGAAGAGCTCCTTGAACTCACCGGCGCTCGGCTGCGAGGTGTGCGGTAGCTGCTCGGAGCCTGCCATGCGGGCGACGTACTCCTCGGCGGTGATCTGCACCTGGTCGAGCAGGTCCTCGCCTTCGATAATCACATGCAGCGGAATCACGTAAATGCCGAGCTCTTGGGCGCGGGCGGGGGAGATGTCCGACGTGGAGTCGGTTATGATGGCAAAAGACATAATTGCACCTTTCGTTGGGGCGTTTGCGCGCCGCCTTCTGAGAGCAAAGTGCGACAAGTATAGTAGAGTCGTTCCACATTACTAGGTTCAATTGTTGAATAGTCAACAGTTTGAAGTGTCGGTGTGGAAATCGTCAACTGGGGAAGAGGAATGCCGATGGAGGCACTGGAGATATGCAGGCGGCCGGTCGTGTTGTTTGATTTCGATGGCACGGTGGCCGATACGGGCCGGGCGGTGATGACCTCGACGCGCAAGACGCTGGCTGCGCGCGGGTTTTCGGAGGCGCAGATGGGTGACCTGCGTCGCATGATCGGGCCGCCCCTGTGGAAGAGCTTCCACGACTTTTACGGCTTTACGCGCGAGGAATCGCTCGTGGTGGCCGACGAGTACCGCGCCTTTTTTGACGAACTGGGGCCGGAGGAGTATCCCGTGTTCGACGGAATCCCCGAGTTACTCGACGGCCTTGCTGCCCAGGGCAAGCGTATGGCCGTGGCGACGTCGCGCATGGAGGCAAAGTGCATTGACATGGTGCATGAGCTGGGGCTTTGCCAGTTCGAAGCCGTGGTTGGCATGAATCCGCCGCAGGGGCGCGAGACCAAGGCAGATTCGGTCCGCGATGCGCTGGCGGCGCTCGGTGCGACGGCCGACGAGGCCGTGATGATCGGCGACCGCTTTAACGATGTAGAGGGCGCGCACGCGATGGGCGTGCCGTGTATCGGCATCTATTCGGGCGCGGCGGCGCCGGGGGAGCACGAGGCCGCGGGTGCCGATGCGGTGGTGCACTCGGTGGCCGAGCTTGCTAAACTTTTCGCTATATAAGTATGTGATGTGAGGGGCGGGCAGGCTCGCCGCTCATTGGTAAGGAGGTCGTCCATGAATCAGGTGGAGCAGAGCGTCGCCGAGTATGTCGACGAGGTCTGGGAAGATGTCGTCGCCGATATCGAGCAGTTGGTGAGTTATCCGTCCGTGGCAGTTTCCGCCGATGCGGAGCCCGGCGCGCCGTTTGGCCGCCCGGTCCGTGACGCGCTCGATTGCGCGCTCGGCATCGCGCAGAAGCTCGGCTACCAGACGAGCGATGACGAGGGCTTTGTGGGAATCGCCGATATTCCGGGCCGCGGCGATAAGCAGCTCGCGACCATCTGCCATGTGGACGTGGTGCCCGCCGGCCCCGGTTGGAACACCGACCCGTTTGCGATGGAGCGTCGCGAGGGCTGGCTGCTCGGCCGCGGCGTTATCGACGACAAGGGTCCGGCCGTGCTGTCGCTCTACGCCGGCGCCTATCTGCTCAAGCACGGTATTACCCCGCGCTATACCTTCCGTGCGCTGCTGGGCTGCGATGAGGAAGTGGGCATGTCCGACGTTCACCATTATCTGGAGAACCACGCGAACCCCGACTTTCTGTTTACGCCCGATGCCGAGTTCCCGGTCTGCAATGCTGAGAAGGGCCAGTTTGGGGCGACGTTTGTGAGCCCCAAGATCGACGGTGGGCGCATTGTGTCGTGGAGCGGTGCCGAGGCGAGCAACGCCATTCCGTCGCAGTCTATCTGCGAGCTCGCGATTGCCGCCGATGAGCTGCCGGCGCCCATTGAGAACGCCGACCGCCTGGAGATCACGGCGCTCGAGAACGGCCATGCGCAGATTTTCGCCCACGGCATTGGCGGTCATGCCTCGATGCCTGAGGGAACGATCAATGCCGTCGGCCTGATCGTGACGTACCTGCGCGAGGCCGAGGACGCGTTTGGCGCCCGTGGCGAGCGCCTGCTGACGCCTGCCGAGCACGAGTTTGTCAAGTTTCTGGCCTTTGTGCATGCGGACGCCTATGGCCGCGGCCTGGGTATCGACGCGACGAGCCCGGCGTTTGGCCCGCTCACCTGCAACCCCGGCGTCATCCGCGTGGCGGATGGCCACATTGAGCAGGTCATCGACGTGCGTTTCCCCGACAGCACGAGCGCCGATACCATCTGCGAGCAGCTCGAGCCGCTCGTGGGCCGCTTTGGTGTGACGTATCTCGTGGGTCGTACCAAGGTGCCGTTCTCGGTCTCTGCCGACGATCCGGCCGTGAAAGCGCTGATTGATACCTATAACGAGTTTACGGGCAAGCATGCCGAGCCCTTCGCCATGGGCGGTGGCACGTACGCGCGCAACTTTGCCCGCGCCGTATCGTTTGGCCCCGAGGAGACCGGCCTTGAGCTGCCCGCGTGGGGCGGCCAGATGCA
>DBFBKG010000159.1:0-7488 GCA_048203815.1 Collinsella sp. | reverse complement strand
ACTTGGCTGCAGCCGGTGTTGCCACCCACGTGCTGGGCGATGCCCAGAAGTGTGGCAACATCCGCGATGCCATCGGCGATGGCTACAAGGTTGCCTGCGCCCTCTAGCCAACCCCTTTGCACCAATCGATTGCAAAAAGCGGCGGCTGCCCTGTGTGTTGGGCAGCCGCCGCCTGCGTTCGACGGGAAGGCGCAGATAGTCCGATTAGGGCCCAGGAGCTCCTTGACCTTGGCGATGATGGCCTCGTCGGTGGCGTTGGCAAAGAAGTGCTCCTGGAACGGTTTTCGTCTTGCAGGGCAGTTGCCGTTTCTACAGTTCAACTTCCAGTTCGGCTTTGTGCTCGTAGAGGTAGTCGCGCATGTAGGGGATGGCAAATGAGACCTTGCCGTACGAAGGGGCCTCGATAATCGATTCTCTTAACAGGCGGCTGCGGACGGAGCTCACCTGTTGAGGCGTTTTGTTTAGGGCATCGGCAACCATGCTGGTCGAGCTCGTCTGCCCCAAAGACGCCATGCTCAGCAGATAAGCGATGCACGTGGGCGGAATGCGCCGCAGCGCGGGCTCAATCACCATGGCGCAGAAGCGTTCGCGTGCCGTTGCAATGCCGCGCTCGGCTTCTTCTTCTCCAAGAATCGCTGTATGTGCACGTCTTGCCAACTGCCATGCGTAGTATCCAACGAGTTGGATCATGAAAGGATAGCCTTGCGTTGCCTCGGCAAGTTGGCCGGCAATACCTGGCTGCAACTCCATGCCAGACGCTTCAATGGTTTCCTCGAGGGAGTACGACACTTCGGTTACTGCCACAGCCTTCAGATCAAAGGGGAGGGCACGGCGCAAAAACGTAAGTGTCTTTCCGTTGATGATGCTTTCAATCATCGAAGGCAGCCCAGCAAAAACAAAGGCGATATCAAGGTCTTCTCCGATAACCTGCTGAATCGCAATGGAGAGCGTTCGGACCTCATCGAGCTCTGCGTCTTGAACCTCGTCGAGAGTGATGAGCAGGCCATTTCCATTCTTGGATATTGTCTGTCTCATGGCGTCGCGTAGCGATGGGCCGATTCGCTCAATATCTATGCTGCCGATGGATATGCCAGCTACGGTGGGCTCAAATCTGGCGTGTTTGGCCTGGAATTTGGGCTGCAGCTGTTCGAGAATGCGCTGGCAAAGTCCCTCGGTTGCGACCTCTTTTATGACCGTCCAGCCACGGCTTTGCGCCAAACGTGAGCACTCGTCAAGGAGGACCGTCTTGCCCGTTCCACGGACGCCGGCTATGCGCATTAGGCGCCCAGGGGCACCAGGCCCGTTGGTGAGGCCTTCACTGAATTCTTCAAGTACATCTTCGCGGCCGATAATCGTGGGAGGTGTTTTACCTGCTGTGGGCTTAAAAGGGTTTGTTTGCATGTGAGCCACCTTTGCTCAAGATATAGCAAGATATAGCAAAGTATAGCAAGATATAGCAAAATATAGTGAGATATAGCAAAGTAAGCGCTACTCGCGGGTTTTGCGGTGGTGCTATTTTCCAAATGCCGCGCGGATAAAGCGCTGGTCGAACAGCTTGTTGGCAACTCACGAGGGCTCGGGGTGCCAATTTGGGATGGAGTGGTGCTGTGCCACGAATAGGGCCTATCTACTACGTTTAAGCCGCAGAGGTCAACCATAGCCGGCTTTTTCGAAAATCGACAAGCTGCCTACCTGCGGTTTTGTTTTCACGGTTTTCGGTATGGCCGAGGCTGTCCGTGTTAACGTAGTAGATGGGCCACTTTTGTGGCAAGGGGGCCGATCTGCGGGCCAGGGTAGCTAAAAGAGCCCCGTCCCAAAAAGACTGATTGGGAGCTGGGGCGTGTCGATGCGATAGTATTGCATGGTGGTATTCGACTAACCGAGGGTTTATCCGAGGGCTTTATGGAACAGCACCAGCATTATCAGAGCCTGCAAGATCAGGCATACAACGCATTACGCTCCAAGATTATCTATGCCGAGCTCAAGCCCGGCACGCGCCTTTCGGCGATTGGTCTGGAAAAGGAGACGGGAATCGGGCGCACGCCCATTCGCGAGTCCTTTGTGCGCCTGCGTGAGCAGGAGCTGGTGGAAACGCGTCCCAAAAGCGGCACCTATGTCTCAAAAATCAGCATGGAGCGCGCCGAGAACGCCTGTTTCTTGCGCGAGAAGCTCGAGAGAAGCGTGCTTATTAAATGCTGTTCGGCTGCTACGCCCGAGCAAAAGCATCGGCTCGAGCAGATTCTTGCCGAGTCCGAGTCGCTCGACCATGGCGAAACGCGCCGCTTCTTTGACCTGGATAACCTGTTCCATGAGACGTGTTTTGAGATTGCCGGTCGTCACATGTTGTGGGATTGGATGAAGAGCATCAACACACATTTTGAGCGATACAACTGGTTGCGTATGGTGTCGCAGGACCTGGATTGGGAGCCGATTCGTCGGCAGCATCGCCGGATTCTCGAGGCCATTAAGAGGGGCGATACCGACACGGCGAGCTATCTGGCAGAGACGCACTTGCACCTGATGCCCGAGGAGCAGGGCCCGGTTATCGCCCTGCATCCCGACTATTTTGAGCTGTCCAAAGACTCATCTATCTAGCCCATCACCGCATCTGCTCGAGACGCAAAAACGATGCTGCTCACCTACAGCGTTTTGCAACCGAGATTTTTAAAAATGCCTAAAATGGCTCAGACTGCCGACATTGGGAAACGGGGTGCGCTATGGCGCAGATGAGAATCAAGGACATTGCCGCCGAGGCGGGCGTGAGCCCGGCCACGGTCTCGCGCTATCTCAACAACCGCCCCGGGCAAATGACCGAGGAAACCCGTGCTCGCATCGCGGCGGTTATCGAGCGCACCGGCTATCGCCCGCGTGCCGCCGCGCGCAATCTGCGCAGCTCGCGCACCAACCTCATCGGCGTGATCCTGGCCGACATCACCAACCCGTTCTCCAGCGCCATGCTCGAAGGGCTTTCCGTCAGCGCCGCCGCGCGCGGCTGCTCGCTCATGACGGCCATTAGCGGCAACGACCCCGCAAAGGAAGCGGAGTCGCTCACCAGGCTTATCGACGCCGGCGTGGATGGCCTGGTCGTCAATACCTGCGGTGGTAACGACGAAGCCATCGCCGCTGCCGCGGGACGCCTGCCCGTCGTGCTGCTCGACCGCGACGTTGCCGACGGCGGTGTCGATCTAGTGACATCTAACAACCGTGAGCTGGTCGCTGGCTTGGTAGACGAGCTCGCCGCCGCTGGCAGCGAGCGCCTGTGCCTGCTCACCGAGGCAAGCGACGACAGCCCCGTCCGTCGCGAGCGCGCCGAGGCCTTTGCCGACGAGCTTTCGCACCGCGGCCTTGCGGGTGAGGTCGTTACTCTGGCCGACGGTGGCGCCTCGGACGTCGGCCGCTTGGACGAGGCCATCCGCGGCTATGCAGGTAAAAAGCTCGGCCTCATTGCTGTCAACGGCTTGGTTTTCCCGCGTCTGACCGAGGCGCTAGCGCAGTTGGGACCCTCGCTGCCGGCGGGGCTCAAGATCGCGACGTTTGACGACTACCCCTGGAACCACGTGCTCTTTGGTGGCGTGACCACGGCCACGCAGGACACCCTCACCATTGCCGAGCGCGTGGTCGAGCGCCTGTCCGAGCGCATCGATGTCGTTACCACCACGGTGGGCGAGGCCGCAAAGCTGGCGCCCAAACGCATCGAGATTCCCGGCCACATCGAACACCGAGCTTCGACCTCGCGCTAACCACTCGTTCGCAACTGCCTGTTCGCGCACGTTTTTTGAGCGCTTGATACGCTTTAACCCTGCGGAAACATTTTTCTGCGATAGTATCTGCGATATAGACCAGTCGAAACCCACCCGAAAGAAAGGGGAGCGACATGAACCAGCAGAACATCGATTACGTACTCCGCTCCGTAGAGCAGCGCGACATCCGCTTTGTGCGTCTGTGGTTTGTCGACATTCTCGGCCGCCTCAAGAACTTTGCTATTAGCCCCGAGGACCTCGAGGTCGCTTTTGAGGAGGGTATTGGCTTTGACGGCTCCGCCATCGAGGGCTTTGCCACGCCCGAGGAAGCCGACATGCTGGCGTTTCCCGATGCTTCGACCTTCCAGATCCTGCCGTGGCGTCCGAGCCATAACGGCGTTGCCCGCGTGTTCTGCGATGTGTGCACCCCCGACCGCAAGCCGTTTGCCGGCGACCCGCGCGATGCCCTGCGCCGCATGTTCCGCAAGGCCGAGAAAGCTGGCTATCTGCTCAACGTGGGCGCCGAGCTGGAGTATTACTACTTCCCCGACGAGCACACCCCCGAACCGCTCGACAACGTGGGCTACTTCGATCTTTCGGTGAGCGATGCCGCCCGCGACCTGCGCCGCAACACGGTCCTCACGCTCGAGAAGATGTCCGTGCCCGTGGAGTACACCTTCCACGCCGCCGGCCGCTCGCAGCACGGCATGAGCCTGCGCCACGCCGAGGCCCTGAGCATGTCCGACGCCATCACCACGGCCAAGCTCATCATTAAGCAGCAGGCCTACGAGAGCGGTTGCCACGCCTCCTTTATGCCCAAGCCGTTGGCGGGCGAGGACGGCAGCGCCATGTTCCTGTGCCAGTCGCTATTCGACCACGACGGCAACAACGTCTTTTGGGGCGAGGACGACGAGAAGTATCACCTCTCCGATATCGCCAAGCACTACATGGCCGGCATTCTGGCACACGCGCGCGAGATCAGCGCCATCACCAACCCCACGGTCAACTCGTATAAGCGCATCACCACGGGCGGCGATTCCGTGCCGCAGTACGCCACGTGGGGCCTGCGCAACCGCGCGAGCATGGTCCGCATCCCGGTCTACAAGCCCGGCAAGCAGCTGTCCACGCGCATCGAGCTTCGCAGCCCCGATCCCATGGCCAACCCGTACCTGGTCAATGCCGTCACGCTGGCGGCTGGTCTGGACGGCATCGAGCGCAAGCTGGAGCTGCCGCCCGAGGCCACGGCCGAGACGCTCAAGCTTACCGACCGCCAGATGGTCGAGGCCGGCTACACGCCGCTGCCGCGTTCGCTCAAAGAGGCACTCGACGTGTTTGAGGACTCGCAGTTTATGAAGGATGCCCTCGGCGAGCATATCCACAGCTTCTTCCTAAAAAAGAAGCGAGACGAGTGGCATAAGTTTGAGTCTACGATCACCGAGTGGGAGATCAAGCACTACCTGGCGAACTCCTAATCGCGCTGGCTCGTTCCAGTACGATTGAGCTCATTTCTTTGGAGGCCGATATGTCCGAAAAGAGTGCCCTGTTCATGGCGCGCACGACGCGCTTCCACGAGTTTGCCCGCAGCTTGACGACCACCCTGGGTGTCGAGGTGAGCCTGGCAACCCCCGATTCGCCGACTGCAGCGCACGACTTTGACCTGCTGATTCTCGATTCCGATGGCATCCGCAGTGACCGCATCGATCAGATTGCCAAGTGGCTTGACGACCGCGGCGGCGTCCCCATGCTGGTGATCGTCGACGACGAGGCGCTCGGCACCCTGCGTCTGCCGAATCACGCGCATGCCGACTTTGTATGCCCCATGGCGACACCCAACGAGCTCAAGGCTCGCGCGCAGCGCCTGATGGGCGAGGAGGAGACCGTCGCCGCCGACGATGTGCTCAACATCGATAACCTCGAGATCAACCTGGCTACCTACCAGGTGACGCTCGATAACGAGCCCATCGACCTGACGCTGATGGAGTACTCGCTGCTGAGCTTTTTGGCAACGCACCCCAACCGTGCTTACAGCCGCGAGGTGCTGCTGCACCGCGTGTGGGGCTTTGAGTACTGCGGCGGCACGCGCACCGTCGACGTGCACATCCGACGCATCCGCTCCAAGGTGGGCCCGCAGATCGCGGCGCACATCACCACCGTCCGCGGCGTGGGCTATCTGTTTAAGGACTAGATTTCCACCACAAAGGGGACAGGCACCTTCGTGGTGGTTTTGACGCAGGCGTGGATTCCTTTCGGGTCTGCGGCAGAACTTAAGCCTTCCTAAAAGATTGCGTTCTCATACACGTTCGCCCGCATATTGGGGTACAACTCAACGTGAACAATGATGGCCCGCCACATGTTTGGCGGGCCTTTGGTTATTTGACGAAAGGATCGCAGCTATGAGCGAGTACGATTCCCAGCGTCCCCAGGATGCGGGCAACGCCGGCGAGACTCAGCAGCAACCGCGCGTACAGGTTGAATCGACGCCTGCCGACAACAACATTCCCTACGTGCAGGCCTACGACACGCAGACCGGCAAGCCGCTGGGTGGCCAGCAGGTCGTGAACAAGCACACGGTGGTCAAGACCAAGACCAAAAAGCTGCCGATCTTTATTACGGCGCTTGCCGGCTGTGCCTGCGGAGCCCTGCTGGTCATTGCGCTCATTATGAGCGGCACGCTCGATATCGGTGGCGGCAAGAATGCCGTGACGGCGGGTGCTTCGGGTTCGTCGACGCAAAAGATCACCATTGACTCCGAGGACACCACGTTGGCCGAGGCCGTTTCTGCCAAGGCATTGCCCTCCGTGGTTTCCATTACCGCCACTTCGAGCGGTAGCCAGAATGGCTCGCTTTCGCAGTCTGCCGACGAGTCAGATAGTTCGGGCAGCGTCGGTTCGGGCGTGGTGCTCGATACCGAGGGCCACATCCTTACCAACAACCACGTGGTCGACGGCTATGACCAGTACGTGGTGACCATGGACGACGGCACCACCTACGAGGCCGAGTTCGTGGGCAACGATGCCTCGAGCGACCTCGCCGTCATTAAGCTCAAGGATGCTGACGCCTCCAAGCTCACACCGATCGAGATTGGTGATTCCTCCAAGCTCAACGTGGGCGAGTGGGTCATGGCGATCGGCTCGCCGTTCGGTAACGAACAGTCTGTCTCTACCGGTATCGTCTCGGCGCTCTACCGCTCCACGGCCATGAGCTCTACCAGCGGTAACACCATCTATGCCAACATGATCCAGACCGACGCCGCCATCAACCCGGGCAACTCCGGCGGCGCGCTCGTCAACGACAATGGCGAGCTGGTGGGCATCAACTCGCTCATCGAGAGCTATTCGGGCTCCAGCTCGGGCGTGGGCTTTGCCATTCCGGTTAACTACGCTAAGAACATTGCCGACCAGATCATCGACGGCAAGACGCCGGTGCATCCGTACATGGGCGCTACGCTTTCGAGCGTCAATGCGCTCAACGCCCGCACCAACAAGCTGAGCACCGATAGTGGTGCGTACGTGGCGAGCGTCGTTGAGGACGGCCCTGCCGCCAAGGCCGGCATTCAGGAGGGCGACGTCATCACCAAGCTGGGTGACGACGAGATCACGAGCGCCGATGGCCTGATCATCGCGCTGCGCAGCCACGAGGTGGGCGAGAAGGTCGAGATCACGCTTATGCGCGGCAAGGAAGAGAAGAAGGTCACCGTCGAGCTGGGCTCCGATGAGGAGCTGCAGAACCAGCAGCAGGATGACAGTTC
>DBFBKG010000158.1:0-30609 GCA_048203815.1 Collinsella sp. | reverse complement strand
GACGTGCTCGCCTGGATTCGCGACCAGCGCCAGACGCGCAACCGTTGGGATCTGATCTTTGTCGACCCGCCCACGTTCTCGAACTCGTCCAAGATGGGCCACCGCACTTGGGATGTCCAGCGCGACCATGTTGAGCTATTGGCCGGCGTATCTCGCCTGCTCGCACAGGGCGGACATGCCATCTTTAGCTGCAACCTGCGCGGCTTCCGCCCCGAGACGCGCAAGCTCGCGCGCGCGGGCGTCGTGCTGGAGGACATTACGGCACAGACCATCCCCGAGGACTTCGCACGCAACCAGAAGGTGCACCATTGCTATATCGTGCGCCGCCTGCCCATCGAGGACGCCATGGCCGAGGTCGGCTTTAGCGCCGAGGAGATTGCAGAGCGAACCGAGGAACTGCGCAATCCCGAGGCCCGCAAGCCCCGTGCGGCAGTACCCGCGCACGCGCAGGCCGGCAACGGCAAGTCGAACTTTGGCGGCAAACCCTCTCCTGCCGGCAAGCTCAAAAAGAAGAAGTTCTACGCCAGCAAGCCCAAGGGCAAATAAAAAGTTGCGGTGGAATAGTTCCTGAAAAGCCTCCTAAAGGACGAAACCAGGAACTATTTCACCGCAACTCATATTGGGATGGTGGCCGGCGATCTAGCCTTGGGTGACCAATCGGTAACCGATACCCACATGCGTTTGAATATAGCGCGGATGCGCGGGGTCGGACTCGATCTTCTTGCGCAGCGTGCCCATAAAGACACGCAGGCTCGCCAGGTCGCTCTTAGTTGCCGTGCCCCAAATCTCGTGCAGGATAAACTGGTGCGTCAGCACTTTGTCGGCGTTATGCGCCAGCAGGCACAGGAGCTTGTACTCGATCGGCGTCAGATGCAGCTCCTCGCCATCCATCGTGGCGATGCCGGCATCAAAATCGATATGCAGCTCGCCGGTATCGAACGAGCCCTCGGAGGCAACACCGCCTGTCTGCGCATACGACAGACGCCTGAGCGTCGTGCGAATGCGCGCGAGCAACTCCTCGACCGAAAACGGCTTGGTCAGGTAGTCGTCGGCGCCGGCATCGAGCGCGCGAATCTTGTCCGCATCCTCGCTGCGCGCCGAGACCACAATAATCGGCATGCCCGACCATGTGCGCACTGACTCCACCACCTTGACGCCGTCCATATCGGGCAGGCCCAGATCGAGCAGCACGATGCTCGGCGTCTGCGATGAGGCGGCGGCGATGGCGGCATGGGCGGTCTCCACGGCCATATGACGCAAGCCGTGCGCCTCGAGCGCGGCAACGATTAAGTTGCGAACGGCGGGATCGTCCTCAACGACCAAGATGAGCGGTTTTACGGCAGAGTTCGGCACAGCGCTACTCCTTATCAAACGAAACGTCGGCGACGGGAAGCTCAATCGTAAAGACCGAGCCGTGCGGATCCGCCGCGGCAACCTCTATGCTACCGCCATGCGCTAACGCAATAGAGCGGCAGAGCGAAAGACCCAGACCCACGCTGCGATGGCTGTCGGCAAGACCGTGGTTGGCGGTGTAGAACGACTCAAAGATCCGCTCGCGGTCCTCGGGCGCAATGCCCGGGCCGTCATCGGCCACCGAGCACGCTACGCGTCCATCGTCGACGCCAATCGAAATCACGATATGCGAGCCTGCGGGCGTATAGGTGACGGCGTTGTTCACCAGATTGACCACCAGCTGCACCATCAGGCGCGCGTCGACATTGACGAGCGCCGGCTCGTCGCACGGCACCACCTTAAGGTCGTGCTCGCGCACGGCAGGGTTCACGTGGCGCAGTGCCTCCTCGACGATATCGTCCATGAGCTCGAGCGTGGTCGACAGGCGCATGCCGCCACCCTCGAGCTTGGTGATAGCGAGCAGATTCTCGACAGTGGCGTTGAGCCATTGCGCATCCGAGCGAATGGACAGGAGCAGGCCGCGGCGCGTCTGGGCGTCGAGCACGGCGGTGCCGGTCGAGCCCTGGTCGAGCAGCACGTCGGCATTACCCGAAATACTGGTGAGCGGCGTACGCAGGTCGTGCGAGATGGAGCGCAGCAGGTTGGCGCGCAGCTGCTCGTTTTTGGCGAGCACCGCCGCCTCCTCACGGGCCTCCATGGCACGAGCGCGATCGAGTGCCAGCTCGCCTTCGCTCACGATGGCATCGGCAAGTGTCCGTTCCTCGTGTGTTAGCACATCGGGCTCGGCAACGATAGCCAGCACGCCCACCACCGAGGCGGGGTCGCCCGAGCGCACGAAGCCGTCGCCCGTGCGAACCGTCAGGTAGATGCCATAAAACGCCGAACCGCCAAACGTGGCGTCGAGCGGCGTTCCCACGTAGGCGGACGCCGAGAGCCTCGGCGGCATCTGCGGCGCCAGCTCGTGCACCGGGGCGGCATCGCCCACGGCCGTGTACGTCGCACGCGGCAGCAGGTCATCGCCCTCGGCGTCGGCGCTGTACCACACAACCGGACAGCCCGAAAGACGCGCCAGCTGCGTGGCCATGGCGTGAACGATCTGATGCTGATCGGCGCACCGCTGCAGCATGCGGTTGGTCTCGAGCACCATATGCGTGCGGCGGTCGCTGGCGGCAGCCTGTGCCAAGGCGCGGCGCAGGGCCAACGCAATCGAGCTCGACACAAGCGAAACCACGAACATGATGAAGAACATGCCGGGATAGCCGCGGTCGATAAGCGACAGCGAGTAGCGCGGGTCGACAAACAAAAAGTTGTAGAGCGCCACGGCGGCAGCCGAGCTCAGCAAGCAATACAGGCGACTCCAGGTAAAGAATGCGCACAGCTGAACGGCGAACACATAGACGATCATGATGCTCGGCGCGAGACCCGGATGGTCGAGCAGCGCGCCCACAATCGTCGCCGCGACCAGCAGCCCCACCGATACGCAGGCGTCATACAGAGGAGTGCGGCGCGTCAGCGTTGTGCGCCGCCACCAAAAGCTATCGGCAATATCGCCGTCCGTACGGACGTCCATCAGCGTCCCGCCCCTCTCTCAAAAACAAAAACCACCACAAAGGGGACAGGCACCTTTGTGGTGGTTTCCCCTTGTGGTGGTTCCAAGTGTAAAGCCTTTGCAACCTGCGGTCGTTAGACAAACAGCACGTGCGCGAGCAGTGCGCACACGCACGCCGCGACAAGCACCGTCACCACGATCGAAATCACGCGGTCGGCCATATCCATGTTGGCCCGATTCGTAAAGAACCGATCTTCGGCAGCATCGGCGCGTACCTCACGCACCAGCTCGGTCGCAAGATCGCAACCGTCAAGCACCTTTGCATCCATGGTTTCCTCCCAGGACTCAATCCCCGTCAATACAAACCCGCCCGTTCGCAGACAAACCTCGAGCGTCGACTACGGCCGCTCGTTGGGAGCCAGGCGCTGCATCTTATTCACGGCCTTGAACTTGGTGAACAGCGGCACGTACTCAAAGCTCACGTTGGAGTTCTCCAGGCCGTACCAACGCGCGGGCGTGCCGGCGGCGCGGCGGATGATGTACTTGAGCGTGATGGCCGTACGCTCGCTGGGCTCCACATCGCTTTCGGGCGCCAGAAGCTTACGGATCAGGACGAACTTGAACGTGCCGATGTTACCCGGATCCTTGTAGACCGAGTAGTCATGCGTCTGCGGCGGCAGCTCGCCGGTGGCAGCCAGGTCCTGAACAACCTGACGCAGGTAGGCATTGACGCGCTGGTTGATCTTGTAGCCCAGGTACAGATGCACGCGGAACACGTAGTCGGTGCCGAACGTCTCGACCGAATAGGCAAAGGTATGCGGTTCGTCCATGGTCTCGACGTTCACAAACCACCAGGCGCGGGCGCGCTTGGGATGCTTATCCAAGATCGAGTAAACGATATCGCGGTCGATGTAGTCGGTATGGGTGTCCTTGGTCAGGTACACGATGTTGTCGCTCACGAGCTCGTAACGGTCGTCGTCGCGCAGGCGCTTGAGCTGCGGCAGGTAGCTGCGCAGCGGCAGCAGCGTAAACTGGCGCTGCTCGACCGCCGTGCCGTTGTACCAGCACACCATAATGCCCATGATGAGTGCAGCCATGAGGATGGTGAAGTAGCCGCCGTGGAAGAACTTGGTGAGCGAGCTCACGAAGAAGAAGCCTTCGAGCAAAAGGAAGAAGGCCGCGAAGATCCACGGAGCAACCTTGAGCTTGCGCTCCTCGTGCAGGTAGAAGAAGAGCAGCAGCGTGGTGCACATCATAGTCAGCGTAATGGCAAGGCCGTAGGCGGCTTCCATATGCGCCGAGTTCTGGAACAGCAGCACCACGATGACGCAGCCCACGAGCATGACGTTGTTGACCATGGGGATGTAGAGCTGGCCCTTGGTCTCGGCAGGGTAGAAGACCTGCATGTGCGGCATAAGGTCCAGACGGCTGGCCTCGGACACCAGCGAGAATGCGCCGGTGATGAGCGCCTGCGAGGCGATGATGGCCGCAACGGTGGAAAGGCCTACGGCAAACGGGCGCAGGCCCGGGGCGAGCATCTGGTAGAACGGGTTGAGGTCGGCAATGCCCATGAGCTCGGGGTTGGCAGCGTTGTTCATAAGCCAAGCGCCCTGGCCCATATAGGAAAGCAGCAGGCAGCACTTAACGAACGGCCAGGTGGCGTAGATGTTGCCGCGGCCGACGTGGCCCATGTCGGAGTAGAGCGCCTCGGCACCGGTGGTGGCGAGGAAGCAGCTGCCCAGAATCATGATACCCGCGTGGTTGTTGGGGCTCAGCAAAAAGGCGATGCCGCGCACTGGGTTGAGGCACAGCAGCACGGCGGGGTGCTGGAAGACAAAAAACAGACCCGTGCCGCCCAGGAACAGGAACCACAGCGTCATGATGGGGCCAAAGGCGTGACCGATCTTGGCCGTACCGATGCGTTGCACCAAAAAGAGCGCGATGATGATGGCGAGCGTAATGGCGACGACGCGGCCCTGGTCATCGCCCAGCACGGCATGGACCGCCGGGATGGTGCGCAGGCCCTCGATGGCCGTGGTAACGGTAACGGCCGGCGTCAGGATGCCGTCGGCGAGCAGCGCGGCGCCACCCAGCATGGCGGGGATGATAAGCCACTTGCCACAGCGCTTGACCAGGCTGTACAGGGCAAAGATGCCGCCCTCACCATGGTTATCGGCGCGCAGCGAGATGAGCACATACTTGATGGTGGTCAGCAGCGTGACCGTCCACACGACAAGGGAGAGCGCGCCAAGCACGAACTCCTCCGTCACGCTTCCGATGCCGCCGTTGCCGGCAACGAGCGCCTTGGTTACATACATAGGGCTGGTGCCGATATCGCCGTACACCACGCCCAGCGTGACGAGCATCGCCGAGATGCTCACAGGAATCGCAGCGTGCGAGGCTGCCTCCTTGGCCTTCTGTTCCATAAGCCGGTTTCCTCCCAACTTTAATGTTCGAAGGAATTATAGGTAATCGGCCTATGTTTGAATGGCACTGTTTTCCCAGCTAGATAAACATTTATACGGCCTTTAGGCCACCGCGGCGATATGGAATGTGACAAAGGGACTGTCCCCTTGTCACATTCGTCATTTTCCGAGCCAATTTTTGAACCACCACTCCATGGAGCGGCTCATCTCGGCCATAAAGGGGCTCGTGTGCTTGCGGGTGTAGATATCCATGACGCGCTCCCCCACCTCGCGGGCATGCGGACGGAACATCGCGTCCATCTCGGCCACCTGCGCGTCCATGGTCGCGGCATCCGCGCGGCAGTAGCGCTCCTCGTGCACCAGGTTCACCACGGGATGCGCAATGGCCGGACGCTCCTTGCGAGGCGTGCCGACGATGAGCATCGACAGCGGCATGGTATAGGGCGGCAGATCGAGCAGCTCGGCAACTTCCTCGGCGTTCTCCACGATGTCGCCAATGTAGCAGCTCCCCAGCCCCAGGGCCTCGGCGGCAACCACGGCGTTTTGCGCGGCGATCACGGCATCCTGCGCCGCGATGGCAAAGTCGCCCAAACCCGGCGCGCGGCGGGGTGCCTTGCCCGTGCGCTCGACAAACTCGGGCTCAAAGCAGCCCACGTGCTCAAACAGATCGATCCACTTGGCATAATCGACCACAAATATGAGTGCCCAGGGCGCCTTGGCAATCATGGGCTGGTGGTCGCACAGGTCGGCCAGGCGGTCGAGCGTAGCCTGCTCGCGGATGCTCACGATGGAATACATCATCATGGCGCCTGCCGACGGCGCACGGCTCGCCGCGTGCAGAATCGCCGCCCGCTGCTCGTCGGTCACCGCCACGGGACGGTCGTCGTCATCACGCGCGAAGGCACGCGTAGACGAGCGATGCTCCAAGATGTCCAGCACCGCATTGCCCGTGGTCTCGACCGGATAACCGTTCGCATCCACGCCCGCAGCTCCGTCGCAGCACTCGGCACCCGTCATACAAACCTGATCGCCCATAGCTCTATCCTCGCCAATTCTTTAAGAAGCCTTTACGTTTCCGTGTAATTCCCGTCCATTATCGCGCAGGTCGCCACTACATTGCGCCACACCGCCGCACATGCGCGTTAATATGGCTGGTTGTTGTGCGCAGCCCGCAAATGCAGCGCATATTTAGGTAACAATCGGGTAAACCCCCGCTTTCGTAGGTTTTAAGTTTGTGAGGAGTCTCAGCATGTTCGCTGCCGCCATCTCGCTCGTCGGTCTTGCGGCGACCGTCTACCTTGTTTTGCGCGAGGCCAAGGCCATTCGCGCTCAGTCGGACGCCGTCACCAAGGGCGCCTTCGCCTGGAGCGTCGCCTTCGGCCTGTTCCAGCTCTTTTTGACCGTCTGGGGCGCTATTGGCCTCGTCGCGCAAAACGAGCCGCTCGCCTTTGTGATGCTCATCCTGACCAATGCCATCCTCACCGGCTGCGCCTGGGCCAGTATCGCCCGCGACCGCATCGCCCCGCGCGTCTTTGCGTTCGCCGGGCCCGACGCCCCCGCCCCCACCGGCAAGCTCGCCCGCCTGCGCGGCGCCTTTGTGGGCAAACCGCTCGTCGCCGCCGTCTTGTGCCTGCTGCTCGCCGGCGTCTTTGCGCTGCTGGGCATGGAGGTCTCGTCCAACCACGACTTTACCTGGGTCTACCCCCTGTGCATCCTGCTCGAGTGGGCCATCATCACCACGCTCATGGTCGGCCTGTTCTTCCTGTTCCAGCGCCACGGCGCAGCTCCCGCGGTCCTGGCCTTTGCCCTCTTTGTCCTGGGCATTGCCGAGTTCTTCGTCATCACGTTTAAATCCATGCCCATCCAGCCGGGCGACCTTTCGGCCATCTCCACCGCCGCTGCGGTCGCCGGCACCGGCTACACCTTCTCGATCTCGCTGTTCTGCGTGCTGTCCATGGGCTTTACCGCCATCGCCATGCTGCTGTGCGAGTACGCCGGCCTGGTGGCACCGCACCGTCAGAAGGGCGCCGCCAACGCCAAGCGCATGCTGCTCACCAACCTGCTCGTGGCGGTGCTGTGCCTGGGCGGCGTGACCGCACACGTCACGCTCATCGACTACTACAACACCCTCGGCATCACCGTCTACACCTGGCGCCCGCTCGAGAGCTACTGGCGCGAGGGCTACCTGCCCGCTTTCATTAGCGCAGCGCAGTCCATCAAGCCGCCCAAACCCGCCGACTACTCCGTCGACGATGCCAAGGCCACGCTCAAAAAGTACGCCAAGGCCTACGACAAGTCCGACGCAGCCAAGAGCGACGAGCGCGCCGCCGCAAAGGAGCAGTTCGATAGCGAGAAGCCCACGGTCATCGCCATCATGAACGAGACCTTCTCGGATCTTTCGATCTACCAGAACATGCGCGCCGGCTACGAGGGCCCGCAGTACTTTAAGAACCTGTCCAACTGCCTCAGCCGCGGTAAGCTCTACGTGAGCGCCTACGGCGGCGGCACCGCCAATACCGAGTTTGAGTTTATGACCGGCAACTCCATGGCCAACCTGGGCTCGGGCGTGTACCCCTACACCATCTACAACATGGAAACGACCGGGAACCTGGCAGAGCAGTTCAAGTCGCTCGGATATTCCACCACGGCCATGCACCCCAACCACGCCACCAACTGGAACCGCGAAAACGTCTATAAGGACTTTGGCTTTGACCAGTTCCTGTCCATCAACGATTTCCAGGGAGCCGACACCCTGCGCGGCATGGTGACCGACCAGGCTACCTACGACAAGATTCTTGAGCTGCTCGACCAGAACGCCGATCCGCAGTTTATCTTCGACGTGACCATGCAGAACCACTCGGGCTACGACACGGGTCTGCTGCCGGTCGACAAGCAGATGCACCTGAACATCGACACGACCGATCTGGACGCCAAGACCGTCGAGGACGGCACGCTCTCCGATGTCGACGAGTATGTCTCGTGCATCGAGCAGTCCGACCAGGCGCTTCGCTACTTCCTCAACGCCCTGAGCAAGCTCGACCGTAAGGTAGTCGTGGTGTTCTGGGGCGACCACCAGCCGTTCTTCCCGTCCAAGTTCAACGACAAGTGGTTTACCGGCGAGGACGATGCCACGCACCAGGAACGTCTGTGGCAGACCGACTACATCATCTGGGCCAACTACGACGTTGCCGGCTGCGACCAGACGAGCGAGGTCGACGACCTGTCCACCAACTACCTGTCCACGCAGCTTATGCAGCTGATCGGCGCCCCGCTTTCCGACTACCAGAAGGCGCACATGACGCTGCGCGAGTCGCTGCCCGCCATCAACTCGGTGGGCTACGAGGACGCCAGCCTGCGCTGGGCGCTCTCCTCCAACGTCACCGGTGACGACGCCGCCGCGGCAGCCGCCACCAAGGCGCGCGAGGATTACGCCAAGATGCAATACTACGAGATGTTCCGCGACGGCAAGAACGTCTATACGGAGCACTTCCAGACCGAGGCCAACGAGACCGACCCCAACTTGGCACCGGGTACGACCAAGATCAAATAGCGACTAGCTGCGAGTTCATAACTGAAACGTCTGTCCGGGCGGAGGCATATAAGGTTCCCTGCTCGGACAGTCCTGCGCAAGACGGAGGCCACATTAAGTGGCCTCCTTTGTTTGCGGAAAGTGTGTCCCGGAATTCTTGTCTGGAATGGGATGCAGTTTCCGCTTGGGACCCGATTGGGAAAGTGTGTCCGCAGTCCCCCGCCCAGAGTGGGATGCACTTTCCGCAAAGCACCTCAACGGGAAACTACGTCCCATTCCAAAGGCAAATTCCGGGACGCATTTTTCGAAAGCCTGCCCATCCGGAAAGCCCGTCCCACTTTGGACGCATCCGGGCACGGAACCATCGACCTATCAGGCCTCCCATCAATAAAGAGGCGTCCTCCCGGACGGCGGGGTACGAAGTTCATCGCGAGTTCCGCACGCAAAGAAGGCCACTTAATGTGGCCTTCGTCTTGCGCAGGACTGTAGAGCAGGGAACTTCGTGCCCCGACGCCCGGGAGGACGTTTCATTTAGAAAGATGGACCAACCGCCGTCAGCGATGGGAGCTACTCCCCCAGCACGGCCTTCTTGGCGGCTACGGCCATGTTATCCAGATCCTCCTTAGTGGGGTGATCCTTTGCGGCAACCCAGTTGTCGAGCAGCATCTTATAGCGAGCGTTGTCGGGATCTTGCTCGAGCATGGCCTCGTAGCGCTGCTTGACCGCGGGGCCCATCTTGCCCTGGCACATCGCCCAGCCCGCAAGCTCGGCATCATTGGCCAGATTTGAGGTCACGCGGTCGATAATCTGCCTGAAGTACTCCTCGCTGGCGCCAAAACCGCAGGTGCCAAACAGGAAGACGCGCTTACCGTGCAAGGCGGAGAGCAACGCCGCGACCGAAGGCGTGCACGCGCCCTTGTCACACCAGAAACCGACGAGCACCGTGTCGGCCACGCGGGCGCCCTGCGCCTCGAGCGCAACCTGGTCTGCATCCGCATCGTCGCTCAACGCCGCGGCGTGGACAAACTCGACGCCTGCAGCCTGCAGGGCACGCTTGATTGCGCCCGAAACCATCCTGGTATTACCGCTCTTGCTGTTGACCACCAAAGAGCATGTCATAGTCACGTTGCTCGTTTCCCCCAAAACTAAAGCCACTAATGCAATTTATTAGATGAATATCTTAGTACTAACGTGACAGATGTAAACCACCGTCTGTCGATTGGCGACATGGGCGACACCGATGGGGGCGAAACGTCCGCGGTGTAAGCCCCCAAATAGTTGAGACGTGGGGCAAACAAACCTAGTTCATTTGCCCCACGTCTTGCTCACTGGGCGAATTGGCTGCGGTAGAGTTCGGCGTAGAAGCCGCCTGTCGCTAGCAGCTCGTCGTGCGTGCCGCGCTCGATAATCTCGCCGTCGCGCATCACCAGAATGCAGTCGGCGTTGCGGATGGTGCTCAGGCGATGCGCCACCACAAAGCTCGTACGGCCGGCCATAAGCTCGTCGAATGCCGCCTGCACCTGCAGCTCGGTGCGGGTATCGATGCTCGACGTCGCCTCGTCCAGCAGCAGAATCGCCGGGTCGGTGAGCATGACGCGCGCGATGCACAGCAGCTGTTTTTGACCCTGGCTAAACATGCCGCCGTCCTCGCCGATGACCGTATCGTAGCCGCTTGGCAGCTGCACGATAAACTTGTGCGCGTGCGCGCGCTTGGCGGCTTCGATAACCTGTTCACGCGTGGCATCCGGGCAACCGTAAGCGATATTTTCCGCCACCGTGCCCTCGAACAGCCAGGTGTCCTGCAGTACCATGCCAAAGGCACGGCGCAGGCTCGAGCGCGTGTAGTCACGCGAGGAGCAGCCATCGACCACGATGCGCCCAGCATCGATATCGTAAAAGCGCAGGAGCAGGTTGATGAGCGTCGTCTTGCCACAGCCCGTGGGACCGACGAGCGCATAGCGCATACCGGGCTTGGCATCGATGCAAATATCCTGCAGCAGTTTGCGGTCGGGAACGTAGCTAAAGTCAACGTGCTCAAACGACACCTCGCCCTTCGGGGCGGCGAGCTCAATGGCATCCGCAGCGTCGGGCTCCTGCTCGCGCGCATCGAGCAACGCGAACATGCGGCGCGCCGAGGCGTACGCGGTCTGGATCTGCGTGATGACGTTCGTGACCTCGTTGAACGGCTTAGTGTACTGGTTGGCGTAGGACAGGAAGATCTGAACGCCACCCACCGTGAGCGTCGCAGGCACGCCCGTGATCACGCCCGCGCAGCCGATCACGGCGACCACGGCGTAGATGATGTTATTGATAAAGCGCGTGCCGGGGTTAGAAAGCGAACCCATAAACTGCGCGCGCTCGCCCGCCGTATAGAGCTCGGCGTTGAGCGCGTCAAAGCGTGCTTGGGCGTTCGGGCCGTAGGCAAACGCATCAACCAGCTTTTGCTCGCCCACATACTCCTCGATATGACCGCCGAGCTGGCCTTGGATGAGCTGTTGAGCAGTGAAGCTCTTATTGGAAAGCTTGGCGATGGCACCGGCCACAAAGATGGAAAGCGGCGTGACGAGCACCACCACAAGCGTCATGGTCAGGTTGATGGAGAGCATAAACGCAAGCGTGCCCACGATGGTGATGACGCCGGTAAAGAGCTGCGTAAAGCCCTGCAGCAGGCCGTCACCCACCTGGTCGACGTCGTTGACCACGCGGCTCATGAGGTCGCCGTGGGCATGGCCGTCGATAAAGCTGAGCGGCATGCGGCTGAGCTTGTCGCTCGCCTCCACGCGCATGTCGCGCACCGTCTCGTAGGACAGACGGTTGACGCAGTAGCCCTGCAGCCACTGGAAGGCCGCCGCGCCCACCACGACAATCGCGAGCTTGGTAACGAGCGGCAGCAGCGACCCGAAGTCCACCTGCCCGGCGGCAACGATGAGGTCGATGCCCTCGCCGATAAGGATGGGCGTATAGAGTTGCAAGATCACCGAGATGGCGGCGCTCACAAACGACGCCGCAAACGAGACGCGGTGCGGGCGAACATAGCCCAGCAGACGGCGAGTTACCGCGCCTACGGGGTAACGCTCGGGGTCGCCGGGCTGGCGCGGACCGTCGCCCAGGTCGTTGAGGTTATCGTTGCCGGACACGTTGGCCGTCATCGTGGCGACCGAACCGGAAGAAGTATACGGATTCATTTAGCAGCCCTCCTTTGCGCAAGTGGATGCCGGGGCAGCCGGGGCGGACGCGGAACTTGGGGCGGACGCGGGCATCGCGCTCCCCTGCTGACCCTCGAGCTCCTCGCGACGAAGCTGCGACTGGCAAATCTCGCGATAGAGTTGGCAGTTTGCGTACAGCTCGTCGTGCGTACCCAGGCCCGCGACCGATCCGTGGTCGAGCACGCAGATCATGTCGGCATCGCGCACGGTCGAGACGCGCTGGCTCACGATCACCGTGGTCAGCGGGAGCCCGCCCGCGGCGGCACCGCGTACGCTGCGCTCGCGGATGGCGTGGCGAAGCGCCGCATCGGTCTTAAAGTCGAGCGCCGAGGCGGAGTCATCCATGATCAGAATTTGCGGCGAGCCCACCAGGGCACGCGCAATGGTCAGGCGCTGGCGCTGGCCGCCGCTGAAGTTCTTGCCGCCCGCCTCGACCGGGGCGTCGAGGCCCTGGGGCTTGTTGTGCACGAACTCGCTGGCCTGCGCTATATCGAGCGCCGCCCACAGCTCCTCATCGGTTGCCGACTCGTCGCGCCAGGTTAGGTTGCTGCGGATCGTGCCGCTCACGAGCGACGCGCGCTGCGGAACAGTCGCGACCACATGGCGCAGCTGATCGAGCGGCCAGGCGCGCACGTCGGAGCCCATCACGCTCACACTGCCGACGCCCGCGTCGTACAGGCGCGGGATGAGCGAGACGAGCGTCGACTTACCGCTGCCCGTGCCGCCGATAATGCCGAGCGTTTTGCCCAGCGGGAGTTCCAGCGTCACATCGTTGACAGCATTGGCCGCGCCGGCGCCAAACGAGAAGCTCGCATGGCTCAAGCTCAGCGCGGGGACCGGAGCAGCGTTGCCCATCGCGCTCGGCTCGAGTAGCGCAACCGGCTGGGTGCCCTCGTCGGTGATGCTCGGCTCGCAATTGAGCACCTCGTTGATACGCGACGCGCTGGCGCTCGCCTTGGTAAAGACCACGACCAGGTTGGCGACATACACGATGGAGGTCAGGGTCTGCGTCATGTAGTTGACGAACGCCATGACCTGGCCCTGCGTGAGCTCGCCCACGTTGACCTGGATGCCGCCCACCCACAGGATGGCGCACACGCCCAGGTTCATCACCAAAAACGTGACGGGGTTGAGGATCGACGAGAGCTTGCCCACCGCGATTGCGACACGCGCCTGGTCATCGGCCGCCTGGGCAAAACGCTCACGTTCGTGACCCTCGCGCACAAACGCCCGGACCACGCGGGCGCCCGAAAGCCCCTCGCGGCAAATGAGCGCGATGCGGTCGAGCTTTGCCTGCAGCTGCTTGTAGTACGGGATGCAGCGCGCCATGACAAACCAAAACACCAGGCCGATGGCGGGCGTGCAAATCAAAAAGATGATGCCGAGCTTAAGGTCGATGGCAAGGGCCGCGACCATGGAACCCACCGCCAAGAAGGGCCAGCGGATGAGCATGCGCACGCCCAGCGCCACAGCAAGCTGCACCTGGTTGACGTCGTTGGTAATGCGCGTGATGAGCGACGGCGTGCCAAAGCGATCGAGCTCAGCATAGCTCAGCTTGTTGATGTGCTGGTAGAGTGCGCCGCGAATGTCAGTACCCATGCCCTGCGAGGTCAGCGCCGCCATCTTTTGGCAGACGAGCGTAAACGAGATGCCGATCACGGCCATGGCGGCGAGCACCATGCCGTAGTGGACGACGGCACTCACGTCGTGCGCACCGATACCTTTATCAATCATCTGGGCAATCACGAGCGGCGTAAGCAGGTCAAAGATCACTTCGATCAGCTTGCACGCAGGACCAATCACCATATACCGGCGAAACTTACCACCAAAACGCCTGAGCAGCTCAATCATGTATAGGCGCTCCCTATCATCATCTCTCTTCAATCTGATTCATGATAGTACGGAGAACCCTGGAGATGCGTAAGCAACTCGTTACAGATGTTAAGGCGAAGCAAGCACAAAGGTCACTAGTGCCCAAGGCATGTAGCAGCCGATGTTTTGGCAACGCCAGCGAGACACCAAGCGCCCTGCCGGCACTCGCGGGTAGCCGCGGCACCAAAAAGCGCCTGCGCACTCGATGGATCCGGATGCCCGACAGAGGCTCCTTATGGCTGCTTCCTTCCGGACCTGACCAGATTCGGAACATGTCGTCATCCGAACCCATCGAACGCGCTAGGCGCTCGATATATATTACCCGCTCCCGCCCGATGGGGCAAGGTAGCTAATTTGGGACGGGGCTTTTTGACTACTTGGGCAATCAGATCGACAGGTGGTCAAATAAGCCCCGTCCCAAAAAGACTGGCCTGCTGCCGTGCCACAAAAGGGGCCTATCTACTACGTTTAGGCCGCAGGGGTCAACCATAGCCGGCTTTTTCGAAAATCGGCAAGCTTTCTACCTGCGGTTTTAATTTCACAAAATCCGGGATGGTCAAGAGTGCTCGGCTAAACGTAGTAGATGGCCGCATTTCATGGCGGACGGTCCGACCCAAGGCCCAAGGCGGCCAGCCTCGGATAGCCATTCTCGAAGTTGCGGTGGAATAGTTCCTGTTTTTGCCGCCTGAGCCGCCAAACAGGAACTATTCCACCGCAACTTATAGGGAGTTGGGTTTTAGAGGCGGGCGAGGTCGTAGGCTTGGGCGGCTGCTTCACCGGCGCAGATGAGGTTTGCCTCGGCATCCTGAGGATCGAGTGCCTGGTTGAGGGACATAGGCTTACGACAAATCGGCAGCACCAGGTCGATGCCCCGCTCGTACACCGCATCCAGGTTGTCGGCACGACCGCCCACGACGGCGACCACCGGCTTGCCATATCGCTTCGCACGGCGGGCCACGCCCACCGGCGCCTTGCCGGCAGCGGATTGCTCGTCCATGTTGCCCTCGCCTGTAATGACCAGGTCGACATCGCGCACGCGTTCGTCAAACCCTATCAGATCGAGCACCGTCTCCACGCCCGAACGCAACTCAGCACCGAGCGCCAGCAGCGCGGCACCCAAGCCACCTGCCGCGCCCGCGCCAGGCACGCCGAGCACCGAGCCAAATGTCCGCACGCCCTCGGGCACGCGTAACAACCCCTGACCCCGCACCCCGGTAATCGCCGCATCGAGCAGGCGGCCGTAGCCGACCATCCAGCTGTCGTACCTGCCCAGCGCTTCGACATTGTCTGTCGGCAGGCCCTTCTGCCCACCAAACACCGCCAGTGCGCCTCGACGCCCCACGAGCGGATTCTCGACATCGGAAAGCACCACGACATGCGTGCCATTCAGTGCCCGAATCGCCGGTGCCAAATCGACACTCGCCACGCGTTCAAGGCCCGCGAGACCGGGGGCGATATTGCTGCCACGGTCATCGACAAGGTGGGCGCCCAGCGCCTGCAGCATGCCGGCGCCACCGTCGTTGGTGGCGCTGCCGCCCAGACCAATATAGATAGTCTTTGCTCCAGCACGGACCGCGCGAAGCATGAGCTCGCCCACGCCATAGGTCGAGGCCGCAAGCGCCGCCGATTCCGTGCAGGGCGAATACCCAATACCCGCCGCCTCGGCCATCTCAATAACAGCAGATTCGCACTCGCCGTCCACCAGCATCCGGGCAGACACGCGGTCGCCCAAGGGGCCTGCGACTTCACATGCCACGACCTCACCGCCGCGCGCGGCGATGGCGTCGAGCGTTCCCTCGCCGCCATCCGCCAGCGGCAGCGCGCTTACCTGGGCATCGGGCCACGCGCGGCGCACGCCTTCGGCAACCGCCGCCTCCGCCTGTGCACTCGAAACGCTGCCCTTAAAGGAATCAATCGCCAACAGCACACGACGGGGCCGCCGCTGCACGGGGCCAAAGTCGAGCGTCCCGTCAGCGAGATCCCCAACACCCGCAAGCGCCTCGGCGTGGGCGGCATGTGCTTCAAGATCGGCCCCACAACCGCAGCCAGCACCATCGGTGCCACGCAGCCCACTAAAATAGCTGCTCAACACCTCACGACACTCGTCCGCCAGCACGCCGGCGGTCACATTAAACCGATGATTCAGGCGCAAATCGGCGTTGAGGTCATACAGCGACCCCAGAGCGCCCGCTTTAGCATCGGCCGCGCCATACACGCAGCGCCCCACGCGCGCGTTAACCATAAGGCCTGCGCACATGCAGCAGGGTTCCAACGTCACATAGACCGTACAGTCGGAAAGGCGCCAGCGACCGAGCGCCTGGGCAGCGGCGCACACGGCCGCAAACTCGGCATGAGCCGAAGGGTCCTGGTCGAGTTCGCGCCGATTGTGCGCCCTCGCGGCGATCTCACCGTCGCGCACCACCACGGCACCAATCGGTACCTCGCCCACCGCAGCGGCGGCGCGAGCCTCCGCCAACGCCTCGCGCATGAACTTCTCGTCGATTTCGGTGATCGTCATCGTTCGCCTTCCCTGTTGCAAATTCAAAACGATGCTATCATTACGACTCACGGAGAGATGGCAGAGCGGTTGAATGCGGCGGTCTTGAAAACCGTTGAGCGCGAGAGCGTTCCGGGGGTTCGAATCCCCCTCTCTCCGCCACTTTTAGTGATGCACCGGCGTCATGGTTCGCTCGAACAGCGCATCGACCACGTCGGCCATCTCAGGTCGACGCTCAAGATCGTGGCCCGATTCCCACCATATCGTGAAAAGTCGAATAATACCGCCGGCGACAAACTCAGACGTCGTCTCGAGTGACACGGGGGCCAGGGCATCCTCGGCAAGCACGTTCATCACACGCTCGCGGATGGAGCGGGCAATGCGGTCGCAAATAACGTTGGTCAACATGCCCGACATGCTGCTTGCCAAAATGTTATCCATGAGCCGCTCGTGCGTCAGAATCAAATCCATGGCATCGTCCAAAATCGCGTGCCGAAGCGCGCGCACGTCCTCGGCAGATACCGCGCCGGCCTCATCGGGCTGTTTTTGCGGCAAGCCCGACATAAGCTCATCGATATAAAAGGCAAAGTAATCGTTCTTGTCGCGAAAGTGCTTGTAGAACGTCGTGCGGCGAATCATGGCGCGGTCGCACAGCATGGCAACCGTCAGGTCCTCAAAACGATGCTCCTCGAGAAGCTCGGTGAAGGCATCGAACAGGGCGCGGTAGGTTTTCTTAATGCGAAGGTCCACTGGTATCGCCATCCTCAGGGCAAAGACAACACTCGTCAATCTGTCGCATATCTTACACCTGTACCTCGCGCGCTTTGCCCCGGTACCGACCCCGCCGAAAACATAACGCTTGCCGGAAAGTTCGGCACGGCAAAACGTTGCGGGTATACTAGTAGCGTTATACCAACGGCAGCTGGCGCATGCCGCCGCGGCCATTCGAAACGGAGACATCATGATTACCGTCATCATCGGCATCGTTGTTGTCATTGTGATTGTCTGCACCATCGCCGGCATCTACAACAACATGGTCACCAAGCGTAACCGCATCGATAACGCCTGGCAGAACATCGATACGCAGCTGCAGCGCCGTAACGACCTGATCCCCAACTTGGTCGAGACCGTCAAGGGCTACGCCAAGCACGAGCAGGAGACGCTCTCCGCCGTGATCAGCGCGCGTAACACCGCCGTCAAGGCCACCACGCCCGAGGCCAAGATGGAAGCCGACAACGTGCTGACCGGTGCGCTGCGCCAGCTCTTCGCCGTAGCCGAGGCCTATCCCGATCTTAAGGCAAACACCAACTTTACGCAGCTGCAGGCATCGCTCGAGGACACCGAGAACAAGATTAGCTATGCACGCCAGAGCTACAACGACTGCGTGCTCAGCTACAACAACGCCATTCAGACGTTCCCGGCTGTCATCTTTGCCGGCATCTTCCAGTTTAAGGAGCGCCAGGGCTTCGAGGCCGCCGAAGCAGCCCGCCAGGCCCCGACCGTCAAGTTCTAGTAGTTTGACAGCGCATCCTTAATCGGCCAAATGCATAAACCGCCCCGTCGAATGCATACTTCGACGGGGCGGTTTCCTTTTTCGCGAAGGTCCCCCTCTAAGCGTCGTGCATTTTTAGGAGTATTCAACATAACCAAGAGCTTCGGGCACCACGGCAAATGCCAAAGACCGCGAATATCCCTGCAAACCAAACGCTGTCAGCCCATAACCCCGCCCATCATTCGTAGAAAACATCGAGAAATCCCGATTTTTTGCCCGAGGCCGGTATGCAGGGGCCTTCGATTGCAGAATACTCGCAAAAATGCACGTCGCCACCGCCCCCACATGGCGCGAAGCAAAACAAAAGCGCGACCTTCCTTTCCGGCGCACTCCGCAGGACGAAAGAACCCCCGCCGCACGTAGTGCGCAGCGGAGGTTCTTTCATGTCCGAGGACGCGCCGGAAAGGAAGGTCGCCCTCGGGCCGGACAGCTAAGAAAGCTTACGCGACGGTGTAAACCCAGTTGTGCTTATCCTCGACAGCACCAGACTGGATGCCGGTCAGGGTCTCGCGGAGCTTCTTCATCACAGGACCGATCTCGGTGTAGCCAGCCGGGAAGGTCACAGTCTCATCGGCACCATAGACCTTGTTGTCGATCTCGCCCACCGGAGAGATGACGGCAGCGGTGCCGCACAGGCCGCACTCCACAAAGGTACCGGCCTTGACCTCGGCCCACTCGACGGGACGCTGGTCAACGGTCATGCCCAGGTCCTGAGCAACCTGAACGAGCGAACGGCGGGTGATGGAAGGCAGAATGGAGTCGGTGTGCGACTGAGGAACGACGAGGGTGCCGTCCTCCTTCACGAACAGAACGTTCGCGCCACCGGTCTCCTCGACATAGGTGCGGGACTCGGAGTCGAGATACAGGTTCTCGGCATAGCCCTCGCGGTGAGCCTCCATCGTGGGCTTAAGGGACATGGCGTAGTTGAGGCCGGCCTTGATGTTGCCGGTGCCGTGCGGTGCGGCACGGTCATACTCGGAAACGCGCAGCTTAACGGGCTTGAGGCCGCCCTTAAAGTACGGACCGACCGGGGTCACGAGAATGCGGAACGTGTACTCAGGAGCGGGAGCCACGCCGATCACGTCACCGGAGCCGATCATAAACGGACGGACATACAGAGTCGCGCCGGAGCCGAAGGGCGGAACCCAGGCGGCGTTGGCAGAAACGACCTGCTTAACGGCCTCAACGAACTTGTCCTTGGGGAACGGGGGCATCTCGAGGCGCTGGGCAGAGTTATACATGCGCTCGGCGTTCATGTCGGGACGGAAGCAGACGATGCTGCCGTCCTCGGCGGTGTAGGCTTTCAGGCCCTCAAAGACCTCCTGACAGTAATGGAAGATGCCACCGCACTCGGAGACGTGCAGGGTGTGGTCGGTAGTCAGGCCGCCCTCGTCCCACTCGCCGTCCTTCCAATGGGCCTCGTAGCTGTAATCGGTCTTCATGTAGCCAAAGCCGAGGCTACCCCAATCGATATCCTTCTTCTCGACAGTCATATGTCGCTCCTTACATACACAGTTGCAAACTCGCGAACCCGCACGCAAGGACCGAGGCCGACCGCGTCGCAACGTCGCACGCCCGGAGCGTAGAGCCGGACGGGACACGCGAACGGCATCAAAGCCGGTGGCACGTCGATTCGCATGCACGAGATTGTACTCCCCGTACACGTCTGATAAAACGCTTTTCTTTAACTAAGTAAAGTATTTTCATTTGACTGAAACTAAAGAGGCCCGCCACCGTAAGCGGTGACGGGCCTCAACGACACGATTTGTGCGCCGGCTCGAGCTATGCGTTCTTTTTGCCCAGCTTAGCCTTAACCAAGCCGACCACGGTCGGGATGATCGACACGGCGACAATGCCGATAATCAGCAGCTCAAAGTGCTCCTGCACAAAGGGAATGCCGCCAAAGAAGTAGCCCAGCAGCGTAAAGAGCGTTGACCAGGTAATGCCACCCAGCACGTTAAAGATAACGAAGTTACGCCAGTGCATGCCGCCCATGCCGGCGATAAAGGGCACAAAGGTGCGGATAAACGGAAAGAAGCGGCCCAGGAAGATGGCCAGGTGGCCCCACTTATCCAAGAAGTCCTCGGACTTTTTGATGCGCTCGGGCGTCATGGCCTTTACCTTGCCCGAGGCGATGATCTTGCGGCCAAAGAAGTGGCCGATCATAAAGTTGCACTGATCGCCCAGGATGGCTGCGGCCCATGCGGTGACCAGAAGCGCCACGATGTTAAAGCCGCCGTTGTGGGCAAAGAAGCCCGAGGCAAACAGCAGCGAATCGCCGGGAAGGAACGGGAAGAACACCACACCCGTCTCGATAAAGATGATCAGGAAAACGCAGCCGTAGGCCATAAGCGGGCCGGCGGCGATCCAGCTGGCGATCGCGGTGCGCGGATCCTTAAGCAGCTCGGCGATAAAATTGATGAAACCCATGAAGTAAAACCTCTCAGTTGTGGGCGCGGATACGTCCAAGTTGACCAGTATACGGTTGCGGCGCCCCCTCGTGCGCAACCCCACAAAAGCATGACTCCATTACCAGCAAGTTTGCATAACTGACACCTGTCGCGCAAAGCCGCCAAGATTGTTCTTCCTAATCCCTAGCGAGTCGCTATACTTTATTGAATCGCATTGCCATGGCGCTAAGGGAGGGCGGCCGGTGAGCTTTATCAATACCATTCGCGAGGACATCAAGACCGTCCAGGCGCAGGACCCCGCCGCGCAAAGCGGTCTGGTCATCTTCCTTTCCTATCCTGGCCTGCACGCCAAGTGGAACCACGTGCCCGAGCACTGGCTCTGGGAGCACGGTCATCGCTCGCTCGCCCGTGTGCTCTCGCAAATCACCCGCCACATCACCGGCGTCGAGATTCATCCCGCCGCACAGATCGGCAAGCATTTCTTTATCGACCACGCCATGGGGGTCGTCATCGGCGAAACCACCATCGTGGGCGACAACTGCGTGCTCTACCAGGGCGTTACGCTCGGCGGCACCGGCAACGAAACCGGCAAGCGCCACCCCACCCTGGGCAACAACGTCACCGTGGGCACGGGCGCCAAGGTGCTCGGCAACATTCGCATCGGCAACAACGTCAAGATCGGCGGCAATTCGGTTGTCGTTAAGGACGTGCCCGACAACTGCACCGTCGTGGGCGTGCCAGGCCGCATCATCAAGCGCAACGGCTGCCGCGTGTTCGAGGAGAGCTTCGATGCCAAGCAGCATCGCGAGTACATGCCCGATGACGCCGCCGAGCAGTCCGCGCTCAACCGCCAAGGCATCACCGAGAATGCCCGCCGCGTCAAGGAACTCGAGCGAGAGGTGGCCGAGCTCAAAGCCCTCATCGCCAAGCTCATGGACGAACGCTAGAAGCGGATGGCTACCGACAACATTGACGTCAACGCAAAGGCGCGCCAGGGAATTCATCCCCGGCGCGCCTTCTTTTCGATGTGACATGCGGGACTGCCCCTTTGTCACCTTATGCGAACTGGCTTAGGTAGAGGTCGGCATAAGCGCCCTCGGCAGCCAGCAGCTCCTGGTGCGTACCCTGCTCGATGATATTGCCGTGATCCATGACCAGGATGAGGTCGGCATCGACGATCGTCGACAGACGGTGCGCGATCACAAAGCTCGTGCGCCCGCGCATGAGCGCGTCCATGGCGCGGCCGATGGCGAGCTCGGTGCGCGTGTCCACACTCGACGTCGCTTCGTCCAGGATGAGGATCGCCGGGTTGTTGAGCAGCACGCGCGCGATGGTCAGCAGCTGACGTTGGCCCTGGCTGATGCTCTCGGCATCGTTAGCCACACGCGTGTCGTAGCCCTGCGGCATAGTGCGCACAAAGAAGTCGACCTGAGCGGCACGTGCGGCCGCGACAATCTCCTCGCGCGTCGCCTCGGGACAGCCATAGGCGATGTTCTCGGCAATGGTGCCATCGAACAGCCAGGCGTCCTGCAACACCATGCCAAACTGCTGGCGCAGCTCGCCGCGGTCCATGCGGCTCGTGTCCACGCCGTCGAGCGTAATGCGGCCGCCGTCGATCTCGTAAAAGCGCATGAGCAGGTTGATGAGCGTGGTCTTACCCGCACCCGTGGTTCCCACCACCGCGATCTTTTGGCCCGGCTCGGCGGTAAACGACACGTCGCGCATAAGCGGCTTGTCGGGCGCATAACCAAAGCGCACGTGTTCAAAGGCAACACGGCCCTCAACCTTGCCCGGCAGCTTGGCGGCGGCCGCCGGCAACGGATCGGCTTCCATCTCGGACTCGTCGAGCAGGTCGAACACGCGCTCGGCGCTCGCCAGCGCGCTCTGCAGCGAGTTAAAGGTAAACGACAGCTGCGTCATGGGCTCGGATGCCTCATAGATAAACTGGAAGAACGCCTGGAACACGCCGACGGTCATATGCCCGGCAACCAGCATGCTGCAGCCCACAAGCGCAATCACGATCTGCGCCAAGCGGCCGATAAAGCGCACCGCGGGGCCGACGGCGTTAATCATAAAGTCGGCCTTGGTGCTCACGCGCGCCAGCTCCTTCGAAGCCTCGTGCACCTCGGCAGAGCTCTGGCGCTCGCGGTTAAACGCACGGATCACCAGACGGCCCGAGTAGCCTTCCTCGACCGCGCTCGTAATCTTGGACACCCACTCCTGGCGCTCGCCCGTCACATCGTGCGTGCGGCGCGAAACGACCTTCGTCACCAGCAGCGAAAGCGCCGTAAAGAACAAAAAGACAAGCGTGAGCGGCACGCTAAACACGAACATCACGCTCACGGCGCCCACCACGGTACCGATCGACACCAGAAGCTGCAGCAAGCCGCGCTGCATGCTCTCAGACATCTTGTCTAAGTCGTTGGTCGCACGGCTGACGACCTCGCCGGGACGATGCGCATCAAAGAAGGCAAGCGGCAGACGGTTGAGCTTTTGAGCGATGCGGTTACGCAGGTGCAGGTTAAGGCGTTCGGCCACGCTCGACATCAAAAAGCTCTGGAGCGCGTAGAACGAGGCAGCGGCCGTCCAGATCATAAAGTAGATGAAGATGGTCCTGCCGCAGTTCTCCCAGGTGATGTTGAAGGTGGTGTCGTTGGCAAACGCCACCTGAATGTGGCTCCACAGCTCATCGATCACGCGGGCGCTATATGCCGGCGCAGCGGTGTTAAAGATGGCATAGAACACGATGCTCGCGAACACGATATAGAAGCGCCAATGGTCACCGGCAGCCTCGCTCCACAGGCGGCGCACCGTCGCCCAGGTGTCGCGGGGTTTCTCGTCCTCGTCCTCGTCGTCCACATCGCGCATGCGCTCTGCCTCAGCGCGGGCGCGCTCATCCTCGGCGCGTTCGTTTTCCTCGTAGAGCGCTTGGCGGCGAGCCTCGCGCTCGGCTGCAGCCTTGGCGGCCTCGTCCAGCTCGGGTGCTACGGCAGCCGTTTCCTCAACCAGTCCCGCGGCAACGGCGTCATCAACGCTGGCCTGCTTCCTGAGCTCCTCGGTCATGCTACTCACCTCCCTTCATCTGCGATTCCGCGATGGCGCGGTACACCTCGCAGGTTTCCATAAGCTCGCCATGCGTGCCCAAGCCCACAACCTCGCCGTCCTTGAGCACGACGATCTGGTCGGCGTGCAAGATCGTCGAGATGCGCTGGGCGATGATGAGCACCGCGGCATCGCGCGTCTCGTCCTGCAGCGCATGGCGCAGTGCCGCATCGGTCTTAAAGTCCAGGGCCGAAAAACTGTCGTCGAAGATATATAGATCGGCGCGCTTCATGAGTGCGCGAGCAATGGCCAGGCGCTGGCGCTGGCCGCCCGAGAAGTTCGTGCCGCCCTGGGCCACCGGCGTATCGAGCCCCTGGGGCTGGTCGAGCACAAAGGTGCTCTGGGCAACCTCCAGCGCATGGAGCATGTCAGCCTCAGTCGCGCCTTCGTTGCCAAAGCGCAGGTTGCTTGCAACGGTGCCCGAGAACAGCCACGCCTTCTGCGGCACGTAAGCGATATGCCCGCGAATCTCACCTTGCGAAAGGTCGTGCAGATCGATGCCGTTCAGGCGAATGGCGCCCTTCGTTGCATCGTGGAAGCGAAGCAGGAGCTTGGCCACCGTTGACTTGCCCGAGCCCGTTGAGCCCACGATCGCGGTCGTCTGTCCGCGGCGGCAGGCAAAACTCAGGTTGCACAGAGTGTCCTCGTCGGCATCGTCAAAACGGAACGACATATGGTCGAACACGGCAACCGCATCGGTACCGTCAACAGGCTCCGCCGCGCACGTATCTAGCGTGCGCTTGCCGTCCACGATGCTCGGCTCGATTTCGAGCACCTGTTGCGCACGGTTGAGACACGCCGCGGCGCGCGGGAGCGTCAGAATCACCATCTGCGCCATCATCACAAAGAACAGGATCAGGATCGCGTACTCCAGCACGGCCGAGATGCTACCGATTTGCATGGCGTGGACGCCCACGCGGTTGCCGCCCACCCACAGCACCGCCACCTCGGCGATGTTCATCAAAAAGAAGCTGGAACTGTCGAGACCCACAAACAGGTGGTTGACCTTGATGGCGTTGGCCGCGTAATCGCTAAACACCTCGTCCAGGCGCTGCTCCTCGTGGCGCTCCTTGTTAAATGCGCGGATGACGCGCACGCCCACGATGTTCTCGCGCAGCACCACGTTCATGCGGTCGATAAAGCTCTGCAGGCGCATAAAAATCGGCGCGGCGTTAGCCACCGTAAAGACCGCCGCCACCAGCACGATCGCAACCACCACGCCCAGCAGCGTGCCCATGGCGGGATCGATGAACCAAGCAAAAATGATGCCTGCCACGGCCAAGAACGGCACCGGCAGCACCAACTGAATCGTCTGCAGGATCGCTTGCTGAATCACGTTGATGTCGTTGAGCGAGCGCGTGATCATCGAACCCGTGCCAAAGCGCTCAAAGTCGCTGGCCGCGAGTTCGAGCGACTTGTCGTACACGGCATTGCGGATATCGCAGGCTACGTTGGCGGCCAGGCGCGCCGAAAGATAGCAGCCCAACACCGTGCCGCCGCTGGCCATGCCGGTCGCGATAAGCATATACAGGCCGTTGCGTAAAATATAGTCGACATCGCCCGTGGTAATACCGGTGTTGACCATGTTCGCCAGCATCGTGGGAACCAACAGCGTACCGACGTTATCTATCAGCACCGCAAACAGCGTCACCGCAATCAGACCGCGGTACGGCCTCATAAACCTCATTAAGAGTCGCATGTGTCCCCCTCGCCCTTATCGTCAGCCTCGTTCTCGGCGGCCACTTGCCGTTTAAATGCCTCGCACTCTTCGTTAAGAACATGGGAGAACTTACCGACCAAGCGCATAATCTCGCGCTGCTCCCACAGCTCGAGCGCCTCGAATGCCTGTTGCTCGGCTTTTTGCGCCGGCAACGCGTAGCGCTTGGCAAACCGCACGCCTTCTTCGGTCAGTCGCACAACCTTGTTCTTACGACTGCCCTCGGCAAACTCCAACGTCGCAAGCCCTCGCGCCCTAAGCGTCTTAATCGCCGAATTGATGGTCTGTTTGCTGTAGAACCATTCACTCGTCAGCCGACTCACGGCAACGCTTCCGCCCGCCGCACTCGTGTCGACGAGCATCCAGTAGGCGCAGTCCGAAAGACCGCAGGCGCGCGCGAACTCCGAATAGACACGGTCAAGCCCGTTGAGCATCCGGTCGAAATCGACCAGGCTAACTGCACTATTCATCTCTCCCACCATTCGATAGTCCGAGTTTTGACCAATTTATATCTCTACATTAGTCCGAGTTTTGACTATCGTCAATAAGCTCGTTGTTTATGGTCGTCCCTACATAAGCATATCGACAAAAAAGACCGCCGGCGCGGGGGCGGCGCCGGCGGTTGCGAGAGAATATCGATTGTTGGCTGTTACGCAGCGACGGCCTCATAGACCGTAGCGCCCGAGAAGCTGTCATGCAGGCTCTTGCCGGCAATCCACGGCAGCTCGACGACCTCGCAGACCGTGTTGACCAGCTCGGAGCAGTCAGTAAAGTGGCCCTTATCGTTGAGGGCCTCGCAATCCTGAACACGCCAATAGCCATCGGTGTGCGTGATGTAGTACTCGTGATCGTTGATCGACACGAAAGCGCGCGTCTTGGAACGCAGCAGCTTCAGAAATCCTTCGAAATCGGTCTCGACGACATCTCCAGCCTGGAACATGATGTTACCTCCTGGCCCGGCGCCACCACGGCGCATTGATAAACGTTGGTGCTCCTTTAGTAAAACCTTTATCAGAGGTTATGCGTTCGTCATTTAGGCAAGTGGTAAAAAACCGCAGGGTAGACGGGATAAAACGTTTAACCATCCCATTTGTTTGTCACATTCTGAAGGTACTTTTATGCAAACCTACTTTCCCAATTGGAATCTATCCTTTTGGCCGGGCAATTGACCGTCTATCGTTTAAGCCCGGCGGGTATGAACGGGGCATCTGCAACGCCACCGCAAGGAGACACCATGGAGACTATCGAAGCACTCATTCACCGTCGCAGCTGCCGCAACTACAGCGATCGTCCCGTCGAGGCCGAAAAGCTTGCACGTATTATCGAAGCCGGCCAATATGCACCGAGCGGCATGGGCCGTCAGCCGGTGACGTTTGTCGCCGTCACTGACCCCGCGACCGTCGAGCGTCTCTCACAGCTCAACGCCCAGGTCATGGGCAGCAACAGCGACCCCTTCTATGGCGCCAAGACCGTTGTGGTGGTGCTGGTTGACCGCAGCGTGCCCACACATCTGGAAGACGGCTCGCTCGCCATGGGCAACTTGCTCAACGCCGCCTATGCACTGGGTGTCGATTCGTGCTGGATTCACCGCGCGCATGAGGTCTTTGACTCGCCCGAGGGCCTGGAGCTGCTGGCCAGCTGGGGCCTGCCCGCCAACGGCAGCCTGCGCGGTGTCGGTAACTGCATTCTTGGCTACGCCGAGGACACGCTGCCCGAGGCAAAGCCGCGCCGCGACAACGTGGTGTACGTTAGGTAGCGCAGGAGTGTCCTAAACTGCCGGCAGAAAAGGAACGTCCCCTTCTGCCGGCAAGCTATGTTGATATTTGAGTTGTCGTCGTTTCGTTCGTCTGGGCCGTTTCGGCTTCGCTGCCTTGTTCGTCCTCGTCCTTTTGCGCATCGGCGATGGTGGAGGCCGCCGCAACGATACCGCGCTGGGGCGCGACACCCGTCTGGGTCTGAGCGCCCTCGATAACTTCTGTGCCTGCATGCGCGAGCTCGGGCGATTTAAACATTGCGTCCAAGTTGGCGCCACCGCCGGCGTAGCCAAGCGCAGCGAGTGCGATGACGATCACTGCAACGGCGGCCACGATCGGCACGTAGCGATGCCAGCCGGCGGGATTGAGCCCGCTGCGGCGAGCCGCCCCGCGGCTGATGTAGCCGAGCGTTCCGTCGTGCTTGAGCTTTGAGCCCACCACGCGTTTGCGGCCCCACAGCGAGGACTCTGCCTGCATTGCCAAGCGGGCGCTTGCCGAAGGATAGCCGTATTTAGTGCGCTTGAACGAGCCATCAAACCCCGAGGCGTGTTTGCCCCACGTCACCGATGTCGTGCGTCGGTTAACCGGCGCGGCGCTCCGCCTTCTGCGGCTCGGTTTTGAAGTCTCAGCCATATGCCCTCGCACGCCGTAACCAAATCGAAACAATAACGCTTTGGACTGTAGCACACGCGTCGCGCGCGGTCACGGGCGCCTCGCTCAACGGTCATCGTCCTTCAGCAAGCGCCACAGCGTTGTACGGCTTATGCCCAGCACCTCCGCCGCACGGGTTCGGTTGCCGTGGAGATGGTCTACAACCAGATGCGCGATATCTCGCTCGGTATCGGCCAGCGGTCGCAGGATATACAGGTCACTTTCGAGTGTCGGGGCGCCAAAGGTTGCGGTCTTAATCACGTCCTCTTGGGCGAGCACTTCCTCCGCCACAGTGCGGTCCACCGTGCCCGCCCCCACCAATATATACAGTCGTTCCGAGACCTCGCGGAGCTGCAGATAATTGCGCGGCCAGCGGTAAGCATCGAGCGTCTTCGCCGCCGCGGCAGACAGCGTGGGCGCTGACGTCCCAAATGCGTCAGCGAGATATTCCAAATAGCGCGCAACCTTCTTCGACGCGGCTCCCTGCTCGGCGATTGCCGGCGCCACGCTCACCGCACAGGCGAAGCGCTCGGTCACAAAAGCGGCTTGATCACTTTCGCTGCCGCCCGGCATGTCATTCGCTGTCAGCACCACATGGCAGCGCGTCGCCAACGCGGTGTCGGCCATCGTGGAAACGAGCTCGCGAAGGCGTTGGGGACCAACCGCATTCCAGTCCTCAATGCAAAGGGTCAGCCCCGTTTGGAACAGCGGCGATTCGGCGCTTTTGAGCACATGGCGCCAACCGCGATCGGTGAGTTCATCGAGCGCGACGGAAACAAAGGGCTGACCGGCAAAAGGACCGTCCAGATAGAGGCGCTTGGCGATCTCGACCTGACCCGCTCCCAGCTCGCCCTCGAGCATAAGGGGCACACCGCGCGCGTAACTCTCGGCAACCGGCGCAGCCACCGAGGCCGCCCCCTCAACGATGCCGTACGCGCTCGATTCGTAGCGAGCCTCAACTTCGTCGGCGTTGAGCCACTCGATACCCGCATGCGCCGCGGCACCGCGCACCTCGCGGACCACGACGACCCAAAGGCCCCCGCCCTCTTTGTCGGTGGGGCGAACGGTCAGGCTCAGGCGCGCACCCGCACGTCCCATAACCAGACGCGCGCCGTCTCCTATACGGTCGAGGCGCTCAGCGACAAAAGCCGCCACATCCCGCTCGAGCGCCGCGTCATTCATGGTCGAGATCGCGACGTCCCCACGCGCATCGATTGCCAATGCCGAGGCCCCGGCAGCAGCCAGGGCCTCGGTCAAGATGTTCAGCTTGGCATCGCTATCCATGATTTGCCCCTGTCCGCAGCGACGTGCAGCCGCCGACGGTCGTACGACCGAGTGTTTCAAAATTGAACGATATTGCTCACCAAACACTATAGGGCAGAAAGCGCCGTCCTGCGAGTATAGGTGTTGCCCCGCATCGCCATCCTGGCGGGGCGATAAGAGCTCTTCGGGACTTATAAACCTGCGGACAAGCCATACCCGCAAGAGCTCCTATCGCTCCACCGTGAGAATGCGCTCGCCAGCACGCAGCACGCAGCACGCAAACAAGCTACTTCTCTACCAGATTCCCAGTACGTGTTGCATTCCCAAACTCATGCACGCAATGCCAATCCAGCAGCAAAAGCCCAATGCGATGGGCTTGCCGCCCTTTTTGACCAGCTCGACGATATCGGTATTAAAACCAATAGCCGCCATGGCCATCACAATAAAGAACTTCGACAGCTCCTTGATGGGCGCCGTAATGGATGCAGGAAGCTGAAGCACCGTAGTGATCACGCTCGCCAGCACAAAGAACAGCACGAACATGGGAAACGCGCGTTTAAGGGAGAACGTGCTTTTGGCGTCACCGCCGGCCTTGCGCGCCAGATGCATCTGCCAGCAAGCAAGCGCCAGCGTGATGGGAATGATGGCCAGCGTCCTGGTGAGCTTGACCACCGTGGCGCTCTCGAGCACATTGGCGCCGGGATGCATGCTGTCCCAAGCGCTCGCCGCAGCCGTTACGGACGAGGTGTCGTTGATGGCGGTACCGGCAAACAGGCCAAAGCCCTCGTTGGTCAGCCCGAGCATGCCGCCGAGCGTCGGAAACACGAGCGCCGCGATAACGTTAAACAGGAAGATGACCGAAATAGCCTGGGCAATCTCGCGATCGTCGGCATCGATGACGGGTGCGGTCGCGGCGATGGCCGAACCGCCGCAAATCGACGAACCCACACCCACAAGCGTCGCGATCTTACCCGGCACGTTCATAACGTGGCAGAGCACAAAGGTGATGACAAGCGAGGTCGAGATTGTCGCCACGATAATCGGCAGCGACTGGGCGCCCTTGGACAGAATCTGGGAGAGGTTCATGCCAAAGCCAAGCAGGATAACCGCGTACTGCAAGACTTTTTTGGACGTATAGGTAACGACGGCGGCGAGCTGTTCGCGACGTTTCTTGGGAAAGACGAGCGCCAGGACCATGCCAAAGAGAATGGCAAACACCGGCCCGCCGACCACCTCAACCTGTTTGCCGAGCAACGTCGCGGGAATGGCGATGATCAGGCAGAACAAGACGCCTTTCCAGCGCTCGCGTACGATATTTGCCAGTTGCATATGGGATTCCTTCTTTCTATTTCACGTTTGCGACGGCTTATGATACGGCAACATTGAGCGCAGCCTTGCGCAAACACAGACTAAGATGCCGCAATAGTTGGTTGATTTCCGATCTCAGCCGAACACTTTGAGCGGATAGGCCGTTCCCGCAGCTAGCCGAACGCCCCCGAGGCCCCATCCGGGACCCGGGGGCGGCATTTTCCCAGTTGAAGGAACGGTGGAGATGTGTTTCGATGGGTCCGGTGGCCATGCTCCGCCCGCCGCCCGGCACCTCTTCCCAGACTCAGCCGGACGGTCGGTCCGTCTATTCCGTTTTTCCTCTAGGCTAGGCCAGCGGG
>DBFBKG010000157.1:0-6510 GCA_048203815.1 Collinsella sp. | reverse complement strand
GCCCCTTAGGAGCGGGCGGCTCCGTCGACGGGGAGGATGGCGCCCGTGACATAGGAGGACATGTCGCTTGCCAAGAAGACAAAGGCGTTGGCGACATCCTCGGGCTCGCCCATGCGACCCAGCGGAATGGTGGCGATGATGGGCTTGATGACCTCTTCGGGCAGGTTGGCGACCATATCGGTCTTGGTTACGCCTGGGGCGACGGCGTTGACGCGAATACCCATGGGGGCGAGCTCGCGCGAGAGCGACTGGACCATGCCATTGACGGCAAACTTGGACGTGGGGTAACCGACGCCGGAGGGCTGGCCGTACTTGGCGACCATCGAGCTTGTGGTAGTGATGGTGCCGCCGTGGCCGGCCTCGGTCATGATCTTGGCGGCAGCCTGGTGGCCATTAAAGACAGCGACGACGTTAAGGTCCATGACCTTTGCGAACTCCTCGGCCGTGTAGTCCAAAAGGGGCGAGCGCTGGGAGATGCCGGCGTTGTTGACGACCGTATCGAGACCGCCCATGTCAGCTGCAGCCTGGGTAAAGGCCTCGGTCACGGCCTCGAGCGAGGTGAGATCGCAGGAACGGCCCCAGACCTTGGCGTCGGGATAGACTGCGGCTAGCTTTTCAACGGCGGCGTCGGCAGTCTCCTGACGCGAGCCAAAGACCGTGACGGCGGCGCCCTCCTCGATAAAGCGACAGGCGATGGCATAGCCGATACCGCGCGTGCCTCCGGTGATGATTGCTTTCTTGCCCTCGAGCAACATGGTGCTTCCTCTCATCGCGGGCGGACATACACGGCACAGCATAGCGGCGGCAAAAAACAGCTGCCGTTGCATATCGGTAAACGGTATCCACGGTTGTTGACGAACGGTCAAGTTGTTCAAACGTTAGTCGACCACTTCGTGCAAAAGATGTAACTAAAAGGGGCTCCCATCCAATCGGACGGGAGCCCCTCATGCGTTATTTGATTTGCCGAGAATCGGGCTAGTTCGCCATGACGCCTTCGGTCCAGGCCTCGACGTCCTCGATACGCAGGACGTTGGCGACCTCGGCCACGCAGTCGACGCTGGCAAGCTCGGCGGCGGCAGCCTGGACGTCCTTCTCGAGCGCGCGATGCGTCAGGAAGATGACCGAGCAGGCATCGTTGACGCCCGACTTGCCGTCCTCGACCTGGTTGATGAGCGAGATCGAGATGTTGTGCTTGGCAAAGATATCGACCGTCTCGGACAGGGCGCCCACGCGGTCGGCGACCTTCAGGCGCACATAGTACTTAGTCTGGAGCTCGTCCATGGGCTTAAAGGCGAGGTTGTGACCATAGGGCTCAATCTCGGGCAGCGGAGCCACGCCGCGGCTGATCTGCTCGGAGAGCGACAGGATATCGCCTACGACGGCGCTCGCGGTGGGGAAGGAGCCTGCGCCCGCGCCGTAGAACATGGTCTCGCCCACGGCGTCACCCACCACGTAGACGGCGTTCATGGCACCGTTGACCTTGGCGAGCATGTGATCGGCGGGGATCAGCGTGGGATGCACGCGGACGTCGACGCCGGCGTCGGTGTTGCGGGCGATGCCGAGCAGCTTAATGGTGTAGCCGAGCTCGCGGGCCTGAGCGATGTCCTCGGCGCCGATGGTACGGATACCCTGCTGGTATGCGTCGTCGGTGGTCACGCGGGTGCCAAAGCCGATGGAGGCGAGGATCGCCGTCTTGCTGGCGGCGTCGAAGCCGTCGACGTCGGCGGACGGGTCGGCCTCGGCATAGCCCTTGGCCTGCGCGTCGGCAAGGACGTCGGCGTAATCGGCGCCCTCGGCGTCCATGCGCGACAGGATATAGTTGGTGGTACCGTTGAGAATGCCGGCGATGGTCAGGATCTTGTTGCCCACCAGGTCGTGCTCGAGCGTGCTCACAATGGGGATGCCGCCGCCGCAGCTGGCCTCGCACTTAATCTGCACGCCGCACTCACGCGCCTTCTCGGCGAGCGTCTCGACATGGCGGCCCAGCAGGGCCTTGTTGGCAGAGACGACGTGCTTGCCGTTCTCGAAAGCGGTGGTGAAGATCTCGGTCGCGGGGTGCTCGCCGCCGATGAGCTCGACGACGATATCGACGGCGGGGTCGGTGACGACATCGTGCCAGTCGCTCGTAAAGGCCTCACGCTCAATACCGGCTGCCTCGGCCTGCTCCCAGGCAAGCGCGCAGGCGCGGGTCAGCTTAAGGTCGATGCCGTAGGCTGCCAGGTACTCATCGTGGTGGCTCTTGATCAGACGGGCCACGCCGCCGCCGACGGTTCCCAGACCGATCAGACCGACGTTCACGGTGCGCAGGGGTTCGCTCATAGATAGCTCCTTCGTGCATCTTATGGATGGATTAACCGCTTAAAGGTTGAGTGCATTCTAGCGTGAACCGAGGGCGCGTGCTCGCCAGGCAACAGGAGTCGCACAAAACGGCACCCCCGAAACGCTGCGGAAACATTGGAAACATGCTCGCTACAAACGAACTTCCGTAACAAACTGTCAACGTTTGCACCATAAGGTTTGCCCTGTGCGACTGGGGCATGCAGGCGCTCGTCGGCGTGGAATGACGAGGGCCAGGTCGAAAAGCCCGCTACGGCCTATGTGATTCAGGATGGCAAGTACATCGCCGCCTAAGTGCATGTAACGACACCGGTGGGGCCGTTTTATTCAGGGCAAGGACGCCTGTAACAGAACGGAAACATTACTTTCACACAATAAAGTGGCTAAACTGCATAAACCGACAGGAATACGCAGAATTATGGATAAATGGGCAAAACAAAAGAAAAGTTGAAATAATCGCCACTTTTCTCAACTAAAGCGTCTACTATTTTGCGAACGCCGAGCACGGCGAAGGATGGCCTGTCGGGTAACCGAAACCCGACGAGATTTGAGAGGAGAGCCGCATGTCGAGCCTCACCGGTAAGTCATTGAACCCTGTTATGAATCGCAGGAGCGTTATCGCGAGCGCAGCAGGTCTGGGGGCGATGTCCATTCTAGCTGGCTGCTCCTCCAACGGCGGCGACAGCGGTTCCGCTTCGAGCGACGCTTCGTTTAAGATCGGCACCATCGGCCCGCTGACCGGCGCCAACGCGTCCTACGGCAAGTCCGTTACCCAGGGTGTCGAGCTCGGCTGCAAGGATTTCTCGACCAAGGAGCTGCCGCTTGTCAGCAAGGCCGAGGATGACCAGGCCGATGGCGAGAAGGCCGTCAACGCCTTCAACACCCTGCTCGACTGGGGCATGCAGGCCCTCGTCGGCCCGACCACCACGGGTGCGTCGGTTGCCGTTGCCGCAGAGTGTGGTAACGACCCCAAGACGTTCATGATCACCCCGTCCGCGTCCTCCGAGGACGTCACCGACGGCAAGGATTGCGTCTTCCAGGTTTGCTTCACCGACCCCAACCAGGGTGTCAACGCTGCCAAGTTCCTGGCCCAGAAGTATCCGAACGAGAAATTCGTGCTGTTTTATAACTCCGGCGACGCCTATTCTTCGGGCATCGCGGATTCCTTTAAGGCTCAGGCAGCTGAGTCCAAGCTCGAGATCGTCGACGAGGAGACCTTTAAGGACGACTCCGCCACGAGCTTTACCAACCAGCTGACCAAGGCCAAGCAGGCCGGTGCCACCATGATCTTTGCGCCGATCTACTACACGCCGGCGTCCGTCCTGCTCAAGAACGCCAAGGACATGGGCTACGACGTCAAGATGATGGGCTGCGACGGCATGGACGGTATCCTGGGCGTTGAGGGCTTCGATACCTCTCTTGCCGAGGGTCTGCTGCTCATGACCCCGTTCTCCGCCGACGACGAGAAGAACGCCGACTTCGTAAACGCTTACAAGGATAAGTACGGCGATACCCCCGACCAGTTTGCCGCCGACGCCTACGACGGCGTGCACGCGGTGGCCGAGGCCGTCAAGGAGGCCGGTCTTGGTGTCGACGCCGACCCGACCGAGGCCGCCGAGAAGCTGTCGAAGGCTATGCTCAAGATTACCGTTGACGGTCTGACCGGCAAGCTCACCTGGAACGATAAGGGCCAGGTCCAGAAGGAGCCCACGGCGTACGTCATCACCGACGGCAAGTACGTACAGGCCTAATTGGCCGCCTTACATAGAGCGGTTTTGATCCCAAGCAGGGGAGGTTTTGGCCTTCCCTGCTTGCTTGGTATCTAGGGACAGTGTAACGTCCCTGTTTCATACATTATCTGGAAACCTATTCGAAAGGGGGATGTGGAACATGACGGTCTTTATCCAATACCTGGTCAACGGCCTGTCCATGGGCAGCGTCTACGCCATCATCGCGTTGGGCTACACCATGGTCTACGGTATCGCCAAGATGCTGAACTTCGCTCACGGCGACGTCATCATGGTCGGTGCCTATGTCTCGTTCTGCGCCACGTCGTATCTCGGCCTCCCGGGCTGGGCATCTGTAGTTCTCTCTTGTGTGGTCTGTACCGTTCTCGGTGTTCTCATTGAGGGTCTGGCCTATAAGCCGCTGCGTCAAGCAGGCCCGCTGGCCGTTCTGATCACGGCTATCGGCGTGTCTTACTTCCTGCAGAACGCCGCGCAGCTTCTATGGGGCGCCACGCCCAAGAACTTCACTTCGCTCGTCACCTTCCAGGTGCCGGAGTTCTTGGCCAAGTTCAACGTAAGCGCCGTCTCGCTCGTCACCATCGTCGCCTGCCTGGTTATCATGACCGGCCTGATGTTCTTTACAGGTAAGACCAAGATGGGCAAAGCCATGCGCGCCGTGTCCGAGGACAAGGCCGCCGCTCAGCTCATGGGCATCAACGTCAACCGCACCATCTCGATGACGTTCGCCATCGGCTCTGCCCTTGCCGCCATCGCCGGCGTGCTGCTGTGCTCCTACTCGCCGGTGCTGCAGCCCACGACGGGCGCCATGCCTGGCATCAAGGCCTTCGACGCCGCCGTCTTCGGTGGCATCGGCTCCATCCCCGGCGCCTTTGTCGGTGGCATTCTCATCGGCATCATCGAGGCGATGGCGCAGGCCTACATTTCCACGAGCCTTGCCAACTCCATCGTCTTTGGTGTTTTGATCATCGTCCTGCTCGTCAAGCCTGCCGGCCTCTTGGGCAAGTACGTCCCCGAGAAGGTGTAGGTGAGCGTTATGAAGTTTCTTAAAGATAAGCAGACGCGTCACGACTTTGTCACGTACGCCATGTGTATCGTGGCCTTCGCCATCGTGTTCTTTATGCAGTCCAACCATATGATCCCGCGCATGATCGCCGGTCAGCTGGTTCCCATCACGGCCTACATCGTCATGGCCATTTCCCTCAACCTTGTCGTCGGCATCGCGGGCGACCTGTCGCTGGGCCATGCGGGCTTTATGAGTGTCGGTGCCTACACGGGCATCGTCACCGCGGTCGCCCTCGAGAGCGCCGTTCCCTCCGATCCGGTGCGCCTTATCATCAGCATCGTGGTCGGCGCTATCGCTGCCGCCATCCTGGGCTTCTTGATCGGTATCCCGGTCCTGCGCCTGAGCGGCGACTATCTGGCCATCGTGACCCTGGCTTTTGGCGAGATCATCAAAGAGATCGTCACCTGCCTTATTGTGGGCGTCGACTCCCGCGGCCTGCACGTGATCTTTAACATCACGGGCAACTCTACGATCGACGACCTGCATCTGCTCGAGGACGGCACCGCCATCATCAAGGGCGCGCAGGGCGCATCGGGCGTGTCGACCTATTCGACCTTCCTCGCCGGTGCCATCCTGGTCATGGTCGCACTCGTGATCGTGCTCAACCTGGTTCGCAGCCGTACCGGCCGTGCCATCATGGCCGTGCGCGATAACAAGATTGCTGCCGAGTCCGTAGGCATCTCCGTCACCGAGTACCGCATGATCGCCTTCGTGGTTTCCGCTGCCCTCGCCGGTGCTGCCGGAGCTCTCTTCGGCGGTAACTTCTCGCAGCTCTCCGCCACCAAGTTCGACTTCAATACGTCCATCCTCATCCTGGTGTTCGTGGTCCTGGGCGGCCTGGGCAATATGCGCGGCTCCGTTATCGCCGCGGCGCTGCTCACGGTGCTCCCCGAGCTGCTCCGTCAGTTCTCGGACTACCGCATGCTCATCTACGCCATCGTGCTGATTCTGGTCATGATCTTTACCAACAACCCGCAGCTCAAGGCGTTCTTCGGTCGCGCCAAGGACCGCTTTGCTTCCAAGAAGGAGGTGGCAGCCGATGCCCAGTAAGTTTGAGTTCAAGAAGGGCAAGATGGTCCCGTATCCTTCTGGAGCCATCGTTCCCGACCGCGACCTGGGCGAGCGCCCTGCACTCGAGTGCATCCACCTGGGCATTGAGTTCGGTGGCCTTAAGGCAGTCGACGACTTTAGCCTGACTATCGGCAAGACCGAGATCGCCGGTCTGATCGGCCCCAACGGTGCCGGTAAGACCACGGTCTTCAACTTGCTCACCAAGGTGTATCAGCCCACGCACGGCACCATCCTGCTCGACGGCGAGGATACCTCGGGCAAGTCGGTCTATCAGGTCAACCGCATGGGTAT
>DBFBKG010000156.1:0-13641 GCA_048203815.1 Collinsella sp. | reverse complement strand
CCGTTCGAGAACGTGAATTCCTCGGTGGCGTTGGTGCCGGGCATCAGGTGAGCCGAGAACCAGGGTTCCTTCATGGTGCCGTTGACGTTGGTCTTGCCGGAAGGAGCGTAGAAGGTCAGGTCCTTGTCGCTCTTGTTGGTGATGTTGACGACAAAGCCGATGTCGCCCCAGTCGTCCTTGAACTTCTCGGTGATGGTGATGGTGCACAGATCGTCATCGGCGACGGTGACGGCGGGGGAGATTTCGACGTTCTGGACATCGTCGTCTTCGACGGCCTCATCGATCTCCTCTTCCTTCTCGGCCGCCTCGCGATCCTTCTTTACCGTACCGGATAGGTCCTTGTCGGACTTGGTAAAGACAAGATTGCCGTCATCTTCTTCGAGGGTGAGTTTGCCGTCCTTGAGCTTCATGTCATGCGACTCGTCTTCGGCGGTGATGGTTACAGTGGTGGCGTCCTTTGCCTCCCATTTAAGGTCCATGACTTCAAGGAACAGGTCGAGGGCGCCTGTGCCGTCCTCATCGAGAATCAGGACGCAGTGGACACCCCAATCCTCGAGCATCTTCATGTACTCATCGGTCAGCTCTTCGCCCTCCAAGGTTCCACCCGAGAGTTCCCAGCTGCCGACGAAGTTGGCCTTGGGGTCTTTGCCCCCGCCGCTGCAGCCCGTCAGGGCAAAGGCGAGCGCCAGGACGCATGTCAGAAATGCGAGTACGGACTTTTTGAACGTTGTCTTCATGGTGTCCTCCTTTATCGAACGAAACCCATAGAAGCAAATGCGGGGGTGGCGGATCCCCCGTCAATTACCAGATAGAGGGGCTAGGGCCGGGGCGTTCCGCAGTTGCTGCAGAACTTGCCGCCGTTTTCGCTGCCGCAGTTGGGGCAGAACCACTTGGCCGGTGCCGGGGCGGGTGCGGGACTACCGCACTCGGAGCAGAACTTGCCGGTGTTGGTGGCGCCACAGCTGCAGGTCCACGTGCCGGCCGCGGGGGCGGCGGGTGCCGGTGCGGGGGCGGGTGCCGGAGCCGGCTGCGGGGCGGCCTGCTGCTGTGCCTAGCCGGCGGCGAACAGCTGGCTGGCGTTCATGCCGCCCATGCCGCCTGCCATGCCCATGCCCATAAAGCCGGCCATCGCGCCGTTGGGGTTGGCCGCTGCCGCGCGCATGGCATCGCTCTGGGCGCTGGCGATGTTGGCGGCCGCCATGGTGGGATCGCGCATGACCGCGGCCTTCTGCAGGTCCTTGATCATCTGCTCGTCTTCTTGCGAGGCGGCGATTGAGTTAACGCCAAAGCTCACGATCTCAACGCCGCGCAGGTCGCGCCAGTCGGCGGAGAGGACTTCGTTGAGTGCGCGCGCGAGCTCGGTGGTGTGGCCGGGGATGGCGCTGTAGCGAATGCCCATCTCCGAGATCTTGGCAAAGGCGGGCTGCAGGGCGGTGAGCAGCTCGGACTTAAGCTGGCTGTCGATCTTATCGCGCGTGTAGCTATCGGTCACGTTGCCGCACACGTTGGTGTAGAACAGCAGCGGGTTGGTGATACGGTACGAATACTCGCCGTTGCAGCGCACGGAAATGTCGACATCCAGGCCAATGTTGTTATCGACCACGCGGAAGGGCACGGGAGAGGCGGTGCCGTACTTGTTGCCGATGATCTCCTTGGTGTTGATGAAGTAGACGCGCTGGTCTTTGCCCGCGTCGCCGCCAAAGGTAAAGCGGCTGCCGATATTGGCAAAGGTTTCCTTGATGGAGTCGCCCAGGTTGCCGCTGAAGACGCTCGGCTCGCTGCCGGTGTCGAAGACGAACTCGCCAGGCTCCAGCGCAACCTCGATGATCTTGCCGTTTTGCACCACGAGCATGCCCTGGCCGTCGTTGACGGCGATGACGGAGCCGTTGGAGATGACGTTGTCCTCGCCGCGCGTGTTGGAGCTGCGGCCGCCGGTGCGCTTGCTGCCCTTGCAGGCCAAGACATCAGCGGGCATCGATTCGCAATAGATAAATTCCTTCCACTGGTCGGCCATGACGCCGCCGGCAGCACCCAATCCAGCTTTCAAGAGTCCCATGGTGATCTTCCTTTCTCGTCAAAGGCCGGGTGGTATTGGTCAGAATGGCTAATCGTCCTTGTTGTCCTTCATGACAACGGTGGTCTCGGTGTGGCTGAAGGTATCGTGCTTCTCGGTCAGATCGAGGTCCCCGCAGTAGTAATCGGCGTGGGTTGCCTCGTTGGCCGTCTTGAGCTGGCCTACCAGCAACACGTCCGCGATGATTACGATGATCAACGGCGCGACGATGTTGATGAGGACGCCCTCGACATCAAAGGCGAGGTAGTCCGGATCGAAGGCGTTCTCTCCCATAAAGAGAATCTGGGAGAGGACAAACCCGATCACAAAGAACAGCACCGAGGCGATGGCGAGCTTGGGCTTGGAGCAGGGGAGCTCGCCGACCATGCGACCGGTCTGGCCGTTCATGGCAAACAGATAACCCTTGCCGTTCCACGAGGTGGAAAGCATCCACACGGGGAACAGGGCGTAGTCGCTGTCTTCCCAGGTGTAGTCGAGCTGCTTACTTTCGACCGTGGCGTCGTCATATTCGTCGACGACGGTCTCGCGCAGGGCCGAGATCGTGCTCTCCTCCATGCGGCGCTCGGCGCGTGCCTTGCAGGTCTCGCAGTCCTCGTCGTAACGGTTAGCGATGTAGCCGGGCATATATGCGACCGAGAACGGACGCAGCGCGTCGTAGTCAAACGGCTCGATGGCGTCCATGTGGCCGTCGGGCATCTTGGACGATCCGTCGACGGGCACGCGCTTAAACGAGATATTGCCCTTGCGATAGGCATCGTAGTGGTCGGTGGTCGTGACGGTGCGGTCGGATTCCTCGGTCACGGTCTCGTTGGTTGCGTCGAAGCACACTTCGCCGTCCACGCGGGCACCGTAGAGCCAAAACGGCACGTAGACGCCTTGGACTTCGTCGATGTGGTTGCCGGTGACAAAGCTCTTGGGCAGCAGGATCTTGCCCTTGTAGTGCTCTTTGAGCGCGGCCATGACATCGTCGCGCCCGAGCTTAAACGGAATCACCAGGTCGGGTGAGAAGTCGCCCGAGAGCTGGCCAGGTGCCACGGCGGAGTTACCGCAGTACGGGCAGGTGGTGACGGCGACGGTGCCGTCCGAGATCAGTTCGGCGCCGCACGACGAGCAGATGTAGCCGGCGTTTTGAGCCAGCTCCTGCACGGCATCGTCGACAGCAGGTTTGGGAGCCACGGCTGCGGCATCGGCTTTGGCATCGGCCTTGTCCTGGCGTTCGCGATAGAGGGTCTCGACTTCTTCGACTTCAAAACGCGAATCGCAGTAGTCGCAGACGAGCTTTTGCTCGGCACTGGCAAAGTGAAGGGGGCCACCACACGCGGGGCACTGATAGTTGACGCTCTCGAAGGCCATGATCGGTCCTTTCCGTGCCGGAGGCTATGCGCCGATGGCACCGCCGCAGTATTCGCAGCGCCCACTAGCATCGGGAATGGTGGTGGCTCCGCAGAAGGGGCAGGTCACCGCGGTCTTGGGGGCCTTAGCGGCCACGACGCTGTCACGCGTCTCCTGGCGCAGCTGCATCAACGCATCGCGGACTTCGGTTGCCTGGCGCTTGGCCTCGCGGTACTCGATGGACCCGCGCTGATCGATGGTGGAGTCGTTCACGCGCAGGTTGATCTCGGTAAAGTACGGCGTGTTGACGTGGATAGTCAGGTTAAAGTCGTAATCCAGGTCGTAACGCGGTGGGTTGTAGCTCTCGCGCTCGCCGTCCTTGGTCTCGCGATAGATCTCGGTGCGATGCTCGTCGATATCCATATTGCAGCCGAGTACCTGTGAGAACTCGATGATGTCGGGGTTGGCATCGCGCCAGCGGCTCTGCGAGGTAATGATCAGCAGGCCCGCGTCCTCGTCGAGCATGATGTTGGTGCGCCCGGCAGAGAGCGTGCGCGTGGGGTTGAACGACGCCAGGCGCTCGGCATTGGCCTCGCGGTAGGCGAGTTGCTCGCGGATATCGTCCGCGGTGCTGGAACGATAGCCGCCAAAGAAGGGGGAGAGCTTGCCGACGCACTCTTTGCACAGGTAGCCTTCGCTGATCTTGGTCTTTCCCAAAAGTCCCAGCTCGGTACCGCAAATCGCGCACTCTTTCTTTTCGAACATCTTGTCAAAGAAGCCCATGGCTGCCTCCCATCAATAGGTAGCGTGTGTCACTTTTGATGATGGGGGAGTGCGCGATCTTTCACGATACCCAGACGGCTCAACGAGTCTCCACAACTGGGACAGATGGCCCATTTTTGACTAGTCGTTGGAGACGTACTTAAACGACCAGTCGCCGGGGACACTCCTTGGGGACGTACTTAAATGAGCGGCAGTTGGGGACGCTCCATGCCGAATGTGGGCGCCGTCCTTGCTATGCCACGGTCACGGCAACTTGGGCGTAGCGGCTGCAGGGGCGCTCGGCGCGCGTCTGCACGGTAAGGGTGAGCACAAAGCGGTCGCCGGGCTGCGCGTCGGCGGGCACGATAAAAGCGGTGCTTACCGTGCATTCCTGCCACAGCGAAAGATCCTGCGTGCCTGCATAGCTCGACGGGTCCATGGCGACATCCCAATGTGCATCGAAGCCCTTGCCGTCGGGGTCGACGATGGCCGCTGCAAGGACGACACGCTCACCGGCTGCGGCGCTGCGGTCGGTCGTGACCTCGGCAACATGTGCCGGATGCGAACACGCTGCCGGATCATGGGCGCACCATTGCGCGCGGGCGGCAAAGTCTTCCTGATAGGCGCGCAGGTAGGGATTGGGGTTGCCGTCTATGGGCGTGCCGATGGCGGCAAAACCGGCGGGCGCGTCCGAATCGGGATGCCCATCAAGAAACATACGGCCGAGCAGTGTATCGAAGTTGCGGTCATCGATGCCGCGCAGGCCAAACGGCAGTAGTGGAATGTAGGTCATGCTGTCGCCTTCGGCCATAAAGTCGCCGCGCTCAAACTGCATCACGGGCATGCCCTCTAGGCCCCAATCCAGATGGGCATGCTTGCCAAACTGGAATCGCTCGGGTTCGTTTTCGTAAGCCCTGCCATCGCCATAGAGCATGTAGCGGGCCATAAGGGGGCCGTTTTCCTGCGTGAGGTTTTGCTCGGGCCAAGGAGCCTTAAACAGTGGCAGCGAATCGGGCTGCGCCATCTTGGCGTCGACATAGCCGCCATACATATAGGGCACACGCCAAAAGATGAGCTCGGGAAAGAGCCCGCGACCATGGTCGAGCCATGAGTTGTCCTGCCCTATGCCATCGGCAACGCCCATCACGCGCACCTTCTGATGGACCCGCTTCTGCACGGCGGGCCATTCGGGCATGGCGCGATAACGCTCGGCAATGCTCATAAGGGCGCGAACGATGGTGTTCATGCCGCCCCAGCTGAGCAGCCATAATGTACGCGGATCATCATCCAAAATCGCCTGCGCAATTACGCGAGACCCCTCAGTTTCCTCAGTCACATCACCCTCAAAGGCAACATTTCCCACAAAGGTGCACTCGATCATCTGGGCAGGCGTGGGATACGGCGGCTCACCGGCAGCGTCCGCATTCGCCTGCAACTGCGGCCAAGCCTGGGTATATTCATTACTCCAGAGACTCTCAATCCAATGCTCGGGAAACGGACGATACTCACGAAGCTCGCCGGCCAGCGGATCGGGCTCATGAGGCACAACAGCCCACTCGTAAGAGCGACGCCCCTTAGTCCGCCAATGCGAATTCACCTCGCCCAGCGTATGAACCCCATCCCCAAGAAAGTGATACTGCGAAGCCGTATACACCACAGCCTGAACATCAAGCACATTGAGATACAGAGCCAAATGAATGAGCGAGTTCATATCATCGACTTCCATATCAGTAGTAACAATCACCCGAGTTAGCTCTTGGGACATAGGAACAGCTCCAATCAAAATCAATTCAGCCAGTTACGCGCAAGGCAAGACGGGACCCACGCCCCCATCGCCGCCGACCCGGCGCGCCGCCGGAAGCGCCCGGCCAGCGTTTCGAACAACGATAACTTAGGGGGCCCTGACCTTTAGTTCTGTAAACATTCCGCAGCGCGGGCCCCGCTTATCCGATGCTCCGAAGGAGCAGGAAAAGCGGGGCTCATGCGCGAGGACGTTTACAGAACTAAAGGTCAGGGACCCCGATGGGATGGCTACCTCGAAACTCTGGCCGACCACTCCCAGCAGCCCACCGGCTCGCCGTCGATGAGTACGTTGCCCCCGTCGAAGTCTTGATAACACAGGTCGTTGAATTGATGGATCCACACGCCGTGGTTGAACGTCTTCTTAGGCGAGCCGTCGGTCTCGCGATAGCGCCCGGTTAGGTCCTCGACATGGCTAAAGTAGGTGAGGTGCACGTTGGCTCCGGCGTCACGCAGGCGTGCCGTGAGCGGCAGCACGGTCTGCTGCGGCGACACGAGCTCATCGCCCTTGGAGTGCGTAAACCACAGCGGCGTCTTGGCGAGCGCGGCTACGTCCTCGTCCGTGGCGTTGTACCACGGGGCACAGCAGGGAAGGCCCGCGGCAAAGAAATCGGGGTAGTCGGCGCACAGGCGCAGGGTCATAAAGCCGCCGTTGGAAAGACCGGCGACCACGATGCGGTCGGTGTCGATGCGGCCGGCGTGCTCGGCGACAAACTCGTCGATGAGCGCCTTGAGCACGGGGGAGTAGATGCTCTGGTTGGAGCGACCGAGCTGCTCGATGCCGTTGTCCATCCAAAACGTGGGCGACTGCGGCACGAGCACCCAGGCAAAGCCGCCAAAGTAGCGCTGGATTTGCGCCTGGCTAATGGCTGTCAAGCGGTTGCCGATATAGGCGCGCGTGGCACCTTCGCCCTGCGTGGCACCCTTGCCTTCGCCGGCGCCGTGCAGGTACACCACGAGCGGGGCCTTTTGGGGCACGACCGTGGTCTCGGGCGCGAAGGGATTGAAGCAGGCCGAGTCCTCTGCCTTAAAGTTGGGCTCAAAGAAGCCGTACTCGAGCGCGATGCCGTCGACGGCGGTCTTTTGTACGGCATTGCTCCAGCCCTTGAGCGCGGGGCAGATGTCGCCGCGACAGGTATCGAAGACCAGGCCGCAGGTGGGGTCGTCGCCGTCGTTGCCGGGAAGAGCCGCGAGCTGCGTGACGTGCAGCTGGTCATCGAGCATGCGCGAGCCCATGACGCCGCCTTCGATCTTTTTGGTCAGGCGCTGCTCGGCGACCTCGAGTGCCACATGGGTGCCCACGGCGAGCTTGCGGCCGTTCTCGTCACACGGATACGCGGCGAGAACGTCGATGTAACCCACGGAGGGCGCGGCATGGTCGGCGCCGTGCTCCTTGCGCATCAGGACCTCGCCCGTGCGCTCGTGACGCTCTACATATATATGGAAAGCGTTCGCATCGACATCGTTGGCGCGCACGGTGCAGGGTAGGTCGAGAACGACCTTGCTGATCCAGGGGCCAAAGTCGCCCAAGGTGGTGACGGTTGCGTAGGTGCACGATTTGAGTTCCATGAGCTGCCTCCCTTGTGCCGCGCGTGCTAAACAATCGCGGCAATACAATCTAAACATGTTTAGTGTAAAGCAGAATTAGAGAATAAGCAGATGAACTCGGTAAACGGTCACATCAAACGCTCAATGAACTACTAAACACTCGTTTACCACTATCTAGCAGGGCTTTTGTTGATAAGTCAACAATGCATTTGGGTGCCAGATTATATAAAATCCCACGTAGACGGCCATTTATAAATAAACAGCACTATATGTAATGCCTTGGCATTCAATTACGTTCACCCCCGATTTCCTACCGTTCACCGGACTGCAAACGGCAAAAGGGCCACAAATTCAATGCTGCGTGTAAACTAAGCGCTGTAAACGTTCAGTAAACAGATTGTTTACGACAGCGTATCCAAGGGCTCGGCAGCCGTAAGGGGTTATAGCCGCCGGGCCAAAGGCGTGTCTACGTCCAAACGGGTAGGCACACGATGATATGGGGAGGGGTCCCATGGCAGTAGATAACAAGCAGATTGCCACCGATGTCCTCGAGCTCGTGGGCGGTGCGGAAAACGTCACCGTCGCCACCAACTGCATGACGCGCCTGCGTCTGACGCTTAAGGACAACAACAAGGCCGACGTGGAGAAGATTAAGAAGGTCAAGGGTGTTCTGGGTTGCCAGTTCGCCGGCAGCCAGCTCCAGGTCATCATCGGCCAGAACGTGCCCAAGGTGCTCGCCGAGTTCGTCGCCATGTCCGGCGTCAAGCAGGGTGCCGCGGTCGACGAGAACCTCGACGCTCCTAAGGAGAAGTTCGAGCTCAAGAACCTGCCCAATATCATCCTCGACTATCTGTCGGGCTCCATGACCCAGCTGATTCCGCTGCTCATGGCCGGCGGTCTGTTCCGCACCATCGCTGCGGTCCTCGGTCCCACCATGCTCGGCGTTCTCTCCGATACCGATCCGACCTACACGTTCCTCTACACCACCCTGTACGAGGCCACGTTTACCTTTATCCCCATCTACCTGGGCTATGCCGCTGCTAAGAAGCTCGGCGCCTCTCCGGTTCTGGGCATGCTCCTCGGCGGCGCTCTCATGGCCCCGTCTGTCGTGAGTGTCGCGACTCAGGAGGGTGGCGGAATCATCTCCGTCTACGGCATCCAGATCGCCGCTGCCAACTACCAGCAGTCCGTCCTGCCGATCATCCTCTCGGTGCCCGTCCTGTACTTTGTCGAGAAGTTCTTTAAGAAGGTCATGCCCGACGTGCTGTCCACGGTCTTCACGCCGTTCTGCACCATGATCGTCACCATTCCCATCGCCTTCATCGTCCTTGCCCCGATCGGCAACGAGCTCGGCAACCTCATCGCCAACGCCCTCTTCGGTCTTGCTGACCTTGGCGGTATCGGTATCCTGATCGTCATGGCCATCCTCGGCGCCTTCTGGCAGCTCTTCGTGGTCTGCGGCATGCACATGCCCGTCATCCTGCTCGCTCAGGTTCAGATCATCGCCGCCGGCTACGATCCCTTCGTCTTCGTTTCCACCAACTGCGCTATGGCCGCTGTCTGGGGTTGCGCCTTCGGTGCCTTCCTCAAGATGAAGAACCCCGACGAGAAGGGTCTTGCCCTGGGTTACGTCATCTCCGCCATCGCCGGCGGCGTCACCGAGCCCGCGCTCTTCGGTATCCTCATGCGCTTCCGTCGCACCATGCTCGGTATGTTCATCGGCGGTGCCATCGGCGCTGTGTTCTCCGGCCTCATGGGTGTTACCTACTACCTGGCCGGCGGTGCCTCCAACTTCCTGGTCTTCACCAACTACCTGCAGGGTGGCCAGATGAACACCGTCTGGGCTATCGTCGGTATGGCAATCTCCTTTGTCATCGCCGCTGCCGTCGTCTTTGCCGCTGGCTTCTCCAAGGAGGAGCTCGCCGAGATGGAGGCCTAAGGCCAAACCATTCGGTCACATGCGACCTTACCTACACGACAGGGCCCCGTCAGGCGCAGGCCCGGCGGGGCCCTTCTTACAAGGTAGACTGATTGGGGGGCATGTGGCGCCTGCTCGCCGGGGCTTGCTAAGCGCCAGGTGCTTTCGCACGGGGTTACCGCGAAAGAATCTGCCGGTTCGCAACTCCTTTATCAAACGAAAGGACATGCAGATGAGTTTGGGAAAACTGACTGTCAACGGTCGCCAGGATGGCTTTTTGTGCGAGGACAAGCCGTTCTTTTGGTTTGCCGATACGTGCTGGAGTGCGTTTACGAGCATCGCCGAGGCCGATTGGGACTACTATCTGGCCCGCCGCGCCGAGCAGGGCATGAACGTGCTGCAGATCAACACGCTGCCGCAGTGGGATCGCTGCTGCCCCGATCTGGGCATTTGGCCCTATGCCAGCGAGGACGGCGTGCATTTTGATTGGTCCCGTCCCAACCAAGCGTACTGGGACCGCGCTGCTGCCATGTGCCGCGCTGCTGTCGAGCACGGCATTCGTCCGGCACTCGTGCTTATGTGGTGCAACTACGTGCCCGGTACCTGGGGCGCCAAGATTGCCGAGCATTGCGGTGCCGAGGTTATGCCGCGCGAGGAGGTCCGTGCCCACGTTGCCCGCGTCGTCGAGAACCTGGGCGAGTTTGACCCCGTCTACGTGGTGGCGGGCGATACCGACTTTACCAGCGACGAGGCGATCGCCTATTACGAGGATGCCCTCGACGAAGTCGTCAAGCGCGCGCCCGAGGCGTTGCGCACCATGCATATCAACCGCGGCAACCGCACCATTCCGTCACAGTACCTGGACCGCCTGGACTTCTACATGTTCCAGCCCGGCCACAACTACGAGGGCCAGCCCGAGGCTTGGCGCCTGCCGCGGGACTTTACCGCCAACTATCCTAAAAAGCCGATGGTCAACTCCGAGCCCTGTTACGAGCAGATGGGTGCGTCGCGCAACGTGTACTGGCGCTTCACCGCACAGGACTGCCGCGCGAGCGTGTGGTCATCGATCCTTGCCGGCGCCAGCGCGGGTGTGACCTATGGCGCGCACGGCGTTTGGAACTGGCAGACCAGCAAGAGCCAGGGCTCGGTGCTGGGCGAGGGCTTCGATATGCCGTTCCGCTGGCAGGAGTGCCTGCAGTTTGCGGGCGTTTGGGACTTTGGCGCGATCGAGCATGTGCTTGCCGGGCTGGGTGCTACGGCTGGCGATGACGCACTTGCCGTGGTTCCGGCGCAGGAGCTTCTCGACGACGCGCGCGAGGCCATTCGTGTGGCGCGCGTTGGCGATCGTGTCGTCACGTACCTGCCGCGCACCACGGCGCTCAAGTTTAAGCTCGACGGCGCGCGCGGCTGGACGGCGACGGTCCTCGACATGGAGGACAAGCGCATCGCCAAGCTGCCCGTCCGCGACAACGGTGACGGCACCGTGCGCGTGGCTCAGCATCCCTTTGAGCACGACGCGCTGGTGATCCTGGCCCCCGGGCGCTAACGGCTCTACTCCAACATTTACAACCCAGTCCCTTTCATGAGGTTGCGACGGAATGGTTCCTGCATGACGGCTTTAAGCTGCCAAGGGGAGCCATTCCGTCGCACTCATTGGGGACGTACTTAAATGAGTGGTAGTTGGAGACACTCCTTGCCGAGCTAGAGGTCGCGTGTGTCCCTTCTGGTCCATGCGGCTCAAAATCGCGGCGTGATGTGAACGGCTGGGGTCAAATTTGCAGCATTTCGAGCTCGGCTTCGATATTGAGATTGGTTCTTTATTAAAATGGAATTCCAGACAATTGAGCGGCCGGGGGTTAACAATGAGGGGCATGGGAGACACAACCGCATATCTGCATCGGGGCATTCGGGAGATTATATGCCTGGCGCTGTTCTTCTTCACGTTTTTGGCGTGCGAGTATCTCTTTGATGTGCGCATGGCCGAGTTCGTGTCTCCGAACGAGGTCGTTATTTATGAGAGCCTTGTCCTCGGCGCGAGCGTGATTGGCTTTTTTGTGCGTCCCGTTCTGTACTATCGCCGTCCCCATGCTATCGACGCGACGAGCGACATCACGGGCGTTTTGCTGGTGGCGGCATTGCTGCTGTTGATTATGGCAGCTCAGGTCGAGGTGGTAATCGTCGGCGGTTTGGTGGCGTGCTGCGCACTGGGCTACTGCGGATCGACTGCCCACGCAAACTTTGCGCGACGCTTTGCGCGGACGCCCTGCTTGGCGCGCGCCGCAGCACTTTCCTATGCCATGGGCGTTCTGGTACAGGTGTTCAACCACATGGTGATGCCTGTCGGTATTCCTCAGCAGGCTGTTCTGGTCGTTTGTGCGATCGTGCAGGTGGCGTTGCTCCACAGTGCCCGACGCGCCAAACTGCGCGACGAGTCCGATCCCAACTTTGAACCCAGCGTTGCCGGACTTTCGGTAGATGCTTTGGAATATGGCGCCAAGTGGCAAGACGATCCCAAGGCAAAGGCGGCATTCCGCCGCGCCGTAGTTCGCCTGACCGTGGCGACGGTGTATCTTTCCGGCGTATTCGCCGCTCTCAACGCTGGCCTCACGACCTTGCATGCTGTCGGAGCCGTCGATTTGGGCGATTAGCCGCGCCTACTGCTTGTCGTGAGCTCGTTGGCCGCTGGCGTCCTATTTGACCTGCACGGCCGTTCGTATATGAATATCGGCATGACATGCGCCGCCATGTTGTCCACGCTTTCGTTCTTTGTGCTCATCGTCGACGGCAATGGCGGCAACGAGCTTGCTGCCACGATCATCTTTTATCTGGGCTCAGGCTTCTTTGTGGTGTTCTTTACCACAAAATATGCCGCCGTCTCGCTTTATGCGCGCTGGTCATATTTTTGGCCGTGCATGGGTCGCGTCGTCAACAACGTGTGCTCGATGTTCGTGACGGCGCCGGCAGTGGCGATCATCTCGAGTCAAAACGTGCTGACTGCGGTCGGCGCGGCGCTCGTGATGTTTGTGGGCATTGCGATTACGCTGCTGGGACAGTTGGGGCAACGAGCCGATGACGCCGTGATACGGGACGAGCTGGCGCCTGCCACCGATGATCTTGGTGGGGATCTTGCGCCCACATGCTCCGACCCCGAGCCCGTGGAGGCAGCGGAGCTCACGTCCGATGAACGCCTCGATGCCTTCGTCGCCACCTTTGAGCTTACAGAGCGCGAGCGCGATATTCTTGCGGCCTTGGTCGTTTCGGACCAGAGCGTTCAGGACATCGCCACAACGCTTTTCCTTTCGCGCTCCACGCTCTACCGTCACATTTCCTCGATCAACAAAAAGACCGGCACCACCTCACGTGTGGCCCTTATCAACTTCTTCTGGTCCTGGACACCCAAGGACTAGCTAATCCTCCAATAAGTTGCGGTGGAATAGTCCCTAAATTAAAGTCACGGGACCTTAAACAGGAACTATTTCACCGCAACTGCTGAGGGGATAGACTGCGGCGGCGGCAGAGGCAACGGCAGCGGCGTCGGCAGCTGTGGTAGCGGTAATGGCAGCTGGCAGGGTGTTTTCCGCTTGCTTGCTACAGCAGCTCGCCATGGCGGGCAATGTAGCGGCGCTTTGCCAGCTGAGTGAGCGCGATGTAGGCGGTGACGATGCCGATGAGCAGCGCGAAAAAGCTCGCGGGCAGTGCCATGAGGCCGAGCGCATCGGCGATGGGGCTTGCCGGCAGCCAGGTGACAAGCGCCAGGCCTAGCACGGTGAGCGCGCACAGCGCGGGCGCGGCGTGGTCGCGCGGGCTCGGCAGGCGCGGGGAGCGCAGCATGTGGACCACGAGTGTCTGCGACCACATGGACTCGACAAACCAGCCGCTTTGGAAGAGCGCAGCAAAGGTCGCTATACCCGCGACGTTGCCCGTCCCGGCGAGCTCGGACCAGCTTGCGCCTACGGTGGCAGGGCACACCACAAAGAAGAGCACGGCAAAAGTCACGATGTCAAACAGCGAACTCACGGGGCCCAGCTCGAGCATAAAGCCCTTGATGGACGCGGCATCCCAAGCACGCGGACGGGCAGTCCAGGCGTCATCGACGGTGTCCCACGGCAGTGCGATGCACACGATCTCGTAGACCAGCGACAGCAGTACCAGCTGCAGGGCGCTCATGGGCAAAAACGGCAAGAACAGGCTCGCGACGGTCACGGAC
>DBFBKG010000155.1:0-10105 GCA_048203815.1 Collinsella sp. | reverse complement strand
CTACCCCACTTCCCTGTATACTGATGTAGCACGTGTTTCATCCGGGCTTGTTGGGCCGGGTCGTTCATGGGAGGGTCTTGTGGCTGTTTCGAATCCGCCTAAGGGGAGCGTTTCTTCTTCGTCCATCAAGCCGGTGACGCGCAAGGCCGTGCGCTGCCAGCGCGAGGTCGCCTGGCTTGTCACGCAGGCAGCGGGCAGGCTCGTGGCGAGCACGGAGGACGTCAACGCGCCTACGCCGAGCTTTGTGCTGGCAGCGGCGCTGGATTTCGTGCGCCAATTGGAGCTTGCCGAACAGGATGCCGGCGGCCACCTCGACTACCAGAATGTTATGGCGCCCGACCTGCAAACGTTCTGCCACATGGCCAAGTTGCCCGCCGCGCCCAATGCGCTTTCGGACGCAGGCTACATGTTTACGCTTTCGGGCGCGGACCTTATCCGCGACATCTATGCATACTGCAGCGAGCTCGCCGAGCGCCACGTCTTTGACGCGGCAGAAGTCAAACCGGGATATGTCATCAAGCTGGTTCTTAGGCTGTTCTTGATGGACGGGTTCGCGGCCATGCCGGCGTAAGCCGAGTCTTTAGCATCACCGTCAACTGGGCAACAACCGCTTAACCTTAGTGGGCGCCAATCGAGGGTCGATTATTGGGTCGCCTCGTCCGCTAACGCATTTATTCCACGCGCTCCAACAGTCGGTACTTGCGGTTGCGGCTCGTCGCCGACGCCGTAGGTTCAAGCTCGCCCTGTGCGATGAGCGCATTGACGCGTACCCTAACCTGGGAGACGGTGAGTCCCGTGCATTCTGCCAGCTCACGCGTCCCCAGCTCGCCGTAGCGTTTGAGTGCCGCCACAATTAAGTCCCCGCCATGATCGATTTGCTCAACCTTCGCTCGGTAGAGGACAACCTTAAACCGGTCGAAACCGGGGCAAAACAATGGCTCGGCCAGACCTTGCGCACGCATGGCATCGAGCATCATTGGAATGCCCGACCCGTTACCCTCGGCAGGCGAGCCCGCGCCGTCGAGCAATGGGACAAGCGACATGAGCTTCACAAGCGTCGCATTGCGACATCGGGAGCTGCCGTCAAACAGGTTCTCGCGAGTCTTTCCTCCGTATAGGCCGCCGGGGTTCGTCACTTCGATACGGTCATCAAAGACGTCAACAGCGATCGACTGCCCACAGAACCGGTCTCCGTATTCTCGGTGGATTACGGCGTTGGCGATTGCCTCGCGCAGGACCTCCTCGGGAATCTCCAGCGAGTCGACACGCGAGACGCCATTGATCATCGAGGTTCGTCGTAAATTCTTGGCGACCGCCGCGACGGCATCCGAGATCATTTCACCCAACGTCCCCTCGCAGATCGTACGGTCCATGAACCTCAACGACCCCGCCGCGCCCTTCTGCGTTCCGGCATAGACCGCCACATCGATAAAGAGCTTGGGATAGAACTGCTGGGGATAGGCACCCGCGGCCAGGAGCCCGGCCTTAGTAACATTGCCCTGCGAGTCGAGGAAATTCAGGCGCTCCAGCTTCGTTTTCTTGTCCGGCGCGCCGCGCATCGCACGAGGTGTCAGTGAGAAAGCACGCTCTATCGTGCGGTCGACCAGGGCCTCGTCAAGATCGCCTGCGACCGCGCCGGGCACTGCATCGCGATCACTGGGGCTCGCCCGTTCATACGATGACAAGGACAGGACCTCGGTCGACGAGAGCGGAACATCTTTATCATCGATGCGTTTGTAGCTGCCGCCTTGAGCGCCCCGCTCTATGACATAACAAGGCTTGCTCGACGGGTCGAGCTCCTCAATCGTGATGACCAGAACCACGGTGCCCTGGAGCTCCACGCGTTCAATGGTGTATTTGGGCGGATTGGCCAGTTTTCCGCGCCCGCCGGCATCACCCATGCCCGCTACGAATTGGTTGAGCACCTTCTCGGTCTCAAAGTTCTCAACCGGGACAAAGCCCGCGCGCTCGCTCACGCCGAGCACGATAATTCCGCCAGCGGTATTCGCGAATGCGCTAACCGTTTCCCATACGTCGCGGGAAAGCGTCGTGGCGCTCTCCTTTACTTCGACGTTAAGATCATCCGAGCCCATACGCCTTAAAGACTCAAGCAGACCGGTCAGCTCGTTTTCGTTCATCTGCACGTCCTTTCGCTCGGTCCTGCGGAGAATGCCGCGGATAGATTTCCCTCGTCTCTCAGTTATCTCTCGTAATTATCTCTCATCTTTCTGCTATCTCTCATATTAGAGATAAGTGAGAGATGAAAGAAAAGATGTCTGCCATCTGTTTCATTTAAACATGTTTTTGCTGGTAGAACAATCAGTATTGAGACAATACCATGATTGCTTGTCTCCTTGCTGCTCAGTTATCTCTCATATTTATCTCTCGTCTTTCAGTTATCTCTCGTATTAGTGACGAATGAGAGATGAGAGATACGTGAGTGATGCATGAGCCTGGACTATTGGACGGTCGGAAAATCCCTCAAACAAAAAACGGGGCCGGCCTTACGCCGAGCCCCGTTTTCAAACGGTCAGTTAGTTATCCAACGCGCGAGCATAGCAGCCAACATTACGCCGCCGCGAACACTCCCAAACCCGTTCCGATGATGCAGATCGCGAAGATGCCAATAATAATCCAAATGGTCTTGACACCCTTTTTATAGAGGGCAACGCAAGCGAACGTTGCCAGCAAGGGCAGCAGACCGGGGAAGATCGAATCGAACAGATCCTGCAGGACAATCTCCGAACCACCCACGTCAAAGGTCAAAGCAGTGGACAGTGAGACCTGTGCCGCAATCATGGCGCCGATAACGGTCATTCCGAGGACACCGGCAGCATGCGTCATGCGAGACATAAGGTTGTTCTCTTCGGACTGCTGCAGGAACTTGGTTCCCAGGTCGTATCCCAGATGGGCGGCGACGATACGCGTTGCAAAGTTAATCACGGAGTAGATGAGTGCGTACACGATGGGGCCGAGCGGGTTGCCCGTCGAAGCGATACCAATACCAATGCCGGCGGCGACCACGCGGAACGTACCCCAGTAGAACGAATCGCCGATGCCGGAAAGCGGTCCCATGAGGCCGACCTTCATGGCGTTAATCGAGGACGTGTCAAAGTTCTTATCGGCAGCCGCCTGCTCTTCCATCGAAACCGTAAGGCCGGCTACAAACGGAAGCACATGAGGCGTGATGTTAAAGAACTCGGTATGGCGATCGAGCGCCGCATAGTAATCGTCGTCGTTGGGATAAATCTTTCGCAGGGGCTTCTGAATGGTGTACATGAAGCCCATTGCCATCATCTTGTCGTACGACTGCGAGCACTGGCTCGTAAACTGGCGAAGGAACATGCTCCGATACATATCGGGGCTCATAATCGCGTCCTTCTTGGCCTCTTTGAGGTCGGTGTTCTGGGTAGCCATTAGAAGTCCTCCTCTTCATCTGCAGCAACCGTCTGCGGACCGGACGAGCCCTCGCGGAAGGCCAGGAGCAGCGCGACGCAAATGGCAGCTGCGGCGACGCCGATAACGTCCATCTTGAGGTAGATGACCATAATGAATCCCAGGAACAGCCAAGGAAGCAGCTTGTTATCGCCCATGGTCCTAATAAGAAGTGCGAAGCCGATGCAGACCATGACGCCGGATGCAACGTTGAGGCCGTCCATCACAAACTGCGGAATCGCGTTGAGCGCATTGTTGATGAGGTCGGCACCAAAGAACAGCGAGCAAAACACCAGCAGTGCAGACGGAATGCCAATCGACAGCGGCACGACGGTCAGATGGTACAGGTTCGCCTTGGCAAGATCGCGATTTGCCAGAGCGGTCTCAATCTTCTTGCAGGCAAAGGCACCCGGAACGGCGTAGCAGAAGTTGCGCCACACCTGAAGGAAGACGGAGACGGGAAGGGCGAGCGCGACGGCAGTTGCCGTGCCCGTACCCGTAATGACGGCAAACGCGCAGCCAAGCACGCCGGAGGCATAGACCTCGGGAGGAACCGCCGCGCCGACCATGATGGCACCCATGAACATGGACTCCAAAGCAGCGCCGACGATAACGCCCTGCTGGACATCGCCAAGAATCAAGCCGACAAACAGGCTCGTAAACAGCGGACGACCAAGCATCGTAATGCCAAATAATTGCTCGTCCATGGACGCAATAAATGCGACCAGTGCAACTAGAAGATACTGGACAACCATTTCGATCAACCCCAGAAACAGGTCTGCAGGCGAGGCATTCTGCGCAGCTCGCCTGCAGACAACCGCAGCAATTTGAGAGGATTAGTAGTTCATCTGGTGATAGTAACGACGCGTGGTGAGCGGGTGGTTACGGACGTGCTCGAGATGGCAGCTCAGACGCTCGGTGATGGTGTAGGTGACCATCGGGGAGACGATCTTACGGAACTCGGGGTCGCTGAACGGCAGCTCGACCTCGGCGGTGTCGAACTTGTTCACGCGGACATGGACGCCCTTCTCGTCGGCGAGCATGTGAGTGAAGTTGTCCACGCGGTCCATGAGCTTACGGGTGTCGTCCTCGCCGTAGAGCATGATGAGGCTCGTGCCCTCCTCGCACAGCTCGATGGTGCCGTGGAAGAACTCGGCGGCGTGGATGGACTTGGTCTTGATCCACTGCATCTCCTCGAGAATGCACATGGCGTAGTCGTAGGCCTCACCCCAGAGCATGCCGGAGCCGATCACCATGTGGTAGTCGGTGTCCTTGAAGTCCTCGGCCATGGCGGCGCAGCGCTCGTCCTGAGCGTCCTTGGCCTTGATGAGGTACGGAGCGATCTTGCCGAACTCCTCCATGAAGGTGTCGTACTTGGGGAAGGCGCCGGCGTTCTTGAGGAAGCGGGCGACCAGCGTGATCTGGTAGGTGTAGATGGCCTCGCACAGGACGTCGTCCTCGGCGAAGCTGAAGAACTTGTAATCGGCGTACTCGGTGGCCGGGGTGTTGTCGTTGGAGACATACATCAGCGTGCGGGCGCCCTGCTCCTGGCAGAACTTGGCAGCCTCGATGATCTCGGGGGTGGTGCCGGTGCGGGTGGAGAAGACGCAGACCGAGTCCTTGTTGAAGGTCTTGGGCGGGCAGGCGAGGAACTCAGCGGCAATCTCGCAGTGGACGTCGACGTCGGCCGTGGTGGTCTCGACCCAATACTTCATCGGGAGCGTGTGGGCCCAGGTGCCGCCGCAGCCGATGAAGAAGATGTTGGAATAACCCTGCTCGCAGACCTTGTCCACGGCAGCCTCAATCTGAGGACGGAGAGCGAGGGCATCGCTCACAACCTTCTCGTAACGAGGCTCATCGAAATTGAACATCCCTTACTCCTAACTCACTTGGATGAACCCTTCATTCATCCCATGACGTTATAATACTTTATATAACTAACTATGCAAGACCTATTTCAGCCTTTTTTGATTTTTCTTTAATAAAAAGCCCGCCGATCAAATGATCGACGGGCTTAAGAAAGGAGGACCTGGTTAATAAATGCTAGACAATGGCATGTTTCCAGCTAGAAAACGTCCTTGGCAAATACCTTTGAGTCATTGGGGACCTGACGGATTTCGATAACCACGCCATCGTTCACAAGCTCTTGGATATGCTCGGCATCGGTTTCGGTCGCAAAGATCGCGGGGGTCGGATGAAGCGTGGTCTCGGGAGACTTTCGAGTTCCGCCCAGATTGATCTCCTTGATGTCTTTGCAACCCTTAGCAAGGCGATAGGCATCCTCGATCGTCTCGACAATGATAAACAGCGAATACTTGTCGGTGACGCCGCTGTTGAGCGCCTCGATAGCAGCGTTTACGTCTTTTATGACGAGCTTCACGCCGTTGGGGCGGGCGAGCCTCAATGCGGCTTTTCTCATGTCGTCTTTTGCCACGGCGTCGCTGGCACACAGGATGCAATCGACATCCAGCGCATGTGTCCAAGACATGGCGACCTGGCCGTGAATCAATCGGTAATCAACTCTCGTAAGCTTAATCATCGTAATCATCTCCGCACGTAATAAAGGTAATGACAGGCGTGGCCCTTAGCTAGGGCTCGAACCAGAACTAACTAGAACTCTTCTTCTTCGACATCGGCAAGCATGTCCGCCGCCTCACAAAGCATGATAAACGAACGTGATCCCTCGACCGCAGCTTTGGCCTTGTCCGCATCCAGGGAGTCCAGCTGTGTAGCCATTTCCACCAGCAGCGGCAAGTTCATTCCGGTGATCAACGTAAACGATCCGGCGGTCTGCCTCTGAATGAATTCGTTGTTTACAGAGCCGCCAAAGATGTCAGTCACGACAAACCAAGAGTCGGCAGGGTCCTTCGACTCCATCCAAGCATCGATAAGCGCTGCGACATCCCTCGTGTCGTCATCGACATAGGCGCACAGACACTCGATTCGGTCGTTGGCGCCCATCAGGATCTCGAGAGAGCTCTTCATACCTTGGGCGAGATAACCATGACTCGCTAGCAATATCTTATTCATAGTTCTCCAATATCAATAAGACGTACTATATTGTCATAACAAAGTATATTAGCAATCTACCCTACGCGGTGTGTCTATTTTCCAAATCCGCGAACGGTAGCAATTGGTCGGTAAATTGACCAATCTATCTCTAATTTACAAATAGAACTTCAGTCGCTCGGTGCAGTACACCTGACGGGAGATGAAAAGCGGCTCGCCGCTTGGAGCATAACGTCTATCGACAAACAGAAGCAGTGGAGAGTCCAGCTCCACGTTAAGGTATGCCGCCTCGAACTCGCTCGCATAGCAGACCTCGAGCGTACGCGTATTGGGGCCCATCTTGATCCCCTGGCGATCGAGTACCGCCATCAGCGAATCCTCGAGGGATTCATGCTCCAAAAAAGAAAGCGCAGCGGAATAGCTATTGGTTTCCAGCATCGTGGGCTTGTCATCCACAAGGCGCAGACGACGACTACGCAATACCTTTTGGGTATCGTCTACGCCCAGGAACTTCGCGTCTCGCAGGCTTGGGAAGTCCCAGCCCATTGCGAGAACCCTGGTAGACGCCTGTTTTCCCGCAAGCTGGCACGAATGGGTAAAGCTCTCACGGTCGTCCGCGGCATACATCTGTGTGTCCGACGAAACGAACGTGCCCTTGCCGCGGGCCCTCTCAACAAGCCCAGCATCTTCCATTTCTTTAATTGCGGAGCGAACCGTTATTCGGCTCACGCCAAATTGCTCGATGAGCTCCGCCTCGGTCGGAAGCTTATCTCCCGGGCGGTACGTGCCGTTGGCGATCGAATCAGAGAGCGCACGGACAATCTGTTTGTACAGGGGGATAACGCTATTTGCTTCAACCATATCAACCATACCTTTGCAAGGAATCAGCAGCTTATAGATAGATGACTTATATTGTATTAGAACTTTTTAGGAGTCCATATATTTCCTAAATGATTCGGTAAACGGGGTGTTATTTCACTTTAGCGGGGTGCAGCGGCTACCAGCGGCATTCGTTATCAACCTAGCTAGGCTAGTCCACCCACATCGTCTTCAGTTCGCCGCAGAGCCGCGGCCCCATATGGGTATACTCACGAGGATTCGACTCGATTCGCCCCCGTTGGGGCGTCAAAGGAGACTGCATATGCCCACCACCTCAACCGACCCGCGCGCCGCTGCTGCCGCGCTGCTGGTGCCCGGTACCACCTGCCACGACTTTGCCGTCGAGCGCTGCGAGACCGTGCCCGAGCTCGACTCGGACGCCTACGTGCTGCGCCACATCGCCTCGGGCGCTCGCCTGCTGTACCTGGCGTGCGACGACGAAAACAAGGCCTTTGCCATTGGCTTTAAGACGCCGCCGGCCGATTCCACCGGCGTGTTCCATATTCTTGAGCACTCGGTGCTGTGCGGATCGGCCAAGTTTCCCGTCAAGGAGCCGTTTGTCGACCTGATCAAGAGCTCCATGCAGACGTTCCTCAACGCCATGACCTACCCCGACAAGACCATCTACCCCGTTGCCACCACCAACGAGCAGGACCTGTACAACCTGATGGACGTGTACCTGGACGCGGTGTTCAACCCGGCCATCTACACTAAACCCACCATTTTTGAGCAGGAGGGCTGGCACTACGAGTTGGACCTGCCAGAGGGCGCCGAGGGCGAGGGCGACGGCAGCTCCGCGAGCCTGCGCGAGGGCACGCTGCGCTATAACGGCGTGGTATTCAACGAGATGAAGGGTGCGCTGTCCGATCCCATGAGCGTGCTGGACGACGCCGTCAACGCCGCGCTCTATCCCGACACCGCCTATGCGCACGAGAGCGGCGGTGACCCGCGCGCGATCCCCGCGCTCACCTACGAGCAGTTCCTGGATACGCACGCGCGCCACTACAATCCTTCCAACTCCTACATCACGCTCTACGGCGACCTGGACGTGGACCGCGCGCTGGCCTTTTTGGACGAGCGCTATCTGTCGCAGCCGAGCGCTGCAAGCCGCCGCATGGACGCAGCCGTCGCCGCCGGCGAGGACCCGTCCACGCTGGCGCCCAATCCGCTTGGCGTGCAGGCGCCCGTGACCTGCGAGTATGAGCGCGTCGAGATGGCCACCACGCCCGAGAACGCCCTGGTGGGCCTGGGCCTGGTGCTGGGCAGTGCGCTCGACCGCAAGCGCACGATCGCGGCGGACATCCTGTTCGAGGCGCTGCTGGGTTCCAACGAAGCGCCGGCTAAGAAGGCCATTCTTGCCGCCGGCCTGGGCGGCAACGTGGTGAGCTACACCGCGGCCGAGAGCCTGCAGCCCTACGAGCTCATCATGCTGCAAAACGCGCAGCCCGGCGTGGCACGCGAGCTGCGCCGCGTGTTCCAGGACGCCTGCCGCGACCTGTGCGAGCACGGCGTTCCGCGCGAGCGCCTAGAGGCCATCATCAGCAGCAACGAGTACGACCTGCGCCAGCGCGACTATGGCATCGCCGACGGCGTGGCCATTGCGTGCGACGCGCTGAGCACCTGGCTCTACGATGACGACTCCGCGACGCTGGCACTCAAGTACGGCCCGGTGTACGAGGAACTGCGCGATGAGCTGGACGGCAGCTATTTTGAGGACCTGCTGCGCGAGCTGGTGCTGGAAAACGACCATATGGCGCTGGTCGAGCTGGTTCCGGTGGACGCTGCCGAGGGTGCGGAGGGTGCCGAAGCTGCCGAGCTGGCTGCCAAGCGCGATGCCATGACCGATGCCGAGCTGGCCGACGTGGTCGAGCGCACGGCCGTGCTGCGTGCCGCGCAGGAGGCCGAGGACACGCCCGAGGACAAGGCCACGCTGCCGCGCCTGCGTGTATCCGACATTGGCGAGGCGCGCCCCGAGCCGCCGCTCGTTGTGGACACGACCGCGCCCATCCCCTGCCTGCGCCACGGCATCCCCACCAACCGCCTGGCCTACGCCATGCAGTACTTCGACCTGAGCCGCGTCGCATTTGAGGACCTGCCCTACGTGACGCTGCTCTGCCGCCTGCTCAAGCAGCTGCCCACGCGCGAGCATTCGGCCGAGGAACTCGACAACCTACTCGCCGGCAGGCTGGGCTTTTTGAGCTTTACAACCGAGGTCATGACGCAGCCCGACGTGGACGGCGTACGCCCCTACCTGCTGGTGAGCGCCGGCGCCCTGTCCGAAAAGATCGACGCACTGGCGAGCCTGCCGCGCGAGGTGTGGTCGAGCACGCTGTTGCTCGATGCTGACGCCGACCGCGTTCGCGACGTGCTCACGCAGATTCGCATTGGGCTTGAGCAGGGCTTTATCAACAACGGCCACTCGGCGGCGCTCGGTCGCGCGATGAGCTACGGCTCACCTTCGGCCGTGGTGCGCGAGCAGCTTTCGGGCGTGGACTTCTACCTGTTCCTGCGCGATCTGCTCGACCACTTTGACGAGCGACTGGACGACCTGCGCGCCAAGCTTGCCGCGCTGGCAGACCGCATCTTTGTGGCCGATGGCTGCATGGCGAGCTTTACCGGCAGCGATGAAGACTTTGACGCGTACTGGGATGCCGCGGGCAACCTGAGGCTTGGCGCGGGCGACGGCGCTGCCAGCGACGCGCTCGTGGTGCCGGAGCCGCACGACCGTCACGAGGCGTTCGTTATCCCCAGCGACATCTGCTTTGCGGCAAGCGCGTGCGAC
>DBFBKG010000154.1:0-21311 GCA_048203815.1 Collinsella sp. | reverse complement strand
GACGGACCGACCGTCCGGCTGAGTCTGGGAAGAGGTGCCGGGCGGCGGGCGGAGCATGGCCACCGGACCCATCGAAACACATCTCCACCGTTCCTTCAACTGGGAAAACGACGCCCCGTGGCCTGAATGGGGCCTCGGGGGCGTTCGGCTAACTGCGGGAACGGCCTATCCGCTCAATGTTTTCGGCTGAGATCGGAAATCAACCATATTATGGGCACAGTCGGCAATTGGGTTGGATAGCCTCGCACCGGAGGAATCAACATGAGTACAAGTAGCTAGAAACCGCAAAAAGGCCGTGGCCTCCCGTGGCCTTTAGACACGGACGCTCCATCGGTTGCCGATCAGGCCGAGACGCCTAGCGAGATGGAGGCGGCGCTTGACGTTCGACAGGATGAGATTGCAAAGAGCGAGATCCTGAGTGGAATCAACAGGCCATCCTACGACTCATTATTTGCGGTCGCGAAGAATCGCGTCCAGCTTGCGATTCTGATCATGATTTGCTCCTTCCAGACGTCCAAAGGGCCTAATAGGAAGGATGCCAACGGAAAAGAACTTACAAAAGGTCTTTTCATGCGTCAGGACAAGCTCGAAAAAAAGTCTGTTCGACTCAACCGACTGTATCGAAAGCTCTGGGCGAGCTGGCTCATCGAGGCATCATCATGAAGACCGATGGGGCGTGGGTCATTGTTTGGGCTCAGCTCGATATTCAAGCGCGTGAGGCCGGATGGGATCCGCGCGCGGACGCGGGCGGCGAGGTCGGACGTGAAAGCCGGACCGCAGAGGTATCGAGCGCACGCGGCCAGGGCCTCGAGGGCGCCTGGCGGGTAGGGAGATCCGAGCATGAGGCGGGACAACGCGCAGGCCCGCGAAAGGTTCACGAGCTCCCCCGCGACGCGGCTGGACCCTCGGCTGCCCCTCGTAAAGGATGCAGAAGACACGGTCGAGGTCCGACGGTTCGACCAGGCTGTACCGGCAGTCCGCGTACAGTGCGCAGCCCCTCCCGCGCGGGTCGCCGTCCGAGTCCTCATCCGGCTCATGATGGCGCACCTCAACCCAAAGGCCCTCCAACACGTCGTCGAACCCGAAATCGAGCTCCGCCTGGACGCTCTCGCCGAGCGCATCGCCCAGGGCGAGCTCCGGCACCTTCGTCACACGGCCGTCCAGCCACTCAATCTCTGTCATCGCGCGCATGGTGCAAGCCCCTTCCGACACGGGATTGTCAGCTCAACCCGACCCTTACCCATACGGACGAACATAACTCGCCAGGGGGAAGCCCCTGAAGGCCGTGCGCCACAACATGAGGCCGAATCCGCCCCCGGCTGGACAGGCCAACAACGAAGGAGCACACGGAACCGGCGCGGCGTTACAACCGTCCCGGCAAGCGTGTCACTTGGCCAAGTCATGATGCCGACAAACCCGGAAATGCTCCAACGGAGCGCCGAACGAGCGTAACAATATAAAGCCGTGCAACACGTGTTGGACGACCGGAACATCCCAAACAAAGGCCTGTAGGTCCCACCTTCAAGCCCAATAGTAAAATGTGCATCAGCGGATTTGCAGCGATACAAGTCTCAACCGTCACCATCACACCGCAGCGCGCCTAGTCCCACTCATCCTACTGCAAATGTCCCAGAACGAGAAAACGACCAGCTTAACATGCCAACCTTTATATCCGCACGCGCGTAATTCAACTCATAAGGACCGGCTATCCCTTACCTGTGACACAATCTCAAACGCACAGAACAGAATCATCAGTCCAATCATCGTATAAGAGGCAGCCGAACCTTCAAGCACTATTCCACAAAGAACAATCTCCGCGCAGCCAATAAGAACTGTTATCAGGCGCTCTGCCTTTTTGCTCTCGCCGCTCGCATAAAAAGGCGGCAAAGCGCACAAGATCACATATAGCCCGGGAAGGGAATACAGGATCGATAGTCCAAGCCCCCCATCAACCGCAGTGTTTTGCGTAAGAATCAACTGAACCCAAACGGCAATTATCACTGAGCAGGTTGTCGATAAAAGAAGACTAGAAATATAGCACGCAACAAAGTCCCGTCGCATTCGAGCAGAGAAATCCGCGAACTCTCTTCGCCGCGTGGAAACAATAAGGTACACAGAAATTGCAATAGAACCAATCAGAGAAAACAGCGGAACAACCAGCAATTCAAGCTTATTACCCCATCGATCAACCACACCCCCACTCCAATGAGCGGGAATTGTATCAGGGAGGACTGACCAAGCCGCCCATAGAATCAGAAATGGAAGAATAGAGAGGATGAAAGATGATAACACTGCAGTAGTTTTTTTTGAGGCTCTCATCGATTCCGCATCTCCTTGCGCGCCCACATTCCACTCCGCCTTAAATCAAGTATACGTTTTGGAACGGGATGTCACTCCGAACGCCTTACCCTCTTAGTGTGAATGCCGCTGCGGCATTGTTGACTCATCCTTAGTAATCGCGTCTATCCTCTGCAGCATCAGCCAAAGCAATCCGAGAGGAGCCGCACATGCATGCAGCGGAAATTCCTTTCGGGGGGGGGTATCTCCCAGATTTACCCGCCGCCCGAAGGGGCAGTCGACAGTCGAGTACGTACTGATCATCGCGATCATCGTCCTGGTGGTGCTGATCGCGGGACCGTGGGTCTCGTCGGCGATCACAAACCAGTTCAACACGGTGGCGGGGACGCTCGGCAACGGAATCTCAAAGGGGAGCTGGGAGTCGGGCGGCACGGGCGGCGGCAACGGGTCGTTGACCGACGCCGACATCGTGGACCCCGTTCACGGGATAGCGTTCGCCGTGTACTCGGAGGACGACCACAGCCTCATGTTCTACAAGCGCCGCGGGGTCCCCAGAGTCGGTGACATGCTCAACAGCCGCCGCGTGACGGCGGTGTATACGGGGTTCGAAAATGGATACGCCACCGCGACCGTGGGAAACGACGGCAAGACGACTGCCCCCTGGTGGCCTAACAGAAGTAATATCGTGGCCGTAAAGGCCATTGACGATGGCATAGAAATCCACTCGTTGGCATTTTGCTTTCAGTACATGGAGAACTGCAAGAGCTTTGATCTGGCAAAGTTCGACATGTCGAACTGCACAAATCTGCAGCACGCATTCGCGTATTGCGGCAATGCGACTTCCTTCAGTATTTCAAGCTGGGATACGTCCTCGGTCGTCGAATTCGACTCGGCGCTCAAAAACCTTTACAAGGTCGAGGAGATTGACATCTCCGGATGGTCGACGCGGAAAGCCGGCGATTTACGTCTCCTTTTTTCCACCGACAGTTCGCTGAAAAGCGTGAAATTTGGACCAGGGTGGAAGACCTCAGATGTTATGGATATGCTCGGCATGTTTAGCTATTGCAAAAATCTAAACCTCGACTGTTCCGATTGGAATGTCCCAACCTATGCCAATCATAGTGACTTCAATCACTGCGCCCCCGGCGTTATCCTCCCGAAGGCGTGGCAGTAGGTCTGAAGAAACAAAACGGCAAGCAGTTTATGTGGCGCGGGCACCCGTGCCGCCGTTGCCTCAGCGGCACGTTACGGGCTAGTCGGTTCGCTTTAACGTACGCTCTGCATGCAATATCAATCCCCATGCGAAGGGAGTGTTGCATATGCATGCAGCGGCAATTAACCTTCGGGGGGTGGGTATCTCCTAGGAATACCCGCCTCCGAGGCCAAGGAGCCATCGAGTACGTTCTGGTCATCGCGATTATCGTCCTGGTTGTGATGATAGCCGGCCCTTGGGTCTCGTCGGCAATCAGGAACCAGTTCAACACGGTGGCGGGAGTATTGGTAAACGGGACAGCAGGTGGGACTTGGGAACCGAGCGGTTCCGGCAGCGGTAACGGCGCGGGTTCCGCGACCGTCCAGGCGGCGCTCGCCAAGGACGCGAAGGACACGCGAAGGACTGGACCCTCGGTGAGCAGAAGGCAGTTGCCGAGGACATCGCCGCCAAGGGCGAGGCGTCGCCCGCCTACGCCAAGGCGAAGGCCGCGATGGATGCCGGCACCGAGTTCTCGATGAAGCTCACCGATGGCAAGACGCTGACTTACCGCATTATCGGCATCAATCATGATGACCCTGCAGGCGGATCCGGCAAGGCGGGCCTCACGTTCCTCACCACCACGACGGGCATTTGGTCCCCCATGAACGCGATTGACACCAACGCCGGCGGTTGGGAGAAGTCTGAACTCCGTCAGAAAATGAACTCCGGCAAGATCTGGAATCTGATGCCCTCCGATTTCCAGTCCAAGGTGAAGGCCGTCAAAAAGCTATCGAACAATGTCGGGGGCGGTGATGAGAACAAGAACGCCGCCGTGACGGCTACCTCGGACAAGCTGTTCCTGCTCAGCTACTCTGAGATCGCCCCCCCCACCTCCTATTGGGCATCCTATCCCTGGACTTCCTCCGAGGGCACCCAGTACGAGGCCTTCAAAGGCAAGGTGACGGAGAACTATTCTGTTAATGCCTGTCTGAAGATTGGCAGCAGTTGGTGGGAGCGCTCGGTGAATCCGAGCAACTCCTACTACTTCCTCAATGTCGACAGCAGCGGCGACCCGACGTACGCCGACTACGCGGGGTACTCGTATTGCGTCTGCCCCGTTTGGTGCTTCTAGCTCAAATTTGATCTGATGTAAGGCCCGTGCAATCCTGCATGGGCCTTTCTTTTGGCAATTGCTCGACCGATTCGTGGCTTGAAACACAAATTATCGAGTTAAGGAGACATGGGGTCATACAGCGGCTCTCAGAGCGCCTGCTGCACTCCCCCGCCATTACCCCTGCGGCGTCCTCGTATGGAGCCCATCCTGGTTGGCATATCGTTGCAGTAGCTCACTTGTCCACCGGTCAAGTGAGCTACTGGAATAAATACAGCGACACGCTTGTTCGTTACAGTCGCTATATCTGTGTAAATCGCCGCGATAAATACAGTCTGTACTCGACTGTATACCAGCTACGCGTATGTAGATTCATATCGCGTTAATAAATCGGCCCAAGCGTGTGCAAAACGCGCAAGTAGCCGCAAAAGGCGATTATCGCGCAGGGTGATTTTTGGCACCCTGTTGATTAATCATAATTAAGCAATTGCTTAAAACAAAAAAGGTCAGGCACTAGGTGCCTGACCTGCAAACTTCTGGTCGGGACGACTGGATTCGAACCAGCGACCCCTTGACCCCCAGTCAAGTGCGCTACCAAGCTGCGCCACGTCCCGAAGCTTTTGTTTGTTGCTCTGCTCTCGCTCGCAACAGAGAGTATATTAACCCGAAACTTTGGACTTGTGCAAGAACTTTTTTAATTATTTTTGAGCAAGTCTAAAATTGTATCTGCGAGCTGGGGTTTTGTTAGTACGGGAAGTTCCCGTGTACCCGCTGTGCTCACAATCCAGGCCTTGTTGGTGTCTGTTCCAAAGCCCGAATCGGCGCGCGAGACATCGTTGGCGATGATCGCATCGCAGCCCTTGCGGGCAAGTTTGCGCTTAGCGTACTCCACGACGTTATCGGTCTCGGCTGCAAATCCGATCACACGGCGCTCGCCCTTCTGGCGCGAGAGCTCAGCCAAAATATCAACGGTCTCGACGAGCTCGATGCAATCGAGGCGTTCTTTAGCCTTTTTGAGCTTGTGGTCCGCAGGGGATACGGGAGCGTAGTCTGCGACAGCGGCCGCGCAAATGGCCGCATCGGCCGTCTGAAAGGCGTTTAACGCCGCCTGCAGCATCTCTGCGGCGGTCTGCACGCGCACGCACTCCACGCCGCAGGGAACATCGAGCGACGTCGGTCCCAGCACAAGCGTGACCTCGGCACCGCGGCGAGCAGCCTCCCCCGCCAGGGCGATGCCCATCTTGCCCGACGACCGATTGCCGATAAAACGCACCGGATCGATTGGCTCATGCGTGGGGCCGGCGGTGATCACGATGCGCTTGCCCGCCAGGTCTTGCGGCACGGGATTGAGCACCTCGCAGATGGCCTCGACGATGTCCTCGGGCTCGCTCATGCGCCCCGTGTCCACGTCGCCGCAGGCAAGGTAGCCGCTGCCGGGTCCCACCACGTGAACGCCGCGCTCGCGCAGCGTGTCCATGTTGGCCTGGGTTGCCGGCGCCTTCCACATGCCATTGTTCATGGCGGGGGCGATCACGATGGGTCGCGGCGTGGCGAGCAGCGTCGTAGAGATGAGGTCTTCGGCGATGCCGTTGGCCATCTTGGCGATGATATTGGCCGTCGCGGGCGCCACAACCACCAAGTCGGGCTCCTGCGCCAGCGAGATATGGTGGATGGGGTCGGAGGGGTCGTCGAACAGGCCCACAGCGACAGGCTCATTGGTGAGCGCGCGGAAGGTAAGCGGCCGCACAAACTCCGTGGCATGGTCGCTCATAACGACCTTGACGCGTGCGCCGCGCTTTTGCAGCAGGCGCACGATATTGCACGACTTATAGGCGGCGATCCCGCCGGTAATGCCCAGCAGGATCGTTTTTCCCTCAAGTTGCATTGAATTGTTGGATGCCGCCGCCATCATTTAAGCTTCCTTGCTGGGAAGCACCAGCAGACGGTGGCAATACGGGCAGTGCGCGATCTCGCTACCGTCGTGGTTGAGGTCGCTCATGGACGATGCCTGCAGCGCGGTGTGGCAGACCGTGGGGATGTTGCCCTGGATGGTCTCGACGGCCAAGCCGCGGAACTGCTTGAGCAGACGCTCGTAGTCGGTGAGCACGTCGGCCGGCAGCGTGGCGGCAAGAGCGGTGCGCTCCTTAGTGGCGGCTTCGATCTGAGCCTGCAGGTCGGCAGCCTTGGCGCGGGCGGCGTTGGTATCGGCCTTCACGCCCTCCTCGAACTTGGCGATGATGGTCTGCGCGCGGGTCTCGCGGTCGAGCGCCTCCTTATGGGCGACAACGACATCCTTGCGGGTGTGCTCAATCTTGTCCAGGCGCTTGGCCAGGGTGGCGAGCTCGTTTTCCAGGTCCTGTACCTCGCGGTAGTCGGAGCCGTCAACGTGGCGCTTCTTAGCGGCCTCGATGGCGTTATTGGTCTGGATCTCGGTGGTGTTGAGATCGTCGAGCTCAATGTCCAGATCCTTGCGCTGGGCGTAGAGCTTGGTCATCTCGGACTTGAGCTTCACATAGGTCTTGCGCTTGGAAGCGAGCTCCTTGAGCTCCGGCATATTGGCAAGTTCGCTCTTGTTGCGGGCGAGCTCCAAATCGATCTGTTGCAGCTTGAGTAGCGTAGCGCCGGCGCTCATAAGTTCTCTCCTTTTGTCACAGTCCACCATTGGCAAGGGTTCAGTATTTTAATCGTATGACGGGGGTCGACCCCGGCGTCAACTGCAGAGTTCATCAATATATCAACGAACGGCTCTTCGGAGCGGTCATGGCCGAGCAGAATCACGCCCAGGCCGCGCAAGGCAAGGTCTTGCGCCACGTGGTAGCCCGCCTCGCCCGTCACGACAACGTCCGCGCCCGCGGCGATGGCAAGCTCACCAAAATCGCCGAGGGAGCCGCCCAGAATGGCGACGGTGCGGCACGGGCGCTCGGCATCGCCCCATACGCGCGGGTCGCTGTCAAAGGCCGTGGCGGCACGGTTGGCGAAATCGCGCAGGTTGCAGGCATCGCGGAGGGTCGCAAGTGCGCCCAGACCGGTGAGTTTGGGCTCGTCTACATGCTCCAGCGAGCTCATGGGCTCAGCGCCCAGCAACTCACTCAGGCTAACGCGCGCTTCGTGCGAGCGGTCCAGGTTGGTGTGAAGCGAGATGATGCTCACGCCGCAACGAGCTGCCTCGTACAGCGCAGCGCTGCACTGGGGACGCGCGGAATCCGCCGGGCAAAAGGCCTCGGGCGCCTCGATATAGATGGGATGATGCGTCAGCAGCACGTTGGCACCGGACTCCAGGGCGCGGTGCACGTTGGCCTCGGTCGCGTCGAGCGCGCAGGCAACACTGGTGATCTTTGCAGTGGGATCTCCCACGGATAGCCCAACATGATCCCAGCCCTCGGCGTCCGCCTTGGGGTAGCGCGCCAGCAGCGCATGTTCAAGTTCGGAAACAATCATGCGGCGCCTACGATCGAGAGCAGCGTCTGGGCGAACTCATCCAGGTCGGCAGGGTTCACGCGGTCATCAAACGAGATGCGCAGCGACCCCAATGCCTGCTCGCGACCGATGCCCATGGCGCTGAGCACGTGGCTCGGGTCCATGCTGCCGCTCGAGCAAGCCGATCCGGCCGAAACCTCAAAGCCGGCGGCATCGAGCTTGATGATGAGCTCCTCGGAGTCCATGCCGTCGACGTAGATTGAAACCATACCCGGCAGACGATCGGCCTGCGCGTAGTCGCCCATCGTGGCGTGAATGCGAGGATGGGCCGTAAGCGTGGCGTAGAGCTTGTCGGAAAGGGCCTGCAGCGTCGCACGCTCCTGGCCCACATTCGGCAGCAACACGGAAGCGGCTGCGGCAAAAGCCAGCTGCGTGCGCAGATCCTGCGTACCGGCGCGACGGCCGGCTTCCTGTCCACCGCCAAAGATGCGCGGACGCAGCGGCGTGCGGTTCTTAAGGTAGAGCGCGCCGGATGCCACAGGGCCGCCGATCTTGTGCGCGGCAACGGTCATAGCATCGACGCCCAGCTCGGAGACATCGAGCGGAATATGCAAGTAGCCCTGGATGGCATCGGTATGAAACAGGGCGCCGGCAGCATGTGCGGCGGCGGCCAGCTCGCGGATGGGCTGCACCACGCCGGTCTCGTTGTTGGCGACCATAATGCTCACGAGCGCCACGTCGTCGCCTAGCAAGTCGCTCAGCGCGGCAGGCTCGATGTGGCCCGTACGACAGGGCTGCACCAGGTCGACGGTAAAGCCGGCGGCGCGCAGCAGCGGCAGGTTATCCAGAATCGAATCGTGCTCGATCGCCGACACGATCACGCGGTCTCGCTTGCGATTGCGCTGACGAGCGCCCTCGGCAAGACCGAGGAGCGCCAGCTGGTTGGCCTCGGTACCGCCGTTGGTCAGGACGATCTCAGACGGGCGGACGCGCGCGCCAAAGCTACGGGCGATCTCGCGGCGAGCAACCTCCAGACGCGCAGCGGCCTTGCGGCCGAGCGAATGCAGTGAGTTGGGGTTGACGCCGGCAAGCTCGCTGTCGTCGTACTCGCGCTGCGCAAGGAGCGCCTCGGCGCGCATGGGCGTCGAGGCGGCATAGTCAAGATTCACGGGTATGCGGTTTTGACCTGCGGTCATAAGGGTTTATGCCTCCTGTGCGGCCTCATTGCCCAGCTTCTGCAGCAGTGCAACCTCGGCGGCGGGATCTTCGGACTTAAATACGGCGGAGCCGGCTACGAGCACGTTGGCGCCGGCCTTGACGACCTCGGCGATGTTCTTGGAAGAGATACCGCCATCGACCTCGATCAGGGGCGACACGCCGTGGCGCTCGCACATGGCCGTAAGCTCGTGAAGTTTGGCGATGGTACCGGGGATAAAGCTCTGACCTCCAAAGCCAGGGTTCACGCTCATAAGCAGCACCATATCGACGACGTCGATGATGCTCTCGAGTACGCACACGGGGGTGGCGGGGTTGAGCACCACGCCGGCCTTGACGCCGCGCTGCTGCAGATGGGTGAGCGTGCGGTGCAGATGCGTGGAGGCCTCGTAGTGCACGGTGATCATGTCGGCACCGGCGTCGGCGTACCAATCGACCGTCTCGTCGGGGTTCGATACCATCAGGTGCGCATCGACCGGAACATCGGTGGAGCGCTTGACGGCCCTAAGGATGTCAACGCCAAAGGTCAGGTTGCCGGTAAAGTGACCGTCCATGACGTCGAAGTGCACGTAGTCGGCGCCGGCAATCTTGTCGAGCTCGCCCTTCAGGTTGGCCATGTCGGCCGAGAGGATGGACGGAGCGATTTTGATGGAACCCATGGTAGTAGCCTTTCTGCGCTAGTCGGCGAGTCCGTAGAACTCTTGAGAGGGGACGCGGTCGGTGAGAATCTCGAGCGCCCTATCCAAAGTAACACCGTTGTAGAGCGTTTGCTCCACGGCAAAGGTGAGCGGAATGTCTACGCCCAGTGAACGGGCAAGCTCGCTGACGCTGCGGGCCGCGACGGCGCCCTCGACCACCATATGCGTGCGCGCCTGGTACTCGTCGAGCGACACCCCGTGGGCAAACTCGTAGCCAAAAGTGCGGTTGCGCGAATGCTCGGAGGTGCAGGTAGCTATAAGGTCACCCATGCCGGCAAGCCCCATGCAGGTCATGGCCTGGCCACCGCGGGCGTGCACCAGGCGGCTGATCTCGGCCAGACCGCGCGTCATGATGAGGGCGAGCGTGTTATCGCCCGCACCTGAGCCGGCAGAGATGCCGCATACGATAGCGATGACGTTTTTCATGGCGCCGCAGACCTCGACGCCCGTCATGTCCTGCGACAGGTAGATGCGGAAGGCCGTGGAAAGCAACAGCTCCTTAAAGGTCTCCCCCACCTGCGTATCTTCACTGGCGATGACGGCGGCCGAAAGCCCGCCGCGGCAGATCTCCTCGGCATGGTTGGGGCCCGAGAGCGCCGCCACGCGCGACTCGTTGCCGATCTCGCTGGCGATGACCTCACTCATGAGCAGGCCGGACTCGGGCTCGATGCCCTTGGTGAGGCACAGAACCGGCGTCTCATCCGCGATGAACGGCGCCGCCTGGTGGCAGACGTCGCGCAGGTGCGTCGAAGGCACGGCAAAGATGATGGCTTCGGCGCCGTCGAGCGCCTGGGCGAGCTCGGTCGTGGCGACAACGTTTTCCGGCAGCACGTAGTCCACCAGATAGCGGGGGTTGCGATGCTCGCCGTTGATGCCGGCGGCCGTCTGCTCGCTATGGGCCCACATGGTCACGCGCTCGGCTCGCGCAGCGGCAAGTCCGGCGACGGCGGTTCCCCAGGAGCCGGAGCCAATCAGCGCAACATTCATGACTCTCTCCTACTTATCGTCGGGCTCGGTGACGCGCTTGGTAAACGAGAGCTTGGACTCCTTACCGGTCATGAGCTTTTTGATGTTCGCGCGATGGGCCCACACCACGGTGATGCCGATTAGCGCCATGCAAAACTTGAGGCCCAGGCTGCTGTACGAAAAGACCGCGCAGGCAGCGATGGGAAGTCCGATGGCGGCGGCAAGCGAACCCACCGACACGTACTTGGTGATGGCGACGGCCACGATAAACATGCCCAGCAGCGACAGGCCAATGGGCCAGTACCAGGCAAGAATCACACCCAGGCCCACGGCGATACCCTTGCCTCCGTGAAAGTTGAGGTAGGGCGAGAAGATGTGGCCCCACACAGCTGCCAGGCAGATGACGCCGAGCATCCAGTCGCCGGCGGCACCGGGAGCCATGATGCTCACAGGAAAGCCATAGCCCACACTCGCGATGAGCGGACGCGCGATAAGGACGCAGATGGCGCCCTTCAGGCAGTCGAGCAGCAGCGTGAGCGCCGCGACCTTGGGGCCGGCTACGCGCAGGGCGTTGGTGGTGCCGATGTTGCCGGAGCCCGCCTTGCGAATATCGGTGTGGTTAAACACGCGGCCCAGGATCAGGCCAAACGGAATCGCTCCGATAAAGAACGAGACCACGGCGCAGATGGCGGTCAGCAGAATTGGATTATGCATCCTTTTGCTCCTTCTTCCTAAAGAAGAGTCGAATGGGCGTGCCAGAAAAATCGAAGGTCGAGCGCATACGGTTCTCCACGTAGCGCTGGTAGGTGTCGTTGACCAGGTCGCTGTGGTTGACGAAGAACGTGAACGTCGGCGGGTTGACGCCCGTCTGGGTCACGTAGTGCATGCGCAGGCGACGCTTGCCGTCCACCACGGTGTGGCCAAACTCGCGCAGGTCGGTAAGGAACGTGTTGAGGCGCGAGGTGGTGATCTTTTGCGAGCGCGTCTTCTCGGCGGCGTCGACCATGCCCCAGATCTTCTCGATGCTGCGGCCAGTCAGGGCAGAGATGCGCAGGAACTGGGCCCAGGGAGCCATGACGCCCAGACGGCGGTCGATGGTCTCCATACAGGCCTCGCGCTTGCGGTCGTCGTCGAGCAGGTCCCACTTGTTGAGCAGCACCACGATGGCGCAGCCGCGCTCGATGGCCAAGCCCATGACCTTCTGGTCCTGCTCGGTGACGCCCACGGAGGCGTCGACGACGAGCAGCGCCACGTCGGCGCGGTCGATGGCACGCAGACCGCGCACCATGGAGTAGTACTCGATGTTCTCGTACACGGTGCTCTTCTTGCGAATGCCCGCGGTGTCGACCATGCGGTAGTGCTTGCCGTTGCGCTCCACGACGGTATCGATGGCATCGCGCGTGGTGCCGGCGATGTTCGAGACGATAGAGCGGTCGGCGCCCAGGATGCGGTTGAACAGCGACGATTTACCGGCGTTGGGGCGGCCGATAATGGCCACGTTGAGCGCGTCGGGGAACTCGTCGGCGACCTCGTCCTCCTCCTCGGGGAGCAGGGCCACGATATCGTCGAGCAGGTCGCCCGTGCCGTGGCCGTGCAGAGCCGACAGCGGCGTGGGCTCACCGATGCCGAGCGAATAGAACTCCCAGATGTTATCGTTCTCGCGATCGGGGTTGTCGAGCTTGTTCACCAGCAGAAAGACCGGCTTGTCGGTGCGCTTGAGCATGCGGGCGACCGACTCGTCCTCCTCGGTGACGCCGGTGCGGCCGTCGACCACAAACAGGATGACGGCAGCTTCCTCGGCTGCGGCAAGGGCCTGGTCGCGGATGGATGTGGCAAAGACGTCATCGCTCTTGAGCGGCTCGATACCGCCCGTGTCGACGATGGTGAACTCGCGGCCGTTCCAATCGGCCGTGTGATACGAGCGGTCGCGCGTGACGCCGCGGGACTCGTGGACGATGGCGTCCGAGGTCTGGGCCAGGCGGTTAACGAGCGTGGACTTGCCCACGTTGGGGCGTCCGACGACGGCGACGATAGGTTTCATCTGCTCTCCTTTAATGGATAGGGTCAGCGGAATTAGTAGAGTCGGCAGGCACAATGCCAAGGATGTGCTCCAGGGTATCGAGCAGCTCATGCGGCATGGTCGACACCACATGAACCTCGGCGCCGCGACTGGTAAGGCTTGCGAGTAAATCGTCACGATGATACTCGTCAAGCGTCATGCCGTCAGCGTTGAACATGAGCTTAGGCACAAAGAGCATAACCCCCGACAGGTCTTGCGGCAGCTGCTCCAGGATGTCGCTCGCGACGATGAGGCCGGTCACGTCCACGTTGCCGCCAAAGTAGCGGTTCTTGATGGCCGTGACGGTGCCGGAAAGGCCCTGTGGAGACTCCACGAAGCGGGCGACGGTATCGCGTGCGCTGGCGCCCGAAAGACATACCAGGCGCTGGTCGCGGTCGGTCATAGCCTTGCGAACGCGGGCAAGGCGCTCGGCGTCGGTGGCAAGCGCGTCGTCGGTCTCGTCCAGATACGAGCGGATCATGCCGATGCCGTCGTAGTACTGCGGGTAACCGTCGTAAAAGTCCGCCTCGGGCGGCTCGATGCCGGCGTCCAGATAGAACTCGTCGCTCATCTGGAACGTGTGGCGGCCAAAGCGCTCGTACGCGCGGTCCTGGAACGGTCGGATCATGGCAATGGTTTCGCGCGCGAGCTCGGGCTTGTCGCTGTAGGACCAGCTGAAGCGGTTCTGGTGCTTGGTAAAACCGAGCGGCACAATGCCCAGGCTGGTGATCTGCTCGTGCTCCTCGCAAAAGCGCAGGGTCTTTTCCAGCTCCTCGCCGTCGTTCATGCCGGGGCACAAAACGATCTGTGCGTGAATCTCGATGCCGGCGGCCATGATGGCCTCGAGCACGTCCATGCCGCGCTGGGCGTTGCGGCCCATCATGCGGCGGCGGACATCGGGGCTTACGGCATGGACCGACACGTTCATGGGGCTCATATTTCGGTCGATGACGTTTTGCACGTCCTCGTCGGAAAGGTTCGTGAGCGTGACAAAGTTGCCTTGCAAAAAGCTCAGGCGGTAATCGTCGTCGCGGATGTAGAGCGTGGAGCGGCCGCCCTTGGGCAGCATGGTCATAAAGCAGAACACACAGGCGTTAACACAGGTACGCATGCCGTCGAAGATGGGACCATCGAACTCTAGGCCCCAGTCCTCGCCGGGAAAGCGGTCAAGCTCGACGGGTGTGACGGTGCCGTCGCGCGGGTCGAAAACCTCCAGCTCGACGGTGTCGTCGTCTGCTTCCCAAAGCCATACGATCATATCGGTCAGCTTCTCGCCATTGACCGTGAGCACGCGCATGCCCGGCTCGATACCCACATCCCATGCGGGCGACTCGGGACGCACGTTCTTAACGAGCGCGCCCTCACCCGGCTCGGGGTCGCGGCTGCGCCCGTAATCGGCCACCTCGGCGGCGTATGCGGGTACGGTCTGGTCCATGATTAGCGGCAAAGCTCCTTGATGCGCGCAACGGCGCGTTCGATGTGTTCTTGCGGGGTGGAGGCTCCGGCGGTGATGCCAATGTGGCGCGCGTTGGCAAACCATGCGGCCTCAAGCTCGGAAGCTTCCTCAATGTGATGCGTGTGCTCGCAGACGTCAGCACAAATCTGCGCCAGGCGGCGCGTGTTGCCCGAATTCTTGCCGCCCACGACGACCATGCAATCACAGCGGTTGGCGAGGGTTGCGGCTGCCTGCTGCCGTTCGCTCGTGGCGGCGCAGATGGTGTTGATCACGCGCAGTTCCTGCACGCGCGGGGTGATGGAGGCCACAACCTCGGCCAGGTTCTGCGCGGTTTGGGTGGTCTGCACAACCAGGCCCACCTTGCCCTTGAGCGGCAGCGCGTCCGCATCGGCGGCGCAGCTCACGACTAGAGCGTCATCCCCGGCGTGGCCCAGAATGCCCTCGACCTCGGGGTGACCCGGTTCGCCCACGACGATCACGCGGTAGCCCTCGCGCACCAGGCGCTCGGCCGCCACATGGACCTTCTTGACGTAGGGGCAGGTGGCATCGACCACGGTAAGGCCGCGTTCGCGAGCGGCATCGATGACCTGCGGCACCACACCGTGGGCGCGAATGATCACGGTGCCCGATGCGGCATCGTCCAAGGTGTCGGCCAGACCGACGCCTGCCTCGGCGAGCTCACGCACCACGATGGGGTTATGGATGAGCGGACCCAGCGTGTGGACCTGAGTGCTCTCCCCCGCCTGCGGCGCGGCGGCCAGCGCCATGTCGAGCGCGCGCTGTACGCCGTAGCAGGTGCCGGCGTGGGCGGCGATTTCGATGGTGGGGACGACCTCCTCAGTGGCGGCCGCGGCGGTATTCATGACTTCCTTACCCATGACTAGAACCTACCTGGGTGCTCGGAGCACAGGTCGTCGCGCATGGCGTAGACGCGGTTCATGGCCTCGGACTCAAACCATGCCAGGCGCTCCTTGCGCTTGAGCTCGGCCGGCGCATCGGAAAGCGAGATGGCCTTGCCGGCACGGAGCCAGCACTTTTTGGGGCGCATGATCTTTTTGCCCGCAGGCGTAATATCGGACCAGCCGCAGATAGCGAGCGGGTTGACAGGCGCCTTGCCCATCTGGGCGATGAGCGCAAAGCCGCCGTGGACCTCGGGCTTGATCTCGCGCGAGCGGATGCGCGTGCCCTCGGGGAAGATCAGGACGTCCTCACCGCGCTGCAGCGCATGCTGGGCGGCGCGCAGGCACTTCATATCGGCGGTGCCACGCTCGACGGGAATGCCACCCACGCGACTAAAGGCCCAGCGCACGATCTTGCTCTTGGCGAACTCGGATTTAAAGATGGGGCGAATGCGGCGGCCGCCAAAGAACAGCGCCGTCTCTACAGCCAGGAGCTCGGCCATCGAGGTGTGGTTGCAGATAACCACGCTGCCGCGGCCTTCCTGGCGCTCAAACAATAGGTCGGCGTCCTCGACCTTCCAGCGCCACATGAGCTTGGAGAAGACCCACAGGATGCCCATGACCACGACGACAGTGCCGCGGATGAGCGCCGGGAACTCGGCGTACGGCGCGTTGTAGTAATCCTCGGGCGTCTGCTTAAACAGGCGCATGGGCTACCTCCTTTGGTTGATGAGGTCCTCGATTATCGAGACAACCTCATCGATGGTGTGGGCGGTGGAGTCGACGTGCACGGCGTCCTCGGCAGGCACGAGCGGTGCGACCTCGCGGCTGCTGTCGAGCTTGTCGCGCTGCTTAAGGGCGTCGAGGGTCTCGTCGACCTCGGCCTCGAGCTGCTCTGCGGTGAGCGGCTGGGCGTCGTTTTGGTGGCGCTGCAGCACGCGGCGACGGGCGCGCTCGCGCGGGTCGGCGGTCAGGAACACCTTGACCTGCGCGTTGGGGAACACGACGGTGCCGATGTCGCGACCTTCGGCCACGATATCGCGGTCTTCGGCTGCGCGGCGCTGATGGATGAGCATGGCGGCGCGCACGCCCGGGTAGGCCGAGACCTTGGAGACGTTGGCGTCCACCTGCGGGGTGCGGATGGCAGCCGATGCGTCCTTGCCGTCAATGGTCAGGCGCGTGTCCTCGCCGGTGCCGTTGGTAAAGCGAATCTCGATCTGCTCGGCGAGGGCGTCGATGGCCGCCTCGTCGTCCAGATCGATGCCGCGGTCGAGCGCGGCGAACGTGACGGCGCGATACATGGCGCCCGTATCGAGCTTGTTAAAGCCCAGCTGGCGGGCGATCTCCTTGGCGATGGTGGACTTGCCGGAACCGGCGGGGCCGTCGATGGCGACGATCATGCAATGCTTCCTTTCGGTGGTTGACGTGCTGGTATGGGACGCAGGCGCTACGGATTGGCGGGCTGGCTAGCCCGTGTAGCGCTCGCGGTAGGTGTTGCGCTTGGGCGCGGAGCCGTGGCTGCCGTGGTGACGCGTACGGGTCGCGGGGGTTTCCTGGGGCTTGTCACCGCGCTTGGAGGCAGCTTGCTTGGGCGGGATGCCGCCGGCCTTGAGGATCTGCACCTCGCGGTCGGTGAGCTCGCGCCACGAGCCCATGGCCACGTCCTTGAGCTCCAGGCCGGCAAAGTTACAGCGATGCAGGCGGATCACCGGGTGGTGGATCTTGCTCAGCATGCGCTTAACCTGGTTTTTACGGCCCTCGCGAATGATGACCTCCACGGCAGTGGTGCCGGGCTTGACGCCTTGCGGGGCCACGGCCTCGGCCTCGCGCGCGTTAATGACGCGACAGATCGCCGGTTGGCACAGGCCGTCATCGAGCTCGATGCCGCGACGCAGCGGTTCCAAGTCGCGATCGGTCAGGTGACCGTCCACGAGCGCCTGGTAGGTCTTGTAGACGTGCTTGCTGGGGTGCAGCAGGTCCTGGGACAGGTCGCCGTCGGTGGTAAAGAGCAAGAGGCCCGTTGTGTCGCGGTCCAGGCGGCCCACCGGAAAGAGGCCCGGAAATCGGTCGCGCGGAACCAGCTCGGCCACGCAGGGGCGCTCCTGCGGATCGCTCATGGTGGTGAGGTAGCCGGTCGGTTTGTAGAGCATCAGGTACACGGCACCCTGGTTGAGCTTGACGGGCATGCCGTCGACCTCGATATGGTCGCGGTCCACATCGACCTTGGTGCCCAGTTCGGTCGCGACCTGGCCGTTGACGGTCACGCGGCCTGCGGTCATCAGGTCCTCCGAGCCGCGGCGGCTCGCCACGCCCGCGCGCGCCAAAAAGCGCTGCAGGCGCATGGTGTGCGGGTAGACGGGCTGGGCGTCACCTGTGGGCGTTGTGGCGCCTGCGGCGCGCGTCACCTCTGCTTCGTTAGTCCTCGTCATACATATCCTCCGAGCTGACACCGCCGGTCAGGATCTCCTCATCTGCGTCGTCCTCAACATCGGAATCGATCAGTTCGCGCTCTTCGTCCAGGTCCTCGGCCTGCTCCTCGAGCGTGGACTGAATACTGCGGCCGCTCAGGCGCTCGCGGATAAACTGGCGCGACTGCTCATCGGGGGCAAACTGCTCCAGATCGGGCAGGTCGCGGGTGGAGCGTAGGCCGAACTTCTCCAAAAAGGCGTTGGTCGTGCCGTAGATGATGGCCTGACCGCGCTGGGGGTCGCGGCCGAGCTCGCGCACCAAGCCCTTGTCCACGAGCGACGCGATGACGCCGTCGGAGTTGACGCCGCGGATGCCCTTAACCACCTCGCGCGTAACGGGCTGGTGGTAGGCGATCACGGCCAGGGTCTCGAGCGCCGCCTGCGATAGTTTTTGCGTGTCCCAGCTCAGCACATATGCCTCGACAACGTCGTGGTAGGCAGGGTGTGTAAACAGGCGCCAGCCACCGGCGACCTCGCGCAACTGAAAGCCACGGTTGGCCTCCTCGTACTCAACTTTGAGCTCGGCCAACAGTGATGCGCACTCGCCCGGGGCGATATCCAGCGCACCTGCCAGCACGGGTGCGCTCACGGGGTCGCTCGACACCAGCAGCAGCGCCTCGAGTGCGCCTTTGAGGCTGTTTGGCTCTAGCGTGGAAAGGGTTGACATGGTTGCCGCTCCTATTCGGTGAGCTCGGGGCCCTCGCCGGGCACGTATGCCTCGGCGCCCTCGACGCGGTTGATTTGAATGGTTCCAAAAATCTTGTCCTGGCTCAGCGTAAGCGAGCCGCGCTTGGCGAGCTCGAGCATGGCCAGGAAGGTGACAACGAGCTGCTCAGTCGTGGCGTCGCCGTCCAGTAGCTCGCGGAAGGTGCAGGTTTGGTGCGCCATGGTAAAGCGGTCGACCGAGGCCACCGTCAGGTCGAGCGGCACGCGATGCGGAGCCACGTGCTCGGCCTCCAGCAGGAAGGTTTGGCGATTGCCGTCCAGGTCGGCGCAGATGACGGCGAGGCCGCGCAGGGTAATGCCGGCCAGGTAGTCGGGCATAAGGCCCAAGAACTCAGGGTCGGGGCCGGCAACGCGCGGATGCATGCGGCTCTCGGCCTGCATGCGCGCGCCAAGGGCCGCCGCCGCACCCTTAAACTGCTTGTAGGCGATCAGGCGCTGGATCAAGACCTCGCGCAGGGCGTCGCCGTCGAGTGCGCTGAGTTCCTCGAGGTCTTCGTCGAACTCGTCATCGTCGACGGATTTGCTGGGGGCCTCTTGGGGCACCAGCGAGGCGGCCTTGATGTCCAAAAGGGTTGCCGCGACCAGCAAAAAGTCGCTCGCCACGTCCAAGTCCAGTGCCTCGATGCGCTCGACCTCGGCAAGGTATTGCTCGGCCACCTCGCTAATGGAGATAGCGCCGATATCTACTTTTTGGCGGGTTACCAGCTGCAGCAGCAGGTCGAACGGTCCGCTGTAGACCTGCGTCGACACGCGATACGACATCTTCGACCTCCTTTGACGGCGCCTTCGCGGCGCGGTTTGGGTGCATGTTACGACCGTTTTGCGCGGTCGACCTGTAAGTTTACCCTAGATGCCGGCGATTGCGAAGTTAAGCAGCTGCTCAGCGAGCGGATACACGGTAACGTCGAAATACCGGCCAATCACGTCGATGCCGGTCCACATGGGCAGCAGGTACAGCACGATGATAAGGATCGGCATGGCGTACTGCTGCAGACGGTAGTAGTTGTTGAGCGTCTTGCCCTTGAGGAAGGGCACGATGATCGACGAGCCGTCGAGCGGCGGGATCGGGATGAGGTTAAAGAACGCGAGCGACAGGTTGACCACGATAAAGGTGGCGCCAAAGTTCATGATTTGCGACGCCACGGAAAAGGACATGCTGGCGTAGAGGTTGCCGTACGCTGCGTGCATGAGGGCGGCTGCGAGACACGCGAGCGCGATGTTCGATGCGGGGCCGGCTGCGCTCACCAGGACCTCGTCGCGCTTGGGATGCTTGAGGTTGTTGAGGTAGACGGGCACCGGCTTGGCAAAGGCGAACACCGGGCCGCCAGCGGCGAGCATTAGCAGCGGCAGGAGAATGGTGCCAAACGGGTCGATGTGGTTAAGCGGGTTGAGCGAAACGCGGCCGCGCGAACGGGCCGTCTTGTCGCCGAGTGCCCAGGCTGCGGCGGCGTGCGCGCTCTCGTGGATCACAATACCTATGATGACGGCGACGGCGCTGGCGAGCAGATTCATCATGTAGCTGCTGGACATGGCGCTCCCCTAGCGGACGCGACGCGAGGCGCGCGAGAGCAGGTAGTCGGCCGCAAACAGGATAACGGCCACGATGGCGTAATCCAGGCGGAACACGCCGCCAAAGGGCGACGTGATGACGCCGTAGCCGGCGATGGCGCTCGGCAGTGCGCGCGAAAGCTCAACGACAAAGCCAACGATCTGCAGCTTGGCGGTGAGGCCGCTAAAGCACAGCAGCACGGTCATCGCGCTCATAAAGATGCCGCAGATGCGGCACGCGATGGCGATGATGCTCATCGCCACGGCGGCGGCCTTACGAGAGTTCACGCGCGGTCTCCTCTTCGATCTGGGTGGAAAGCTCCAGCCATTCGTCCTCGAGCTTGGGCAGCTCTTGCTTAAGCCCGTTATATTCCCCCAGCGCGGCGTTGAACTTGTCCTGATCGGCATAAAGCTCTTCGCTCGCCATCAATTCCATAAGCTCGTCATAGCGGGCGCGCTTCTTGTCGAGCTCCGTCTCGATCTTCTTGAGCTGGTTGCGCACGCCCTTGAGCTTTTTGTTGAGCGCAGCGCGGGCCTGGGCCTCGGCGCGCTTTTGCTCCTTGGTCTTTTTGCCCTCGGCCGGCTTAGGCGCCGCGGCGGGGGTGTCGACCTGGGCGGCGCTGGCTTTGGTGGACTTGGCCGCGGCAGGCACGCTCTCCCCTGCCGCCTCGGCGGCGGCGCGGGCTGCGAGGTCCTCGCGCTTGTAGAGGTAGTAGTCGTAGTCTCCGTCGAAGACCGTGACCTTGCCATCGCGGATGTCAATGATGCGGTTGGCCACAGCGCGTACCAGGTGCTCGTCGTGGCTGATCAGCACGATGGTGCCGGGGAAGTTCTGCAGGGCGTTCTCGAGCATGTCCACCGAGTCGATGTCCAGGTGGTTGGTGGGCTCGTCCAGGCACAGGAGCGCCTCGGGGGCCACGAGCATTTTGGCAAGCGCCAGGCGTGCCTTTTCGCCGCCGGAGAGGACGCGTACCTGCTTTTCGATTGCGTCGTTGTCGCTAAACAGGAAGGCGCCCAGCAGGCTGCGCTGCTGCGGCACGGTCCATTTGGGCGTAACGGTGTCGATCTCTTGTAGGACAGTGTTGGACTCGGTCATGCCCTCGAGCGCGTGCTGGGCGTAATAGGCCACGCCCACGTTGGTGCCCAGATCGCGGGTGCCGGTGGTGGGCGGCTCCAGGCCGGCGAGGCTCTTCATGAGCGTGGACTTGCCGGCGCCGTTGGGGCCGACGAGCGCCACGTGCTCGCCGCGGTAGAGCTT
>DBFBKG010000153.1:0-11014 GCA_048203815.1 Collinsella sp. | reverse complement strand
GGGGGGGGGGCACGGGGGGGGGAAAGGTGTTGAAAAATGGGGCGGTTCCCCATATTATTGATGACGTCGACAGGCGGGGTGGTTCCCCGCGTACGTGCCATCTGAGTAACCGAGGGGAGGGCGCACATGGGAATGACGGGTGCATACGAGCGCAATCTCGATGCAAAAGGTCGTCTATCCCTGCCTGCACCCCTTCGTGAGGAGCTTGGAGAGCACGTTCGCGTGTTTAAAGCCCTGGATGTCGATGCTCTGTACGTGTTCTCTGCCGAGGCCTTCGATAAGTGGGTCGAAGGACTCTTCGCGGGTCGTGAGGGCCACGAGGGTTTTAACCCGCGTGACATCAACGACCAGAAGCTCATGAGGGCGATCAACAAGCGCACCACGTCGATGGATGTGGACAGCGCGGGCCGTATCGGTCTTTCTGAGTCTCTCCGCAAGCAGGCGAACCTCGACCGCGAGGTCACGGTTGTGGGCAACTACGACCACCTTGAGGTTTGGGACCGCGCTACGGCCGATGAGGACGATGACGATGAGGCCCTGCTGGACCTCTTCTTCTCGTAAGGGCAAGGCACGAGTAACGGATGGAGCGTGGGATCTTGACACAAGAATATCGGCATGAACCTGTCATGCTCGGCGAAGTGCTTGAGTCGCTGCAGCTAAAGAGCGGTTCCGTCGTCTGCGACTGCACCCTTGGCGGTGCCGGCCATTCGGTAAAGATGGCCGCGCAGGTGGGGGAGACCGGCCTTTTGCTCGGCGTCGATCAGGACGACATGGCCCTCGAGGCCGCTGGCGCCCGTCTGGACCGCGAGGTTCCCGGCGTACCGCACCAGCTGCTGAAGGGCAACTTCGGCGACTTGGACGAGCTGCTTTGCTCGGCCGAGGTGCCCGGGGTCGATGGCTTCCTGTTCGACTTGGGCGTTTCGTCGCCGCAACTCGATATCCCTGGCAGGGGCTTTTCGTACAACGAGGACGCCCCATTGGACATGCGGATGGATCCGGGTAACAACACCTTAAACGCAGCTGAGGTCATCAACACCTATAACGAACACGACCTCGCCCGGATTCTACGCGTCTACGGCGAAGAGAAGTTCGCCTCGCAGATCGCGCGTGAGATCGTGCGCCGCCGCGAGCATGAGCCGATCGAAACCACCGGTCAGTTTGTCGAGATCATCAAGGCTGGTATCCCCGCTGCCGCTCGTCGGCATGGCGGACACCCAGCCAAGAAAAGTTTCCAGGCCATTCGCATCGAGGTCAATCACGAACTCGATGTGCTCGAGCGAGGGCTTGACGCCGCCACAAGGTGGCTCAACCCGGGCGGACGCATCTGCGTCATCTCGTATCACTCGCTCGAGGACCGTATCGTAAAGAACCACTTTAAGGAGATGAGCCAGGGGTGCACGTGTCCGCCGGAGATTCCGGTGTGCGTGTGCGGCAACGTGCCGATACTCAAGGTCATCACCCGCAAACCCCTGGTTGCCCAACCCGATGAGGTTGCGCGCAACCCTCGGGCGAGATCAGCCAAGATCCGCGTGGCGCAGCGTCTGTAGACGCGACCGCGCGATATTGGACCTCCCGCTCGTACTACAAACGAAGCTTAAACACACTACCAACGTACTCGGGATGGGAGGCGGCATATCATGGGCTACAACACCTCAAACGCAGCACTCGCCTATGATATGAACGCCATGCCCGCCTATCGTGAGGCACCGCAGGCCCCCGTTGCTCCCCGCGAGCAGCGCACGCCGCGCTTTGATGTCTACACGGGCGCGGGCCGTCAGGCAAACCAGGCGGTAAGCCCGGTTTTCATGAGCGTTCTTAAAACGTTTTGCATCATTGCGGCCATCTTCATGACGATCGGTGTCGCCCGTGTGGCACTCGCCGGCGTTACGGCCCAGGTGCTCAACAGCAACGCCGCGCTTACCAACACGCTCGAGAAGGCGACCGATGAGAGCTCCGACCTGGAGGTCATGCATTCGGTCTATGGTGCCGACACGCGCATTCGCGACCTTGCGGGCGCTTATGGCATGGTGGAGCCCAGCGAGAGCGTTACACTTGATTTTTCGCAGGATGCAGCCGCGGGCGCTAGCTCGACCGCGACCGCTCAGTAACAAGACGGTAGCTGAGTATGACAAATGACTATCGCCGCGGCTCCGACGGGGGTCGCGGTTCTGGACGTCCCTCATCGCGGGGACGTTCTGGTTATCAAGGAACGGGTCGGCCATCTTACAACGCGAGGCCGTCCTATGGCAACGACCCTGCGTCGCGTCTCCGTGGCTCGAGTGGTCCTCAAATGCATAACACCAGACCGCGTAAGAGCTCGTCGACCGAATGGCTCACGGGCACGCCGCTGCCCCGGCGCAAAGCCGTCATGGGCTTCATCGGGTTTGGCTTGGGTTTGGGCGTCCTTCGCCTTGCCGACTATCAAATTGTGGAAGCCGATAAGCTACGCGACCGTGCCGATGCACGTCGCTTGCTTGCGCAGACGCTGTATGCCAAGCGCGGTACCATCTACGACCGTAACGGCAACGTGCTGACGTCGTCGGTCGAATGCCGCAACATCGCTGTGAATCCTCAGCTTATCGAGGACGTTGACAAGACGGTATCGGCGCTGGTCAAAGCTACGGGAATCGATAAAAAGACCTGTCGCGAGCTCGTTGAGTCGGATGGCACCTGGGTGTATATCAAACGCCAGGTGGACGAGGACGATGCCGCGGCGCTGGAGAAGAAGAACCTGCCAGGCGTGCTCTTTGAGCAGGCCATGAAGCGCGTGTACCCCTACGGCAACCTGGCATCGCAGGTGCTTGGCGTGGTAAACGTGGACAACGACGGTCTGACGGGCCTCGAAAAACAGTACAACAAGCTTTTGACCGGAACCAACGGTTCGCTGGTGCGCGAGCGGGCGAGGGACGGTAGCTATATCGCGGGCGGCGCCTATAAAAAGGTGGCGGCGGTGGACGGCGTGGATATCGTGACGACACTCGATGTCAATATCCAGCGCGCCGCCGAGGACGCCCTGGCCGAGGCGGTCGAAAAGACCAAGGCCAAGAACGGCTCGGCCCTGGTCACCGATCCCACGACGGGCGAGATTCTGGCGGCATGCTCGTATCCGACATATGACCAGGCCGATCTGGAAAACGCCAAGACCGAGGACATGAACTTGCGCCTGGTTACCGATGCCTATGAGCCCGGCTCGGTCTTTAAGACGCTCGTGGCCGGTGCCGGCTTCGACTTGGGCGCCGTGCGTTCGAGCACGTCGTTTGAGGTGCCGGCGAGCATTAAGGTTGGCGACGACACCGTTACCGACGCCGACAAGCGCGACTACACCATGACCATGGACGTGCGCGAGATGATGCGCCGTTCGTCCAATGTGGGCTTTGTCCTGGTGGGACGCAAGATCGGTGCCGATGATTTTGCCACCTATGTGGACAAATGGGGTATCGGTCATAGCTCCGGTGTCGATTTTCCGGGTGAGAGTCTGGGCATCGTCAAGGAGCGCGACCAGTACGACGGCGCCACGCTGGGCTCGATGAGCTTTGGCCAGGCGCTGTCCGTCTCGCCGATCGAGGTCGCACGTGCCGTGGGCGGCATCGCGAACGGCGGCGTGATGATGACGCCGCACTTCTATAAGTCCAGCAAGGGCGATGAGAAGGACTGGGGCGAAGGCGAGCGTGCGATTTCGGAGGACGCTGCCGCCCAGGTGACATCGTGCATGCAGACGGTCGTGTCCGAAGGCACGGGCGTTGGCGGTGCGGTCGATGGCTATGACGTGGCGGGCAAGACCGGTACGGCCGAGCGTGCTGACGAGAACGGCGGTTACCTCAAGGAGAACTACATGTCGTCCTTTATGGGCTTTGCGCCGGCACAGTCGCCCAAGGTGCTGTGCTATATCACACTCGATGGAACGCCGAGCGGCTCGGATGCCGCCGCGGTGCCATTCCAGTCCATTATGGCCAACGCGCTCGACGTGCTGGGTATCCCGCGCACGAAGTAGGGGGGTTACAATCTTGAGCGTGGCCTGCCGTTTGATCTGAAGGGCGTTCACATGCCCTGCACCACGCGCGCATGGCACTGGGATACAATACGCCGATAGCATTATTAGGTTTACAGGGGAGCTGCAATGATAGAGATCGCCGTCAACAACCTCGCGGCCTCAACGGGGGCCCGAACCGTGACGGAAGAAGTCGATCGGGTATGCCGCGGGTGCGTTATCGACTCGCGTCAGGTCGAGGAGGGGACGATCTTTGTCGCCTTCCCCGGCGAAAAGGTCGACGGCAATGATTTTGCCTCCCGTGCCATCGAGTCGGGTGCCGGTGCCGTCGTGATGACGCGCGAGCCCGATGCCGAGCTTGTTTCGCTGGCGCAGGACAAGGGATGCGCCATCTTGCTGACCGACGACCCCGTTGCGTTCTTGCTGCGCCTGGCGCACGTATATCGCTTGGAGCTTGGCTGCCTGGTCGTCGGCATTACCGGTTCGATTGGCAAGACGACGACCAAGGACGTGCTCGCCGCCGTGCTCGCCAAGCGTTATCGCGTCTGGGCCACGAAGGGCAATTTCAACAACCTGATCGGTATGCCGCTCACGGTGCTTTCCGCTCCGGCCGATACCGAGGTTCTGGTGCTCGAGATGGGCATGAACCATTTTCATGAGATTGAGCGTCTGTCCCAGTCCGCCAACCCCAATCTTGCCATCGTGAGCAAGATCGGAACCTCCCACATCGGTATCCTGGGCAGCCGCGAGAACATCGCCCGCGCCAAGTCCGAGATTGTCCAGGGCATGTGCGCCGCCGGCGATTTCTCGCCGTTGCTGGTTTTGGGCGGCGAGGACGACTTTACGCCGTTCATTCGCGATACGTTCGCTCAGCCTGCGGGTATTGACGTGATGCTGGCCGGTGTCTCGGACGACGACGAGGTCCGCGCACGCGACATTCGCGTCGACGACGAGGGCCATCCGTTCTTTACGCTCGACTTTGGTCAGGGCGACACGGTCGATACCATGCTGGCCATTCCCGGCGTGCAGTCCGTGCCCAATGCTGTCAAGGCCGCCGCGGTCGCCTATCGTCTGGGCGTGACGCCCGAGCAGATCGATGCTGCCTTTAGGGGCCTTACGATCACCGGTCACCGCCAGGAGATCAAGCGCGCCAAGAGCGGAGCGCGCATCATCGACGACTCCTATAACGCCAGTGCCGAGTCTATGGCTGCCGGCCTCGATTTGCTGTGCTCGCTCATCTGTGACGGTTCGCGCATGGCGATCCTGGGCGAGATGGGCGAGATGGGCGACGAGGCTCCCCGCATGCATGAGCTCGTGGGCGCCTATGCCGCCGCCAAGAAGCTCGACATGCTCGCGTGCGTCGGCGGCGAGCTGGCTCAGCTCATGGCCGATGCCGCACGTATGATGGGTATGGATGAGGACCGCATCCAGGTGTTCTCCGATTATCAGCAGGTGCTCGACCGCATGGGCGGCGCGCTTGAAAATCATGATGTTGTACTGGTCAAGGGTTCCCGTTTTGTTGAGCTCGACCGCTTTGTGGAAGGTGTGTGCTAGCCCATGTTCGGCAATCCCTCGTATCCTACGTATCAGGCCTTTTTGGGACTTGGCATCGCTGCCGCCATTGCGTTGCTGCTTATGCCGTGGTGGATCAAGCTGCTGAAGGTCGAGGGTATCGGCCAACAGGTCCGAGCCGACGGCCCCAAGCGTCATTTGATTAAACAGGGTACGCCTACCATGGGCGGCGTCATCATCCTTGTCGCGATCTCGCTGACCTGCCTGCTGACGGGCAAGCTCACCACCGAGCTTGTGCTCGTGCTGCTTGCCACGCTGGCCACCGGCGTTCTGGGTCTCATCGACGATCTGACCTCCGTCACGCATGGTCGCTCGCTCGGCCTGACGCCTCACGCCAAGATGATCGGTCTGACCATCATCTGCGTCACTTTTACCGTGCTCGCCGTCAATTGGTGCGGCGTCGCCCCCGAGATTCGTTTTCCCGGCGGCCTGACGATTGACCTCGGTGTTCTTTCGACCACCATCTGCGGCCTTTCGTTCCCGTGGCTCTACATTGTATTTTGCTGGCTGATGATCGCCGGTCTTTCCAATGCCGTGAACCTGACCGATGGTCTGGACGGCCTTGCCGGTGGCACTTCCATGATTGCCATGCTCGCCATGGCCGCCATGGCGTTTTTGCACGGTGACGTGAACCTGTCCATCTTCTGCACGGCGTGCGCCGGTGCCTGCCTGGGCTTTTTGTGGTTCAATTGCTACCCGGCGAGCATCTTTATGGGCGATACCGGCTCGCTTGCCCTGGGTGCCGCTTTTGCCTGCACCTCCATCATGACCAACACCGAAGTCGTTTCCCTCATCATCGGCGGTCTGTTTATCGTCGAGACGCTGTCGGTCATGATCCAGGTTGTCTATTTCCACTTTACGCACAAGCGCGTCTTCCTTATGGCGCCCATTCATCATCATTTCGAAAAGAAGGGCTGGGCCGAGACCAAGGTCGTTATCCGTTTTTGGATTATCGCCGCGGCCTTTGGCGCCGTTGGCCTCGCCCTGTTCTTCCAGTTGGGATAGTGGTCTTTCATGCCTCTTGCTGATGTCTTTAGCCTGCTTGTTTTGGGGCAGGGTAAATCCGGTCTCGATGTCGCCCGTTGGGCGTTGGCTCACCCCGAGCGCGTGAGCGCCACGACCGTGTATGGCGGCGGTACCTCCGAGCCCAATGACGCCACACGTGCGCTCGAGGCGCAGGGCGTGTCGTTTGTCTACGGCACCGAGCAGGTCGAGGGTTCCTATGACGTGTGCGTGACATGCCCGGGTATCTCGGAGTTTTCGGCCTTCTTTAAGGCTGGGCGTGAGCATGCCGCTCAGATTATGGGCGAGCCCGAGTTTGCCTATCGCCTGTCTCCCCAAAATTGGATCGCCATCACGGGCACCAACGGCAAGACAACTACCACGTCGCTGACCGATTATCTGCTCAAGGCCGCCGGTGAAGCCAGCGTGGCCGTCGGTAATATCGGCGAGCCGCCGGTGAACGAGATCGACGGCCGCGCACACAATGAGTGGTTTGTGGCCGAGCTGTCGAGTTATCAGATTGCTACGACCGACGAGCTTCATCCTCGCGTGGCGGTACTGCTCAACATCACGCCCGACCACCTGGGCTGGCACAAGAGCCACAAGAACTATGCGCTTGCCAAGATCAAGTTGTTCGAGAATATGGTCGACGACGACCTCGTGGTTATCGACGTCGAGGATGCCGGCATCCATGAGTTCGATGAGTACATCTACACACCGGGTCGCCGCATCTGCAAGGTCGCTTTTGACGAGCCCGAGGGTGCAGACGCCGCCTTTGTGCGCGATGGCAAGATGGTCGTGCGCCTGAAGGGCGTCGAGACTCAGCTTGTCGCCACGTTCGAGCTCAAGATCTCGGGCCATCACAATGTCATTAATGCCCTATGTGCCGCCACGGCTGCTCTGGCCGTCGGTGCCGATCCCGAGGGCGTTTGCCGCGGTTTGGCATCGTTCCAGCCACTCGAACACCGCGTGGAACCCTGCGGCGAGATCGATGGCGTGCGCTACGTCAACGATTCCAAGGCAACGAACACCGATGCGGTCGAAAAGGCCCTGACGGCGTTTCCCGACGACGATGTGATTTTGCTGCTCGGCGGCCACGATAAGGGTACCCCGCTTGCGGACTTTGCCCGCGTCGTTATGGACAACGTGCGCTCGGTCGTTTGCTTTGGCGATGCGCGCGAGCGCTTTACCGCCGCTATGGACGAGGCCGATGTCGATGGTGACGTGGATATCGCCCAGGCCGATGATCTGCGCGATGCCGTTGACGTTGCCCGCTCGCTCTCGAGCCGCGGCGACGTGATCCTGCTTTCGCCCGCTTGCTCTTCGTTCGACGAGTTCTCGGGCTACGAGGAGCGCGGCCGCGTGTTTAAGGACTACGTGGCCCAGCTTGCCGCGGCAGCGAAATCGCAAACGGAATAGGGGTTGCCGGTGAGAGAGGAGAGCCCCCGAAGTGATATGAGGAGGCCCGACTCGGACCGTGCTTCCTCGCTGCGTAGCACGCCGCGTTCCGGACGCGGCGGGCAGACGTTCGGTGAGCGCTATATTGCCGGCGTCCCCGCCCGCATCATGCGCCCCCGTTTGATATTTATGGCTTGCCTGTTTAGCTTAGTTTGCTTTGGCTTGCTGATGGTGTACTCGGCATCTTCGGTCGAGGCGATGCACGAGAATGGTTCGGCAACGTTTTTCCTGTTTCGACAGGCCGCGTTTGCCGGAGTTGGCGTGCTGGCTATGGTTGCCATCGTGCGCGTCTTGCCGGACAGTTGGTTTGGGGAAGACGTGCTCAGGATCTTTCTCATGGGCATGATAGGGCTACTGGTTCTGGTGTTCTTTATGGGTAGCGGCAGTCGTGGCGCCACGCGTTGGCTCAACATCGCCGGTATTCAGTTCCAACCGTCTGAGTTTTTAAAGCCGTTCGCCATCGCGTATTCGGCAATCATGCTCGACCGCATCTTTTCGCCCGGCGGCAACATCAACGAGTTTCTTCGCAAGATGGGTGTCTACCTGGGCATTTCGCTCTTTCTGATTTTTGTTCAGCCCGATTTTGGCACCGTTCTGATCATCTTGCTGACCCTCATGTGCATGGCGTTGTTTGCGGGATTGGACCCCAAATATATCGTTTGGACGGTCGTTGCCGGCATCGCCGTCATTGCGATCGCCCTTATCGCCGAGCCGTATCGTATGACGCGTGTCGAGGTTGCTTGGAATCCTTGGGCAGACGAATATGGTGATGGCTATCAGGCCACGCTTGCCATTATGGCGTTTGCCTCGGGCGGCCTGTTCGGTCGCGGTATCGGTAACTCCACCATGAAGTACTCGTATTTGCCCGAGGCGCATAACGACTACATCTTGGCTATTATCGGCGAGGAAGTTGGCTTTATCGGAACCGTGCTGTTCTTCTTGGTGTTCGCGATGCTGATCTACTCGGCGTTTCGTATTGCCGAGCAGGCGACCGACCGTCGCGGAGCACTTATGGCATCGGGTTCCGCGGTCATCCTTGCGGTGCAGTTTTTGATCAACGCGCTGGGCATTCTCAATGTGTTTCCCATGACGGGCAAGCCGCTGCCGTTTATTAGCTACGGCGGCTCGTCGATTATTGTGTCGCTTATGCTCGCCGGTCTGATCCTGCGCGTTTCGTATGAGAGCGCCCGTCGCGATGAATACGACCGTCGCCGCGAGAGCTTTGCCGTTATGGATGAGAGTACCGCCGGCGTGCCCCACGTGCGCGGTGAGCGATCTTCGCGTAACGGCTTTACCGTCCTGGATGGCTCTGCGACCGAGTCGGCAGCCCGTCCGCGTCAGCGAACGGCGCCGCAGGGGCGTCCCCAACGCCCGAACCCCCGAAGCTCGGGCGGCGGATATAATCGAATCGATTTGAATTCGGACCCGTCGGCGCGTTTGCGCACCGATGACCAGGGGCCGCGTGTACGAAGGGATTACCATGACCGATAAGATGACCGTTGCTATTGCAGCCGGCGGCACGGCAGGACATATCAACCCCGCGCTCGCCTTGGCCGAGGAGCTGCGTGACCGCGGTCATCACGTTGTGTTCGTGGGCCAGTCGCGCAAGCTCGAGGGCCGTCTGGTTCCCGAGGCCGGATTCGATTTTGTGCCCATCACGGTCACGGGCTTCGATCGCTCCCGTCCCTGGACGGCGCTGACCTCGCTGTGGCGCGTCAACAAGGCGAAGCGCGCGCTTGCCCGTCACTTCTCGAAGGTCGGTAAGCCCGATGCCGCTATCGGCTTTGGTGCTTACGTTGAGGTCCCTCTGCTGGGTTGGTGCAAGGGCGCCGGCGTTCCGTATCTGCTGCACGAGCAGAACTCTGTTCCGGGTCTGGCCAATAAGATGATGAACTCACATGCCGCCCGCGTGTGCATTTCGGTACCTGCGGCCCGCGCGGTCTTTGAGCGCGAGGGCGACCCCGACCATGTGCTCATGACGGGCAATCCCGTGCGTCGTTCGGTGATCGAGGGCGATCGCGCCCGCGGTCGCAAGACGCTCGAGGTGCCCGAGGACGCGACACTTCTGCTCGTCTTTGGTGGTTCGCTCGGTGCCCAGCATCTTAATGAGCGCGTGGCTTCGCTCAAAAACGAGCTGCTCTCGCGTGAGAATCTCTATATTTTGCATTCGACGGGTGCCGACGGCTTTGAGGAGACCGAGCGCGCTTTGGCGCTGACGCCCGAGGAGGCGAAGCGCTATCGTGTCCAGCCCTACATCGACAACATGGGCGATATGCTGGCTGCGGCCGATCTGGTGCTCTCGCGTTCCGGTGCCTCGAGCGTGGCCGAGATTGCCGCGCTTGCCGTGCCCTCGGTGCTCGTGCCGTATCCGCACGCGACGGCCGACCACCAGACCACGAATGCCCGTTACCTGGTCGATGCCGGTGCCGGCGTGCTTTGCGCCGATGCCGATATCGATGCCCCTGCCTTTGCCGACGAGCTGCTGCACCTGATCGATGACGCTGCGGCACGTGATGCCATGCGTCAGGCGGCGCGCGGCTTGGCCCAGGACCGTGCCGCCGCACTTTTGGCCGACGCGGTAGAGGGATTGCGTTAGTTAGACGGGATATCGCCGGTCGCCCTCGCGCGGATGCGGTAGGTGCGGTACAGTTAACGGGTTACAGGCAGTGTTTACGCAAGGAGTACACGAGCACATGGCTGATTCCCAGACTGCAACCTCCGCGCCCGAGTTCAAGAGCGCCCACTTTATCGGTATCGGTGGCGCCGGCATGAGCGGCATCGCCCTCGTCCTGCACGAGCGCGGTTATACCGTTACCGGCTCCGACCTTAAGACGTCGCGCTATATTCGCCAGCTTACCCGCGCTGGCGTGAAGGTCCACGTGGGCCACGAGGCTGCGACGATCGACGAGGTCAAGCCCGACGTGGTTGTGGTCTCCACCGCTATTCCCGAGTCCAACCCCGAGCTCGTGCGTGCCCGCGAGCTCGGTATTCCCG